>JBEBCJ010000102.1:0-11929 GCA_041157865.1 Bacteroidota bacterium
CTGTTTGAGTTCGATCGGTGCAAGCTCATTGCGCAAACGGATACGCACTTCGATCGTATCGCCAACCGTCCAGCGGCTTGCCTGCCGTGGTCCGAACACCAACACGCTGTCGAGGACCATAGAAACAAGCGTATCGGGGTTGGCCATAACAGCACTGAGCGCATCGACACGGCCCTGAGGCAGCAGAAGTGGATCTATCGAACCAGGGACAGTAGCCCAAGGCGAAGCTTTGGCTGTGGCGCGAACTACGGCGCATGCTTCCCGCGGACCTAGCTCTGGGTGTCTTGACCGCACGAGTGCTACAACCGCAGATACAATAGGTGCCGATCCGGATGTGCAGCAAAATCCTGCATAGGTGCCGTCATTGGCAGTGCTCCAGCTCCCGTGCCCCGGCGCCATGATGTCTACTGTTGGGCCATGTCCGCTCATGGGCACAACATTATCGGACGCATCAACGACACCTACCGAGAATACTCCGTTGTATGCTGCAGGATAAAAAGGACTTGGAGAGCCGTGATTGCCGGCGGCCGCAATCACTGCGGTGCCGCGAGCGATTGCATATGCTATAATGTCTTCATCAATGCATGATCGTGATTGCCCACCCCACGAGCAGTTCACTACATGGATGTCATTTGTTGCGCAATACATGATCGACTCGTATCCATAGACTATGCCTGTTGTTCCATTCGGCATTGTACGCAAGGGAAAGATCTTGCAGGTATTGGCAACACCAGCAATACCTATGTTGTTGTTCACCCGTGCGGCGCAAATGCCAGCCACACTCGTTCCGTGACCATTGAACGGATTGTTGGCGTTGGCATTCCCGACACCATCTGCCTTAGCAGAAAACGAATATCCGTCGTAATCATCAACGTAGCCGTTGTTGTCGTCATCAACGTTATTGTCCGGAATCTCCGATGTTCGAATGAACAGTGCATCCTTAAGATCTTCGTGATCCTGCCGAACACCACTGTCGCTGATGCCAATGATAACCGAATCTGATCCGTCCTCTATGTCCCATGCTTCTGTTGCTCGAATCAACGACAACAGGCCCTGCTTGGGCGCTTCGGGATCGTTCGGTTCTCCGCACAACTCCATAACACACCACGGTGCGGCACATTCAATCGGACCACAACCAGTGCGAATGCGCTCAATCATACGCTCTGGCGAGACATCCTCGTGATCATAGGCAACTACATAGGAACGCAGCAGCCGGTCTTCAACAGCAACCGCTTCCTCGAAACTTGCAGGTCGATGTTTGCTGCGCAGTTTATCTCGGCCACGCAGCGACTGGTCATACGGCAAGACTTCACGTATAATCGTTAGACCAAGTTCCTGCAGGACCTCACGAGCAACAGAAGCGTACGCACTTGCAACCCGTACTTTCAGATGTCCAGCTACCACTGCATCCTTTCGATGCGGTGGCTCTGCCGGCAGGTACCGCAATTGTCCCAGTGCCGTAGCCGAGGCAATCAGTGAGAAGGCAACTGCGTATAGGGCTAATCTCATTTGCATACGAGGGTCTCAACACGAAGAATTCTATCGTTTACATCGTATAGAACTACGCGATACACTCCATTGGCAAGCGTTGCTGTGCGAAGAAGTGCCTCATCTGAGTCGAGCTGCTCGTTCAAAACCACACGTCCTGCCACATCAACGATCTCGCATCGTGCTGGTCCATCGGTGAGTTGAATTCGTACATCACCGGTTGTTGGATTAGGCCAAATCATGATGCCAAACTTTGCATCGTGCGGCACTGATGTTGTAGCCTCAATTGCCTCGCGTACAGCTCTACGAGCCTCATCTGCAGAGGTCCCCGCACCGATGATCACTCGAAACGATAGTGGATTACCTGCACTGACATCGCCATTTGTAAGCATGCCGATCGAGCCAGCTACATCGCCAACTGCATCAGTCGTTATGCTCGTTCCACTTGTTAGCAGGCGAATGCGGTCGGCAGACGTAAACCCATCACCATCATCAATGATGTCTTCAAGCATCATACATGCAGCTTGTGCAACATCTGCAGGGCGCGAGCTAACGGCTGCAACGCATACTGCCAGCGGGAACGCATCGCGGCTTACGAGGAAGGCTGCAGTTTGCCCTCCACGCAAGGACGCAGGGATACAACTATCGTCATGCACGATCCGATTATCGGAGCCGCCAGAACCGAGATCCCAATCAAACACATAACCTACTCCGATGTTGCTCAACGTTGATGTTTCGCTGCTTGGCCGCACCGTAACATTCCAAACAGTTGCCTGAGCTGTTTGCGAAGGAAACAGGCACTGCTGCTGTACTTCAATGCCGATGGGTTGAAATGCAGCAGAGTCCGACATAACACCAATGTTAGCACCTGGGTTACGTCCGAACTGTTTAGATGCAACAAAGTCTGATGCATACGGTGGGTCGTTCTTATAGGCTGACACCGACACCGTGCTTTGCATTTGTGCAAAGATCCCCCCCGAGGCAAGCATGGAGTACGTAGGCTTAAACCCAAATCCATCGCCGTACTTTGGATCGAACGGTGCCGAGTAGCCGACCATTCCATCATCAGACAACGAGTATATCAACTTGTCGTTCTCAAAGCGGTACATCGTTGTCGGCGGTGAGATCATCACCACATCACGATCGTCGTATGCAGGTGGACCACTCATCGTGAGCCCGAGCACACAATCTCCGGCGCCGATTGCATCGACCACGATCTTAATTGGCTGCATTGTTTTGACACCGTTTTGCTGGATCAGCCCGGGGGTCTGCGCATCGTTCAGAATTCGTAGCGACCAACCGTTGAGATCGTTGATATACAGCACCGTCTCGAGGTTAACATCTGCCAGGTAGTTCGTAAGGCGCAAGACGAGCTCGATTGTATCACCTACCCTGTAACGTTCCTCTCCGGTGCGTGCAACGCGCACTGTGCTTGCCGTGATGCGAACCCCAGGACGTGAAAATGGTTCGGTGGTAAGTGCTCGCTCTGCGTTTACGCGACGTGGACGAAACTCACTGATGGGCATGTTCACGAATGAGATATCATCTGACGTTTGTCGAATGTGCTCAGCAGCTTGCAACGGACTCAGGTTTGGCCACTTACCCCGGACAAGTCCGGCAAGCCCTGCTACGATGGGCGATGCAAACGACGTACCCATGATGCCAAACGATGTGTATCCCGATGGTGAATCCGTTGTGTAGGCCAGATACCCAGGCGCATACACATCGGCATTAATGCCAACCCCACTCGTCTGCGTCACCTGATCATCTACAGTTGTTTCACCAACACCCAATACGCCGCGGTAGCCCGATGGAAAGTTTATCCAACGCCAGGCTGCACCGATCTCATCTGCACCATGATTGCCCCCTGATGAAATGACGAGTACGTTACTTGCTATGCAGTAGTCTATCACTGATTGATCTATCTGTGAAAAGGGCTTTACTACACCCCAGCTCGTGTTCACGATCGGGAACCCGCGCTGCGCTGCATAGATAAGGGACTGGTAACCAAACAAAATGCCACCACCCGACTTCTTCGAGGTCTTCAAGGGAAAGAGCTTGCTCTTGAATCCCACACCGGCAACACCTTTTCCATTGTTTGTTGCAGCTGCAGCAAGACCGGCCACCTTTGTACCATGCCCAAATGATGTGATGCTCAACGTCGAACCCGGCTGCGTACCATCTATCTGGTAGGCAAAATTGTAACCTATGTAATCATCGATGTACCCGTTACCATCGTCATCGATCAAGTTGTCGGGGATCTCTTTGTCATTAACGGCAATGTTTGGGCCGAGATCTTCATGATCCTGCCGTATGCCGTCATCACTGACACATATCGTAACAGACTCTGATCCCTGATAGGCATCCCATGCCTGCTGCGCTCGGATGGTCTGCAAATGATACTGCATTGCAACATCAGGATCGTTGGGTTGCTCCTGAGTCTGAGCCACATACCACGGCTCGGCAATCTCAACCTGACCTCGATGCTTTGTTAGCAGGAGCGCAGATATGTGCAGGGGGCTAGCGATGCTTGAATACTCGACTACGAATGTGCGTGTAAGCCGATCTTCGGCAGAGTGCAGATCGCGCGATTCGTTAGGTAAATACCGTTGCATTCGGCCTTGTTCAGAAAAGAATACTGTCTGCTCCGGACGCAAGAGCTGATCCACAATGCGAAAACCAGCTGGCAGCACCTGCTGCGCCGATGCGATGTCTCTGGCCAACCACATTCGCACGATAAGTCGTTGCTGCACAACGCTTGCTTTACGTCCGCGAACATCAATGCTGATGACATTGAGATCCGTTTGGGCAAACATGAACTGCGTTCCGTAGGCCACGAGAATCAGAAAGTGGACAAGATGAGCGTAAGTGTGTTTGTGCATGGCGGTTGGTTTTAGCAGATTGCCAGTTCGCAAGGCAAACTCTATGGCAGAAGAACAACGATACATCGTAACGGCCCGAAAATGGCGTCCACTTCGTTTTGAAGACGTCGTTGGACAGGAGCATATTACAACAACGCTGAAAAATGCCATAGCAAAACAGCGCGTTCATCATGCCTACCTGTTCACCGGTCCACGGGGCGTTGGGAAGACCACCTGTGCACGGATCCTTGCCAGGGCACTAAACTGCACCAACAGCACCAACTTTGAGCCGTGCAACGCATGTCCGTCATGCATGGATATGCTTGAGGGACGCAGCGTAGATATCATTGAGATCGACGGGGCTTCCAATAATTCTGTGGAGGATGTTCGAAAGCTGCGAGACAACGCTAAGTATGCGCCAGTTGTGGGTAAGTACAAGATGTATATCATCGATGAAGTCCACATGCTTTCAACATCAGCGTTTAATGCCCTGCTGAAGACGCTTGAAGAGCCCCCTGCTCACCTGATTTTCGTCTTTGCCACAACCGAGATCCATAAGGTTCCGGCCACCATCCTTAGCAGATGTCAGCGTTTTGATTTCCGTCGCATGGAGATTGAGACCATCACCGGACATCTCAAGCATATCACCTCAAAGGAAGGCATTACAATCGACGAAGCCTCCCTTGTTTCGATTGCCAAGAAGGCTGATGGATCAATGCGCGACTCGCAATCGATCCTCGATCAGGTGGTATCGTTTTGCGGCACAACGATCACATCGTCGGAAGTGAGCAATGCACTCCACCTGATCGATACGGACTTTTACTTTGCATTGAGTGAGGCCATCGCTGCTCATGATATTCCGACGATGTTCACGCTGGCTCGTACAGTTGTGCAGCGTGGTTACGATCTTCAGGAATGTCTACTCGGACTACTTGAGCACTACAGAAACATTCTCACGGTTATCACTACCGGCAACAGCGAGCTTATCGAAGCTTCGAGCTCCGATCTCACACGCTACCAGCAGGCAGGGACAACACATACAAAGGCAGACGTGCTGCGCATTATGACGATGATCACGCAGGGCGAGGCCGTTCTGCGTCATAATCCGCCGCAACCTCGCATACGTTTTGAGTTTACGTTGGTTCAACTGGCGGCCATGGACTCTACCGTAGACCTTGGCAACGTGCTGGCGATGCTGAACGCGCCAAGCATTCCGGCAACCGTTCCACCACATGCATCTACGCAAGTAGTAGGGGGCGTAGCAATGGCTCAGCCGATCCCCGTACGCCTGGGTAATCCTGTGATCATGAAGACACAGGATAAGCCAGTGAGTTCGCTGAGCGCTGGGAACATTGCGAAGCGCTGGTCGCAGTGGATCGATTCATTGCCGGAGCATTTGAGCTTTGTGCAGAGCGCAGTAAAGCAAAATGTCCTCAACATCGATATGACAGATGTAGGTATCGTCCTGCGTCCACAGGCAGAGATCATCTACCACCGACTCGAGGACAAGCTTCAACAGCTCAAGGAATACCTCACAGCTACTTATGGCGCATCGATCGGCGTCAATCTGGTTCGTCCACGTCCCCAAGGGGCGACGGCTAACAATGCCTCCTCCCAGACGAGTACCGCTGCGGGAACAGAACAACCCGACCAGACGTTTTTAGCCTCTGCACGGACAGAAGAGATTCTTCCCGTGGAACAAACCCTTATCGAATTGTTTTCAGCGCGGCGCGCAACTGCGCCAAGGAAGTAACATGGCACTTGCAGAAGGAACTAAGGCACCGTCGTTCAAAGGACCAACCGACGGAGCGGGTACGATTTCGCTCGCATCCTGCAAAGGATCGTGGCTTGTCTTGTATTTCTACCCCAAGGATGCAACCTCGGGTTGCACCACAGAGGCATGCGATTTTCGCGATTCGATGAGCCGGCTTACAAAGCTCGGCGTTAGCGTAGTCGGCGTTAGCCCCGACAACGTAAAGTCGCACGATTCGTTCAAGGCAAAGCAGGCCCTCAACTTTCCGCTGCTTGCAGACACGGAGAAAGAGGTTTGCCAGAGCTACGACGTCTGGAAGGAAAAGTCGATGTACGGCAGAAAGTATATGGGTGTCGAACGCACTACATATATCATCGATCCCAAGGGCAAGATTGTCCGCGTCTTCGACAAGGTAAAGGTTCCGGGACATGTCGATGCAGTAATCGCCGCAGTCCAAGAGCTGCAAGGGGCTGCATGATCGACACCCATGCGCATATCGATACTGAAGCCTTTGAGGCAGACAGAGCCGATGTGCTGGCAAGGGCGTTCGAATCTGGCGTGGAAGCAATCATTGTGCCCGACATCAAGCCGGCATCACGCGCCCACCTTACGTCTGTGGTCAACGCCGACGCCCGCCTTTTTCGCGGCGTAGGCATCCACCCCCATCACGCCGGAGAGGTCACGGAATCCGACCTGGTGGATGTAGACATGCAGTGCTCTGAAGCAAAGGTTGTTGCTATAGGTGAGATCGGACTTGATTATTACTACGACTTCTGCACACCAGACGTGCAGAAATTGTACTTTCGCGAGCAGCTGCGCATAGCAAAATCGCACAACCTGCCAGTGATCGTCCATAATCGTGACTCTGATCAGGATGTTCTCGATATCATTGAGCAGGAGCAAGACGGTTCGCTTCGTGGAGTGCTTCACTGCTTCTCGAGCGATATGCATGTTCTTGAACGTGCGCTTTCGCTGGGCATGCATGTTTCGTTTACAGGCAATATCACGTTCAAGAAGTTCACACTACATGATGTGATTGAACGTGTGCCGTTAGATAGATTTATGATAGAAACCGACTCGCCATACATGACACCGGTACCGCACAGAGGCAAACGCAATGAGCCTGCTTTTGTGCGCCTTGTTGCTGAAAAAATCGCGGAGATACGTTCCATGACATTTGCAGAAGTTCAATCAGCCTCGACACAGACGGCAAAAAACCTCTTTCGCTTAGGACTGCTTCTCGCACTCACAACGATTGGACTCCAAGCGCAGCCTCGTGTCCCGAATGAGGATGACTATGAGCGCGATTCCGACTACGAGTATGCTATGGATGCATATTCAGTTGATTCCTCCGGGTATGAGCGTTTTGTTAAACCAAGGAAATTTGGTTTCGGTATTACGCTTGGCTCCAATACCGTAACAGAACGCAGAACATTTCGTCAGCTCTACCAACGTGCACAGGGCGAGAATGTCTCGATGAAGTGGCGGGAGATTACGGAAGACACTGTTGCATCATTCTCGTATCCGTCACTCTCAAGTTTGGGTGCGACAGCTGCATATCAGCTAACACCGCGGATTCTTCTTGAGGGCACGTACCTCTACACAAAGAATGTTGGCGATAGGGCAGAATACAACCTGCCGCCGATCGTAACGAACATTGCAGAGCTTGCCATGGTATACGCTCTGAATCCCTACAACAAGGTCAACTTTCTACCGCAGACTGGCGTAACGTACGCGCACACAAACGATGGGATAACAACCACATCGCGATTCGGCGTGATAGCCGGTATCGGCGCAGGAGTAGCTATTCCAACATCGTTTGGCATGTTCTATCCGATGATCAACGTACGGTTTGACTTCATCCTTGGCGGACAGTCAAATGTGGTAACTGCATCGTATCCAGTGTCCGACGACGAGATTTTCTCATCATGGTTCAACAAAGAGAAACTCACCCAGAAAGATCAGATACTTGATGTAGCATTGCGCGACGGACGTATACAGGAAGACCCCGCAAAGCCGGGAGAGGGCGTGTATCTGCATCGTTTTGTAAACCCTGCGACCGGTAAGGCTGTGCTTTCGCAAGAGATTGCAGACGTTACAACGATCTACGCGATACCGCGCCTTACGTTGCTCTTTTATCCGAAGTGGTAGCATGACCACCGTTCTTTCGGGTACGGCTCTATCGCACGACCTTGCCATCATTAGGTCTGCTGACACACACGTTGATGTGTTTCGAGCAGCCGTGCATCGAATCGGACTTCACATTGCCGCCGAAACACTCAAGCATCTTCCGGCAACCCAACAACAAGTAACGACACCACTTGAAACAACTACCGTAAACGTTATATACGGCAACGTTGTCGTGGTTCCAATCCTGCGAGCAGGCATGGGGCTACTCGAACCGTTCTTAACACTTTGCCCCAGTGCCAGCGTTGGTTTTATTGGGCTTAAGCGTAATGAGCAAACGCTACATCCCGACGAGTACTATCGAAACCTACCGCCATCAGATACAACAACAACGTTCATTGTGATCGATCCGATGCTCGCAACCGGTGGAAGTATGGTTGCAACACTCGATCTGATAAGCCCCCTACCACATCAGAAAGTACTGGTAGCATGTCTGATCGGAGCTCCTGAAGGTGTTCATGCCGTAGAATCATCGCACCCTGAAGTCGATATCGTGATTGCGGCATTAGACCGAGAACTCAACGATGTTGGGTACATCGTACCTGGCCTGGGTGATGCCGGGGATAGACTTTTCGGAACAACATAAGCCAAGCAACCTCGTCGAGACGAAACACACTTCTCTTCGATGAGGCACACCATGAAGATCTTTCACTTCGGCGGACACAATGTTGCCCGGGCAGATATTTTGAATGCAAACATCACGTATGACTTTGCAGACTTGGAGTTCTATGTAGATCTGGAGGTTAAGGGCGGTGGAATGATGAGCCTAAACCTTGAGGACTCTCTGATCTTCATGGAAGAGTTTATTCATGACGTTCGCGATAGACACGCCATCAGTTAATGCACATGCGCAGATAATCACGCACTGCTCCAACGAGCGTCTCTAGATCGGCAAATGTGGTGTGTGCATGCACACTGAAGCGCAGGATTGGCACGTCGAGCCAACGATGAACGACAACTTCAATACTGCGCTCATCATATAGCCATGCCTTCATAGCATCAGTATCAGTAGCCTCTGGAAGTGTTACCGTTCCAAGCTGCAGCATGGGGTCTTGTCCATGTACTGAGATCGGCGCAATACCTTCAATGCTGCAAAGCAACTCAACACCACGTATTGTAAGATCTCTGCTGCGATGCTGCAGAGCAGGCCAGTCATTGCGGTTCATCCAGTTGATAGCATAGGGTACGGTGAGGAAGGGGCTGTGGTCTCGCGTGCCGAGAAACTCATTTTCGTCCACCATAAAACTGTCTGCAACCGTCGGAATGTCGGATCCCCAACTCACCACAAGTGGTTTCATGCGTGCAACCCAATCATCCGACGCCCAGAGGAATGCGCTGCCTTTGGGAGTGCACATCCATTTGTGACAATTGGCTGTATAGATGTCACACCCCAGTGTTGCGAGATCGAGAGGTATGTGTCCAGGCGAATGCGAGCCATCAATGATTGTGATGATTCCGCGCTCACGTGCACGCTTGCATAGCTCTTCAACGGGCAAACGAATCCCCGTTGGCGAAGTGATGTGACTAATGAAAAGCACCCGAGTGCGATCCGTTACGCCAGACCAAAGAATCTCTACCAGATCTGATGCAGACGGCACTGGTATTGGAATGTGCTGCTGCACGTAGACAGCACCCTTGCGAACGGCATGTTCCTTCCATGCACGATTGCAAGCACCATACTCGTGGTCATTCGACAGTATCTCATCACCTGGCTTGAGAACGTCTGCAACTGCATGTGCAGCTACGTTCACACCAAACGTTGAATTGGTTACATAGACAAGATTCTCCGGCTTTGCACCTACATACTCGGCCAGAGCAGTTCGTGCTCGCTGCATCTCATGCATCAGCTCACGGAAGTACAAGACCGGCTGCTGCTCGAGGCGCTCGATCCATCTGCGCTGCTCGTCGAGCAATTCCTTTGGACAAGCACCAAACGACCCATGGTTGAGAAACGTAATGTCTTCGCGCAGGAGAAAGTCGCGACGTGTAAGCATAGTCTAGTCCTGAATGACGATCTTCACTGCACGATTTGCAATACGATCCATGGGGCTCGCATTCTCGTTTGCCTTCGACTGGTATGTGCCGATCACGACCTTATTCTTACCAATGCCCATTGCCTGAAGCTTGTCCAATGCAGCAGAGGCGCGACGCGACGCGAGATCAGCATTAGAAACATCTGTTCCGAGGTGGTCGGTTGTTGCGATAAGTTCAACGCGTTTACCACTTGCAACTGCCTGCTTCAAAGCAGCAAATGCTTGCTCATTGAAACTTGCGATCGTTGAACTATTGAAATCGAAGTAGCAAAGCGTAAGTGGCGCTTGTCCGTTGGCGGCCTGTCCAACAGGCACAGATCGCACGGTAACTCTTGGATCAAACGTGGAGTAAACAACTTGCTGCTCTGATGATGCAGCGGTTCCTTCGAATGCAACTTGTCCACGAACGACAACTGACTTCCCTTGCTGCATCAGACGTATTGCTGCAGAATCCACGATCATCGTATACATGGCCCCATCGCCATCTACACGAAGCGCCCGTCCATCGATACTGGCAGTTACACCCGACGTGCATGCCGTATCGCACGTGACGATGTGACCGACAGGGATGCTAAGTGGCGCTAATCGTTCACTACTGTCGCGTGTGCGTTCTACGCGGAATATCTGAGCGCTGCCATCGACTAGGAACTGGACGCTGCGGTGTTCCTCTGCAAGCTCAGGGTATTCTACAGCCCCCTGACGCACAACGCGCATCTCGAACTGCTCTGTTGGTATGCGTAAGAGTCTCATTGCATACGACGCACGTTCTCTGGCAACAGCAGGCTCTTCATCTGCCGCGCAAGAACCAATGATTGTCAGCTTTGAACCTGGGTGTTGAGTGATATATGCAGAAACAGACGAAAGCACGTCTTGCTGTAACTGCGTTGCTCTCTGCGATCCTGTGAGCACTTCTGTGCTATTCTTAGCGAAGAACATCACAGGAGCTGCATCAACATACTCGCGCACGATCGCAACCGAAGCAACACCCGAAGTAAGCGCAGGGGTTATCTCGGGAACCATCAGCTTTGATGACAACACAGGAACTCTCGGCGGCACAACCGGAGGCGGTGGCGGAGGCGGAGGTGGTGGCGGCAGCCTTTTGGGCAACATGAAGTTTACGTTTACGCCGAGCCTGTATGTGTTTACGCCCCATGATACAGCCGACGTAATGTTTTGCATGCCTAACACTGCCTCGATACGCGGCTCTATGCTTCGCTGTGCGTCCATCTGATAGCGATATCCGATGCCGATAGCCGTAGCAAAGAATGGATTGGATAAGCCAGGCAGCTCGGCGTTGACTGTTCCGCGTGTGCGCGAACCTGTCTCAAACGTGATGTTAGGATCTGTTGGCTCTACAAGCTGTTCTACCTGTGAGTATGATGTAGCCACAGGAAAACCAGTAACTAAGCCAACTGTGGCGGTTAGTGGGATGTCGGCCAGCGGGCGCAGTTGCAGATATGGTTCTGCAGCTACGATTGAAAACGATGTCTCGACTGTATGAAGCGCACGACCCTGTCCTACTTCGCCGTTACTAATAACAAAGCCTATGAATTCATCATCGGTAAGCGAGCCCCCAAGCCCCATACCACTTATACGAAGACCATACG
>JBEBCJ010000103.1:0-2610 GCA_041157865.1 Bacteroidota bacterium
CGTAACGGCTACGTCGATGTTGCCCGTGTTCTGCGTCAGAGACCAACGACGCTGCATGTTGAACTTCCGTCTGTGGGTGGACTCAGCGGTGGCGCGCTGCTGCACAAGTCTGACATTGTCCATCCGCGGGCTGCCAGTGCAGCCATATGCACATATGCAGGTACGGACAAGTTCGGCCGACGGATTGTGGCCACAATTGATACAACGTTGGGATGTGTCGTAACCGTGCTCGATAACGGAGTGGCACTGCAGATGCGTCAGCCCGCAGGTCAGCGTGGACTCCGCGTATATGAAGCCCCCTTCAATGAGTCAACATGTGCAACAGCGCCAGAGCTTGTTACTGCGAGCGTTCGCACTATGGTCTCCGATGCGATCAAGAACTTCGATGCAGTTCAGTTTACCGATACGCTCACGCTTGATCTTGCCATTGAGTGTGATGGAGACCTTGCCTTCGAATTGGGGTCGGAACAAGCGGCTCGGGCATATGCCACGCATCTTGTTGGTGTAGGTTCAGCAGTATACGAGCAGGAGCTACGCGTGCGTTTGCGCATTGCGAACATGCGGGTATGGAAGCCTGAAGATTCGCCGTATGATAGAGAAAGCGATGTTTATGGACTCCTTGGCGAGTTCATAGAATTGTATGAGCGCACGATGCAGGCTGTGAACCGCGATATCGCTGTCGTCATCACAGCTCGAGGGGGTGAAGGTGGTGTGGCACGTTCGATTGGCGGACTCTGTGAGAAGGGGGCTAGCTACTGCTCGATTGATGTCACGGGTGCCGCACAAGACTACCCGGCGTGGACCTGGGATGCGCAGGTATTGTGTCATGAAATCGGACATATCTGCGGCGGTATCCACACGCAGAGTTGCTATTGGCCGCAGCCTCTCGATAGTTGTATCACAGCTGAGTCCGGACAATGCTATAGTCCCGAGGATGTACGCCCAACCAGGGGTACGATCATGTCTTACTGCCATATGCAGCGTCGCAATGGCGCTACGTCGGTGCTGGAGTTCCATCCACGCCAACGTCCGATACTTCGGTCATACATCGAGCAAGCACGCTGTGCAGATAGACCTGGACTTCGAACGGACACGAGTGCTCTCACAGTACTTGTTCGTGATCCAAGCGGACAGCCTTTGCAAGGCGTTCAGCTTACGTTGTCGCCTATCGATGACGACCTCTATGGTGGTTTGCCGGAAGCACTTGAACAGCCAACCAGGGTCAGTGACGCTAACGGATGTGTCAAGTTTGATTCGCTTGGCATAGCGCTGTATACCATCGATATCGCCAAGCCGTTCATTCGTGTTGGTATTGATGAGTTTGAGGATGATGCATCAGTCACGACATTGGTTGAGACATCAGCATCGGAGGTGGCCCTTGTACTCAGCAAAGGTGTTTTGACACGTTTTGTTATTGATTCGGTGAACAATGGAAGTACGGTTGTGCTCAGCAGATTCATGAGTTCGCCGCAGCTACATATTGAGGTTGATAACATCACTACGTCAGACACAGCAATTTCGTCTGTCTATGAACGGTATATCACACCTGGTACATATATCGTTGCACCAAGTGCCATTAGTTGGCGTTTCGAACCGCGCGTCTCCGAGATACATGTTAGTCTCGATTCTACGATAATGACACGTCGCTTTGTCGGAAAGAGAATCGCCGACAGTCTTGTGTCTGTTGTGATCGGTACTGGCGTGATTCATCGAACTCTAGCTCCTCCAACCAGCCTTTGTGCTGGTGATGAGTATAGGGTGTTCGATGATGAGGCAGGCGCCATCGTAGCAGCGGATGTTATGCCAGATGCAGGAGTAGCTGTTGTTGAAGGTATGCCAGCTGCTAGAGTGTATTCAGCCTGGACAAATATTGACACATCCGTTTATGCACGCTGGTATCAAGAGCATACAGCCATCGTTCCGATCTATGGTCAGCCTTCGACATTGTTTGTCAAACGCGAGCGCAAGCGTCCGCTATTTGCACGCCAGTATGTATTCTCACGTAACGTTGGAGTCTATAAACCCCTTCTCGACCCAGTTATTTTGCAGAGTTATACTAACCCGCAAAACGTGATCTCGCAGATCAAGCTGCCGTTTGCGCTGCCCACTGGTGGGAGCACACTCTCGGTGTATCGCAGTGGATTTCTCACCTTTGGTACGAATAAGCTGCCGCTCTATACATTACTACCGTTGCAGATGACCGATGACGTTGATGCAATCGTCTCGCCACTTGGTACGCAACTGATCCCGGATACGAACGCACCAAATCCATGGCATGTTGCATATGAGATTCAAGGTACTGCTCCCAATCGAATTGCAGTGATAGAGTGGCAGGAGCTTGCAGCGCGCGTGTACGACCCCGGAACTGGTGTTGCAAAGACAAGTGGACGCTTCACGTTTCAGGCTCGGATACACGAGAGTACTGCAATCGAGTTTGTGTATCAGCGTCCGGTTGCTCTCTGGTATCCTGTCTTTGTACAGATTGGTTTGCGTGGTGCCGACGAACTTGACAACTCTATTGTGCGCTTTCCGAGTGGTAGCGCCCGCGAGGCCACTGCCTCATTTGAGTATGAGACAAATCCAACCAATACGATCTACGAAACCGATATG
>JBEBCJ010000104.1:0-4004 GCA_041157865.1 Bacteroidota bacterium
GCGTCTGCGCGCCATTCTTGCAAGCAAGGATCTGCAGATGCAGATGATCGGCCAGGAACTCATTGAGCTTTCTTCTAAGTATGGCGATGAACGCCGCACGCAGGTAGTCTATGATGCAAAGGACTTCACGCTTGAGGATATGATCGCAAATGAAGAAGTCATCATCTCAATCTCTCATAACGGATTCATCAAGCGCACGCCGGTTACCACATATCGTAGGCAAAACCGCGGTGGACGCGGCGTATCCGGGGCTGGTACGTATGAAGATGATTGGGTAGAGCACATGTTCCGTGCATCGACACATCATTACATGTTGTTCTTTACTGATAGGGGGCGTGTCTATCGCCAAAAGGTATACGATATACCGGAAGGTTCCCGTAATGCCAAGGGTAGATCGCTTGCCAATGTTATTCAAAAGCAGTCAGACGAAAAGGTCACTGCTTATCTCTCTGTGACAGACTTTGACAAAGAAGATGCTTTTATCTTCATGGCAACGAGAAATGGTACTGTCAAGAAGACGCAGTTGAAAGATTTTGCCAATGTTCGTTCAAACGGAATCATCGCGGTCAATCTTGATGATGATGACCGATTGATTGGTGCACGCTTAACCGACGGTACAATGGAGATATTGATCGGTGCATCAAGTGGATTAGCTGTGCGTTTCCACGAGACGGATGTGCGACCGATGGGGCGCTCAGCAGCAGGCGTAAAGGGTATAGCTCTTACTGATGATGCTCACGTGATTTCATTAACCGTTGTTCGTCGTGCTGATGCCCAGGTTATAGTCGTTGGCTCTCGCGGCATGGGTAAACGAACAGTAGTTGAGGACTTCCGCAAGACAAAGCGCGGTGCAAAGGGCGTGATAGCCATGAACATAACGGAAAAGACTGGTCATATCTGCGCGATTCTTGAGGTCAGTGACGAGGAAGATCTGGTCGTGATCACTACAAACGGTATCCTGATTCGTCAACCTGTACGCGATGTCCGCCAATTAGGCAGAAACGCCCAGGGTGTTAAGCTGATCAGGTTAGAAGAAGGCGATCAGATCGCCGACATTACAACCGTTACGCGTGAAGAAGAGGTTGAGCAGGACGAAGAACCAGAATCAGCGACTGCATAAGCACGGCTCCGATGAAGAGCACTTCGACGAAACAACAACAGCACCAGGTGAGTATACTCATCTGGTGTTTGTTTTTTATGTCCTCTGCAAGCATCAATGCGGCGCGCATTGATTCTTTGGGGGTCGATTCTTGCCTGCGATCGACTTCAATGAGCAACGAGGTTCCCGTCGCTCTTGTCGAAAAGGATAGCATTCGAAATATACATTACACACAGTTCGGCGATTTGCTCTATCGTGCTACGGCACTGACTCCGTTGTCTCTTGGTTCTCTTGGACAGCGCGATGGCATAGACATCTTTGGCGACTTACCTTCTGAGCAGATTCTGTCACGAAATGGTGTCCCATTGTCCTCGAATGGTATCGCAGCGTTTCATCCCCTTTACATCGCGCCAGTCGCTGTTGAGCGAATCGAGGTTCTTGCTGGGAGTCTCGCGCTTGGAAAGCTGCCCTATTTGAGCTTAACAGGTATCAATGTTGAACAGAGGCAGTTCAACGCTGCAAGCCCCTTTACATCAATGTGGTTCCATCAAGGAGCAGGTGAGCTAGTTGCCGGCAACGTTGCGTTTGCGCAAAATGCTTCTGATAGGTTGTCTATGGATGCAAATATTCGTCGCATGGGGGCAAGGGGCGTCTATCAGCAGACGGATTTTGACTCATGGAATGTTCACCTGCAGGGACGCTATGTGCTAGGAGTTTCTTCTGCACTGTCATTGTCGTACGATGTAACAACAATTGATGCAGATCAGTGGAGCGGATTGGCTCAAGATCCGTACGCTGGGATAGGTATTGCTGAGACACTCGAGCCCAAAATGCAGACACCTCGTGAGATGATCCGCAGGCACGATGTTGCATTGAAGCATACGTATGTAGAATCTGAATCAATGCGGCTGCGGTTTGACAACACAGCATACTACAGCTCTGAAATGCGAAGAAGAGTTGATTCATTGGATTCTGAGTCGTACGGAGGCATTCTCTCAAGTATCGATTATCAGATGGACCGTATGCTGCTGCATGGGGGACTTAACGTATCGAGCAAAAGACTCAGTGTCTGGTCATATGCACGCTTTGACCTGTATTCGAGTCTGTCGGCTGTCTCGTCTGTGCGTTATGATGCCGGATCCAATGATGGGATAGGCTTCGGCGGGGCTTTGCAGTATCGCGACAGTATGATAGCCATCAAGTTCGATGCATCTCGCATCAGCACTAGCACAAATCTTGCAAGCTCGACCTTGCTATATCTGCATGCTCAGTGGAGGTCTGGTACAGTCGCGATGCAGACTTTCCTCTACAGACGGTCGATTGATGCTCAACCTGGCGCTCGCAGCGGTCTGATATTGACGCTAACCGGGGTTTGGGGCAGCTTCGAGGCCACTGCAACGGGCAGGGGATTGATGCGTGAAGGACAATCGTCGAGTGCGGTAACTCTGATAGGCAATCTGGAGGCAGCCTATGTGTACACCACGGCTGCAAGTACCATTCGGTTCGGTGTCAGCACGGCCGCAGTCTCCGGCGGGGAGCTGCCCCAATATGACGTAGAATCTCGCTCGTTCTCCATGTTGCCTGCAATTGCTACGAATCAGCAGTACGACGGTTTGGCACTCTTTGCGAGAGCCAATGTTGGAACGGCCTCGATTCGTGCATCATTTGAGAACGTGCTGGGTAAGCGCTGGTTCACAGTGGCATACATGCCGGCAATCGAGCGACAATTTCGTTTGAGTGTCGATTGGACGTTTGTAGATTAGGACAACAGAATGTACTGCTCTTTCGTATCGAAGTAAAGGTTAACCGATGAGTACAACAATTGCACAATTGTTCCTTGACGTTTGCGGCTCGTTTCACGGCCGGACAGACAAATACGTGTATCGTCAGAGGGTAGGCAGTGAGTGGATTGAGCAGACGCATGACCAGCTAAAGTACCGCGTAGAAGCATTTGCCGAAGCTCTGCGTCAAATGGGTATACAAGCCGGGGATAGGGTTGGTATTATAGCTGAGAATCGGCTCGATTGGACGATGGTAGACTTCGCAATGGTTGGTATGGGTGTTATTGATGTACCAGTGTTCCCAACACTTACTGCCAAACAATTGCAGTTTATCTATGCTGATTGCTCGGCAAAATGTGTGATAGTTTCCAATACGGCGCAGTTGAACAAAATCAAACAGGTCTGGGACGAATTGCCAGATCTTAAGACTGTGATCGTCATGAATGAGATCGAGTCAGACGATCCGCGTATCGTCTCCCTACAAAAACTGATCGATACCGTTGAGACAACAACTGAGCCATCAGCGCGATCGGCGACATTTAGCAGCCTAGCAAATAGCGTTGTACCAGATGACACATTGACACTTATCTATACAAGTGGTACGACTGGTAATCCAAAGGGTGTGATCCTGACTCACGGGAATCTCATCTCTAATGTGATGAACTCGAAGAACATCGTAACGCTTACCGAGCACGACACACTACTATCCTACCTGCCCCTTTGCCATATTTTCGAGCGGATGGCCGGATTTTACTTGGCGTTTTCTGTTGGTGCTACTGTTACGATCACTGACAGTATTGAAACCGTCGCCGAGCTCATGCGCATTGTGCGTCCAACGATCATGACCTCGGTGCCACGGTTGTTCGAACGTATTCGAATGCGAGTACTTGGAAATATTCAAAAAGAGTCAGCTGTAAAGCAGGCCATCTTTACTTGGGCATTTTCCATTGCTGAGAAGTGGGTAGACGGTAAGCGTGGACCATTCATGAGCGTTAAGCATGCTCTGGCTGATAAGCTTGTCTTTAGTAAAGTCCGAGAGCGCACAGGAGGAAACCTGCGATTCTTTGTTTCCGGTGGTGCGGCACTTAATCCGGAAATCGGGAGGTTCTTCTGGATACTTGGGA
>JBEBCJ010000105.1:0-11213 GCA_041157865.1 Bacteroidota bacterium
CCGATGGGTTGCCCTCTCGGGCGATCCAGAAGACATCCGCGTAACCGACGAAGCCATCATGAACCTCTTCCCTGAGAACCACCACCTGCATATGTGGATCAAGGAAGCACAGGATCATATCGGCTATCAGGGCTTGCCGGCCCGCATTTGCTGGCTGGGCTATGGAGAACGTGCCGCAGCTGGTAAACTATTTAACGACCTTGTTCGTACAGGAAAAGTATCTGCCCCAATCGTGATCGGCCGGGACCACCTAGATTGTGGCAGTGTTGCATCTCCGCACCGTGAAACCGAAGCCATGATTGACGGGTCTGACGCAGTAGCAGACTGGGTGCATCTGAACTTCGCGCTCAACGCCGTAGGCGGTGCAACGTGGGTTTCCCTCCACCATGGCGGAGGGGTTGGCATGGGGCTTTCACTGCACGCTGGAATGGTGGTTGTAGCTGACGGAACCCAGATGGCAGAAGAAAAACTGGCACGGGTATTGACTTATGATCCATTAATGGGCATTTTGCGTCACGCCGATGCCGGCTATGAGCGAGCAATTTCCAACACAAGAAAGTTTGGCATAGAAATTCCACTACCTCTTAAAAGCTGAGTATTTCACTGATCCGGGACAGAATGGCATAACTGCTACGTCGTTTTAACAGATTGACTGTCAGTTTGACAGTTTTGCTAACACAACTAGCAGGAGTTGCCATGAGAACCGCAGACTTCCGTCGCAAGACGGGTATCGCACCTCGCCAGGGTCAGTTTAATTCTGAAATCACCACATCAGGAGGTAGTGCCATGGATCTCGCACTGCAAATCGAACAACTGTTCCGCACAGATCGGAACAAATACCTTGGCTTTATCCGCCAACGGGTCCGCAACCAAGAGGATGCGGAAGACATTCTTCAGGACGTCTTTACCAACGTTCTTGCCGCCTCAAAAGACGTCAACAAACCAATCGATAACCTGGCCTCATGGGTGTTTACATCCGTGCGCAACAGGATCATCGACTCCTACCGCAAAAAGAAGGCCGACAGTTTCGCTGACCTCGGAACGCAGGATCAGCACGAAGATGGCTCAGACATGATCGAGCGCTACCTGGGCGACCTCTCCTACAACCCGGAGAACAGCCTGGTACGCGAAACGATCTGGGAAGCCATCCTGCAGGGCCTCGAAGAACTCCCAGCCGAACAGAAATACGTCTTCGTCAAAAATGAATTCGAAGGTATTTCGTTTAGGGAGATGTCCGAAGAGACAGGTGTCAACATCAACACTCTTCTGGCACGCAAACGCTACGCCGTCCTGTTCCTCCGCAAGAAGCTACAGGCGTTGTACGACAACATCAACGACTAGCCTTCCCCCTATATGTCGGTTACGACAACGAAAACAGCCCGCACGATGATGTACCTCGGTAGCATCGGCGGGCTGTTGCTACTTCAGGGGGCTATCTTCATGGGCCTGTGGAACCTTCTAAGCGACAACCTCGACGATATCACGCTACTCGAAGGAATTGGACTTTCTGCCATCTCCTACGTGTTGATCTTTTCGTTCAAGTACGGCGCAGAAGACTACCCCAAAAACACGATACCCTTCCGGCGCAAAACAAACCTTACCCAGAAGTGCGCCAACATGACGCCCGAACAACGCGCCCAGCTCCGCACGGAGCTGGTGGAGAAGTGTGGATGTAGGGAGTAGGGGCGAGCCGGTGGCTCGCCCGAGAAGGGACAAGAGGGACAGATCGTCTTTCCCGCGAACGCGGGAAACCAGAAAGCTCATGGATGCCCGCTTTCGCGAGCATGACGTTTGCCACTCTCAACTCTCAACTCTCAACTCTTTATCCCATACACCGTCACATGGCCTTCGCCAACGCGTGCAACGATGATCACGCCGGGTTGGCCCCCTTCAACAAATGTGAGGCGCGAGCGGACAACTTCGGGGTCTTTATCCCAGCCGCGTTTTTTGATGATGGTGTCGGCTCCCCACCCATACTCGTAGATGCGCTCCTGCATGCGCCGCTCCGATGCGCCGTCTTCCATGTGCAGGATTTGGTACGACGTATACCAGGGTGATGCAGGGGGCTCGCGGTCCGCTATTCCATATCCAATGCGTGGATCAAGCGCACGCATCTGGTGCTCTTCAAAAAACTGGGTTAACAGACCTGATGCGATCAGGGCGTTGTGTGGTTCGATGATGAACGCCTCCCCGGGCCAGGGCCCAGGGCCATTACTGAGCGCCCCGGGCTGACGTCCTGGGGCATACCTTGTTTCTCCGGGCCAAGGTCCGGAGCCATTCAACAACACAACCATTGTTGTTTTCTCCGAGCGTCCTTTCCACAAAATGCGTTCGCGGCATTCACGACTGAATCCGATGTATTCAGAGGCGTATCCGGGGGCATCAATGATATCGCCGGGACCTACCTTGATACCCACGATGGGGGCATTGGGAATACTGCTGAGAGGGGGCTCGTATTCTGCCGCGCTGCGTTTGCGCTGCTGTTGTTCCCTGCGCGAGGGATCGGCCCAGACGCCATCAGCTTCTGGGGCATGCTGACCCGTCCAGCGTTCGTTGAGGCACGTAACGTTGAGCGCGCCTGCCCGACGCAGGTTGCCGGCCGAGCATGCGTGGATGAGAGGGTCGGCCTCGTAGGACGTAACACGCGAGGCCACACGCGAGAGTGCAAACGTGTCGAGGGCGGCACCTGTGCAGATCTCGAGCACGTGCTCGCATCCCGTAAATGCTTGAGCATGGTAGGCGGCAATGTCGGGATGCGTTGATTGCTCGGCCATTTGATTGGTAAACAACCAGCCATGACGCCGTTTGCCAAGGCGGTCGGCACGCATCGTGCCGGTGGCCAGTTCGATGAGTATCCTTGCGTGGTCTGCCTGCCCCTTACAGATGTGTGTGCGAACACGGTCAACAAGTGCAGGAGTTACTACCGATTGGTTGGAACGGAGCTCTTCGATCACGCGTTCTACGTGGTCTACGACGTCGTCGGAGAGAAGATATTCACCGTCTGCAAATGCTGTCATCAAAAAGCCCGATATTTGCAGGTGCCTCTGCACATCACAAACGCACAATTACGAGAAAGATCGTTCTATGAGCACCAACGTCCTCGAGCAGCAACTTCACGGAATGGGGTTGCACAACCTTGGCGACATTCACTACAACCTCACTGCACCTGAGCTTGTTGAGCATGCTCTAAGCTTTGAAGAAGGCATCCTCTCGGAGCATGGCGCGCTGTGCGTGAACTCTGTGCCGTATACCGGACGCCGGGCAAACGACAAGTTTGTGGTTGAAGAAGACGACACCAAGGGCGACGTGTGGTGGGGCAAGGTTAACAAACCTTTTGCAGAGGACAAGTTCAATGCGCTTAAGACGCGCGTGTTTGCCTACCTGCAAGGACGTGACGTGTACGTACAAGACCTGATCGCAGGCGCAGATCCAACGTACAAGCTGCCTGTGCGCTTTATCCAAGAAGAGGCCTATCACTCGCTGTTCGTGCAGAACATGTTCATCAAGGCTTCGGATCAAGAACTCGAAAACTTCCTCCCCGGCTTCACAGTCGTCACAGTCCCTGGGTTTAAGTCAATCCCAGAGATCGATGGAACACTCAGCGAAGTATTCATCATCCTGAGCTTCAAGCAAAAGCTTGTACTCATCGGTGGAACCAGCTATGCTGGCGAGAACAAGAAGTCGATCTTTACCGTCCTAAACTACCTGATGCCAAAGCTCGGTGTGATGTCGATGCACTGCTCGGCCAACATCGGCAAGGATGGAGACACCGCACTGTTCTTCGGTCTCTCCGGCACAGGCAAGACAACGCTTTCAACAGACCCAGAGCGCGCACTCATCGGTGATGACGAGCACGGCTGGAGCAATGATGGCGTGTTCAATTATGAAGGGGGCTGTTACGCCAAGGTGATCAACCTGAACGCAGAAGCAGAGCCGATCATCTTTGGTCTTACACGCACCTTCGGTACGATCCTTGAGAACGTCGACATCGACGAAGAAACACGCGTGATCGATCTCGATTCGCAAGTGCACACGGAAAACACGCGCGCGTCATACACACGCGAGCACATCCCGAACATCGCACCAGACAACCGTGGCGGTCACCCAGAGAATGTTGTCTTCCTCACAGCTGATGCATTCGGTGTGATGCCGCCAATCGCAAAGCTCACACCAGAGCAGGCGATGTATCACTTCCTCTCCGGTTACACAGCAAAGGTTGCCGGCACAGAAGCAGGCGTCAAGGAACCATCAGCAACGTTCTCTACATGCTTTGGAGCCCCGTTCATGGTGCATCATCCAAGCGTGTATGCAAACCTGCTGCGCGATAAGATCAACACACACGGCTCTACCGTATGGCTTGTCAACACAGGCTGGAGCGGCGGTCCGTACGGCGTTGGTAGCCGCATGAAGATCAAGCACACACGTGCGATGCTGCGCGCAGCGCTCAATGGCGACCTCAACAATGTTGAGTTTGTGAAGGACTCGTTCTTCAACCTCAGCATCCCAACATCATGCCCAGACGTTCCTGCAGAAGTGCTCAACCCACGTAATACATGGGCAGACACCGCAGCATACGACAAGCAAGCACAACACCTCGTTCAGCTCTTCGAAGAGAATTTCAAGCAGTTTGCCGACAGCGTGGATGAGAATGTTGTGAAGGCGATGAAGGGGTGATTGCCAATTACAAATGACCAATTACCAATGACTAATTGCTGGAAATAGGTCATGCTCGCGAAAGCGGGCATCCAGATGCAAGCCACGTAAATAGCAAAGCGGGTGCTCGCCTATGGCGTGCATCCGCTTTTTCATTGTTGGTGACTCCTGATATCCCCTTCTTACCCGAACCGTTCGAGTGTGGCAAACCAGCCGCGGCGGCCGTAGGCGGAGAAGGAGTGCATGAGGATCTCGTCTTCGTCGGACGGCATGGTAAGGGGCAATGGGTGCGGGTAGACTACGTCGAAGACGTGACTCCAGAGAAGGAAGTTCACAACATGAACGTGATATCCTTCGTCGGCGGGATCGATGATGTCATCGCTCACCACAACCGTGCGTACGATGTAGTTGTCGCCGTCTTCTGATACGTCGCACAAGTACACTGGCTCACCGGTCCAACTGCGCGCAAACGTAATCACGCTGTCGTCGATCGCGATGTCCCACTTCTCCTCCATGGACGAAGCACGGAACAGCACGCCACGATCAGGAAGCGTCCGCGCCTCCTTCGGATAGGTCATGTCGACATCGTATTTGACCGGGTTGTTTGGGTGCTTACCAAAGAGATGAGAACCGTCAGAAGTTCGGGTTGACATGAACAACTCCGCCACCTCGTGCGATGGTGATGATGCAACCATAGTCGTGGCAATTGCCCGGCAATCAAACACACGGACGCCGAACGGAGAGTCTGCTGCCTCGATCCAACGAGGTTCCAAGGAAGATTCGAGTGTGCTCATGAATGCAATCTAGGTGGATTCCCGCTTCCGCGGGAATGACGCGTCCCTCGTACCCCCGTACCCCTCGTACCCCCGTACCCCTCGTACCCTCCGTACCCCTCGTACCCTCCGTACCCCTCGTACCCCCGTACCCCTCGTACCCCCGTACCCTCTAGTGCCCCTGATGTTATGCCGTCACCCCATTCATCGCATTCTCCCGGCATGTCCGTAACGCGCTCAAAACCAACCGATGGACCTCCTCGGCGATGTCGTGAAGGGGGCTTGCAACCTCGGGATCTACCATACCGAGATCGTCGAGCAGGCGGATCCAGAGTTTAACGAGGCGCGTCGAGGTGTTGATCTCGTAGAGGCAATTCCGGAATATCTCCCTGGAGGGGGCTCCTGCTGCCTTTTCTGTCCACGCGCCAATGTCGGTAGCTGCCTCAAAGAGTCGACGGTGTATGTCGAGTGAATGGCCAGCCCCCTGTCCGTGAAGCCAGATATTGGCAACCCGAAGGGTAAGCTCGTACGAGCGCTGCTGAAGTGGTGTTCCCATGGTGTGATCTCCGTTGTATTTGTGGCATGAAAATGAGTGTCCCCGTTCTTCGTGCCGCCAACCGCTACAAGTGTGACACCTACCGTATCTTTGTGGCCTATGTCGACGCTAGAACTACCCGTCCTCAACCAAGTTTCCGAGCCATCAGCCCCCTCCAATGGGATGAAGGTGTACGTCGAGACGTATGGTTGCCAAATGAATGTGAACGACTCCGAGATCGTGCTCGGCGTGTTGCATAAACAAGGCTATGCATCAGCGGAACATCCCGATGATGCAGATGTGATCTTGCTCAATACGTGCGCGATCCGCGACAACGCAGAGCGTAAGATTCATGAACGTCTCAATCATCTCAAACACAACAAGAAGCAGAATAAGGATCTCGTTGTTGGTGTGCTTGGATGCATGGCGGAACGCCTGCGTACGAAGCTGCTCGATGAGAAGATGGTAGACATCGTTGTGGGTCCTGACGAATACCGTCGGGTGCCCGAGCTCGTAGAGACAGCACGTGGTGGCGAAAAGGCCATTGCTGTAAAACTCTCGCGTGTTGAGACGTATGACGACATCGTACCCCTTCGCACAGAAGGAATCTCTGCATGGGTTTCGATCATGCGTGGATGCGATAAGTTCTGCACGTTTTGTGTTGTTCCGTTCACACGTGGACGTGAGCGCTCGCGCGCGCTCCAGAGTGTTGTCGACGAAGCAAAGTCACTCTGGGACTCCGGCTTTAAAGAGATCACCATGCTGGGTCAGAATGTAAACTCGTATAGAGATGAAGTTTCTGGCTATGACTTTGCAGACCTGCTTGCAGCAACTGCGCGCGCCGTTCCGGGCATTCGTATTCGCTATAGCACGTCGCACCCACAGGACATGAGCGACAAGCTCATCGACACCATGGCCGAGCACGACAACATCTGCAAGTACATCCACCTGCCCGTGCAGTCGGGATCGAACCGCATTCTCGAGCTCATGAACCGCACCTACACCGTAGAGCACTACATGGGCCGTATTAATCGCATCAAGCAGGTAATGCCTGATTGTGCATTGAGCACCGATATCATTGCAGGGTTCTGCACAGAGACCGAAGACGATCATCAGCGCACGCTTGATGTGATGCGCGCAGCACGATATGATGGCGCCTACATGTTTGCCTACTCACCACGCGAGAACACCAAGGCGTGGAAGATGGGCGACGACGTGCCGGATGACGTCAAGAGCAGACGTCTTGCAGAGATTATCGATGTGCAGAATGAGATCGCCAAAGAGATCAACCTTGGCGAAGTAGGCAAGACACATGCAGTGCTTGTTGAAGGTCCGAGCAAGCGCAACGCCGCCGAGTGGAAGGGTCGCACGGACACAAACAAGCTCGTGATCTTCCCGCATATGGACCAGCGCGGCTACGTGATCGGCGACACCGTAAACGTTGCAATCAATCGAACAACCAGCGCCACACTGTTTGGCGAACTCGTCTAACTCACACGTAGGAATACACTGATGGATACGTTGGTCTTTCTTCACTCGAAGATGCATCACTCGGTCTACCTCTTGGCGGCACTGTCATTGGTATTCCCACTTATCGCACTTGTCAAGAAGACGCCGATCAATTCGCTTGGTAAGGGGCTTATTCGCACGTATTCGATCGTAATCACCATTCAACTGCTGATAGGGCTAACACAGCTCATTATGCGCTGGAGCGACTTTGGCGATGGGCTTCGATATCGACTCGAGCACGCCACGCTGATGATCGTAGCCGTAGCGCTTGTGCACCTTGCACCACGATTCATGAAGCGCGACGATGCCGTAGGTGCACGTAACACGCTGATCCTGCTCGTAGGATCACTTGTACTGGTGCTTCTTGGTGTCTCCCTCATTCAACGTGCAATTGCTGGCGCATAAGAAACATGTCAACCGTACACACAACATCCCTCTCTGGCTATCCGTTGTTTCGTCGTGGCAAAGTGCGCGATGTTTATGACCTTGGTGATCGCCTTCTTATGGTTGCCAGTGACCGCATCTCGGCATTCGATGTTGTGATGGCAGAGCCAATCCCTGAAAAAGGGGCTCTTCTCACGCAGATCGCGGCCTATTGGTTTAAGCAGCTTTCGCACATCGTGCCGAATCATGTGATCAGTATGGATGTTGACACGCTTGATAACTGCACGGCCGAAGAGAAAGAGATGCTGCGCGGACGCTCCATGATCGTGCGCAAGACAAGCCCCCTACCAGTTGAATGCGTTGTGCGCGGCTACCTTTCGGGATCCGGCTGGAAGGAATACCAAGCGTCGCACACTGTTTGTGGGATAGTGCTTCCAGCGGGCTATGTAGAATCATCGCAGCTTGCTGAGCCCATCTTCACGCCAGCAACAAAAGCGGAAGAGGGTCACGACGAAAATATCTCGTTCGACGCAGCAGCCAAGATCTTGGGCGATGATGTAGCCAATGCCGTGCGCGACTACAGTATAGCACTCTACAACGCCGCATCAGAGCTTGTTGCCAGTAAGGGGCTTATCCTAGCCGACACAAAGTTTGAATTCGGAATTGATAACACAGGCGAGATCATCCTTATCGATGAAGCACTCACGCCAGACTCTTCGCGTTACTGGCTCGCAGAATCATACGCACCCGGCACATCGCAGATGAACTTTGATAAGCAGATGCTGCGTGACTGGCTCGAGACCACATCGTGGGATAAGACACCACCACCGCCAACATTGCCGCCTGATGTGATTCAGGGAACTCGTGCAAAGTATATTGAAGCATACGAGCGCATTACGGGACAGCAATGGCGATAAATTCTTTCTTTCTGGACGAAGACGACGTCGAGATGCAACGTCGTATCAACGACATGCTCGACTGGGGTCTGCTTCTTGCAGTGGTTGGCCTGCTGGGCATCGGATTGATCTCCATCTACAGTGCAGCCTTTAGCCTTGGGTCCGACAGCATCTTCATGCGCCAGGTATTCTATGCCATTGCCGGGACCATCGCTGCTGTTGTGCTCTTTTACGTACCAGAGCGAACATTAAGTGCATTGGCTTATCCGGCCTACGGACTTGGGATACTGCTTCTGCTGGCAGTGCTCTCGCCCCTTGGACATAAAGTCAATGGTCAGCAATGCTGGATACAGCTCGGATCATTTACATTCCAGCCCTCGGAGTTCGCCAAGATCTCCACGTTGTTAGCTGCTGGGAAGTACATCTCACGGAAGGGATTTTCCATTAGTGCAGTGCGAGATCTGATTGGGCTAGTATCCGTGTTCCTTCTGCCAGTTGGGCTGATCATGATGCAGCCCGATACGGGATCGGCCACCGTGTTTTTAGCAATGTTGATTGGCGTTTATCTCTGGGCAGGGGGCGACACATTTGCGCTCTATACACTTGTATCGATTCCATTTGTTGCCGTTGCCGCTTTATATGGTGCACTCTTTGGCAACATCTTATGGTTCGTAGCACTATCGGCTTTGTTTTGTCTTGGTTCATACATGTTCCGCAGGCCTCTTGCAGCAACTGTCGTAGCATGCCTGCTTGTTATCGGTGTTGGCCTGGCTGTTGAGCCGGTATTCGACAACCTCGAGGTGTACAAGCAGAAGCGCTTAATCACGCTCTTCGAGCCGGAGCGCAATCCGCGTGGTGAAGGCTATCACGTTATTCAGTCGATACTTGCGGTTGGTTCTGGTGGGCTTACGGGCAAAGGCTTTTTACAGGGGACACAGACGCAGCTCAGGTATATCCCGGAGCAATGGACGGACTTTATCTTTTGCGTGCCTACCGAAGAGTTTGGGTTCATTGGTGGTGTGATCGTGATCTCCCTGTTGGCAACAGTAGCATTGCGGGCCTTTAGTATTGCATCAATGTCGCGAACTGCTTTCTCAAGCATTATTGCCATAGGATTTGGCTCACTGGTAACGTTTCACACTATGGTCAACATCGGCATGGCCGTCGGACTCTTCCCTGTGATGGGGATCCCTTTGCCTTTCTTGAGTGCAGGCGGAACATCCCTGATTGCCAATGTTGCATGCATAGGCATGCTTCTGCACGTGTACCGCTCGCGCAGGCGACGGGCAGGATAACTGAACATGGCAAAGCGCATTGTCATCACGAGCGGCGATGTGAACGGCATTGGCCTACGTTGTTTGGCCCGCGCGCTTACACAACAGCACTTCGAAGCAGAGATCTCCCTTGCAATTTCACCATCAGTGCTGAAGTATGCGCTCAATGTGTATGATCTGCCCGGCAGCGTCGATGATTCGGTGTGGACACTACACAATCAATCTGTCAGCATCGTGCCATTGACACAGACGTGTTCCATTACGCCCGGTATTCCAGATCCCGACGTTTCGCGTCATGCCATCGCCTCGCTTGAATGTGCAATTACGCATACCGTTACTGGCGATTACGATGCCGTTGTTACCCTGCCAATCAACAAGCATGCACTTACCAGCGTGGGCTGGCCATACGCAGGCCAGACAGAGATGCTTGGTACGTATAGTAACGGAGAGCCACTGATGGTTCTCTGCACACACGATGTTCGTGTTGCATTGACAACGGTTCATGTACCATTGCGCGATGTCTCTAATCTGATTACATCAGAGCTTGTGCAGCGCAGAACACAACAACTGATACAGCATCTTCGAGATCGGATTGGGATTGCAGATCCCTCGATTGCGATACTTGCAGTCAATCCGCATGCTGGAGACGACGGGGTTATCGGCGATGAGGACACGCGCATTGTTGCTCCGGCAATTGCCACCATGCAACAGCAGGGGCTCAAGGTCTCGGGGCCACACCCAGCTGATGGCTTCTTTGCCTTTGGAGCGTACACGAACTACGACGGTATCCTTGCGATGTATCACGACCAGGGTCTGATACCGCTCAAACTTCTTGCTAAGGGGGCTGGGGTTAACGTAACCGCTGGTTTATCTATCATACGTACATCGCCCGACCATGGCACTGCATATGACCGAGCATTGTCTTCCGATATCGACTCGTCAAGCACTGAGCTTGCGATTGAGATGGCCATTGGTAGAGGATAGGTGAACATCGTGTGTTCTGGTTGTTTCGGCAACTCCGACCTGGTCGCAGACTGCATCAACAACAGAAAAGCCCTGCGATCATAGCGACCACAGGGCTTATCAAAATTAACCTGGCGATTACCTACTCTGCCACACCAGTTCAGATGCAGTACCATCGGCGCAACGGGGCTTAACGACTCTGTTCGGAATGGGAAGAGGTGTGTCC
>JBEBCJ010000106.1:0-7691 GCA_041157865.1 Bacteroidota bacterium
CCATGGGCGATATGTGTAGCCCCGATGCTACGGGCATGTTCTGCGATTGCGATTGCTTGCACAACACGTTCAGCACTTACGCTAAGAGGATATGTGCCGTTCTTGAGAACATTGCCGGCAATGCAGTATCGAAGCACGGTATCGAACAGTTGCTGCGTTCTGTCGAGTGCTATATGAGTTGCTACACCACATGCACGTGCGCGGGCTGCAATGCGCTCGAGGTCGCTATCTGTAAAGCCCCCTGTATCAACGATCACAGAGTGCACTTCCATGCCGAGGTCTACCGATAGATATCGCGCGCAGTATGACGTGTCGAGTCCGCCACTAAAGGCGAGTAAAACTTTGCTCATTCAGCAGACTCCTTAGGATCGTAGAGCATACCTGTGCACAGGCACATCGTGCGTTTTGTGCGATCAAGGATGTCGGAATTCGGACACGACTGGCATCCCTTCCAGAATGATTCGTCGGTGGTAAGCTCTGAGAAATGCACTGGTCTGTAGCCAAGCTCGAAATTGATCTTCATCACTGCAGCGCTCGTTGTTATGCCGAACATCTTCGCGTCAGGAAAACGCTCGCGTGAGAGTTCGAATGCTGCGCGTTTGATGCGACGTGCGAGGTTGTTCTTGCGGAACTCAGGCTTAACGATGAGCCCTGAATTAGCCACATAGCGTCCGTGTTCCCAGGTTTCAACATAGCAGAATCCGGCAAACATACCCTGTGCGGTAAGAGCAATGATAGCCTTGCCTTCCATCATCTTTTGTATGATGTATTCCGGGGTTCGGCGTGCGATGCCCGTTCCGCGCTGTTGTGCGGCAGCGAAGATCGTTTCCACGATCTCTTCAGCATATGAAAGATGTGTTTGGTCGGCGCGTACAATGTACACGTCGACCTCTTCTAAGAGGTTTTCCATAGATATACAGATTGGGTTTGCTTGATCCGTGCGGCGAGTCTAAAGCTCGAGCCGCCCGTTGTGGGCGAGGCCCTAAAGGCTTCGCTGCGGGATGGGTCAGGTTGGACGCGTTAGACGAGACGTCCTTCCAGCCGGGTTTCCCGCAGCGGAAGTCGTCGTCGGTCCTCGTTATGGTAACGCGTGAGAATCATCGTAAGGGTCGCAAACATCGTAACATCGCGACAACTACGCAAGTAGTTGAGTGTTATGGTTTAGACATTGTCATTTTTTGCGCGCGAATCGGCTGCCATGCGCTCCTTGAACGTCATGAGTTTCGGCAGCAGCTCCGGCATTCCAATAGAGAGCATCTCAACTGCAAGCAGACCAGCATTACGTCCGCCCCCTATCGCAACAGTTGCTACAGGAACACCACTTGGCATCTGCACGATGCTCAGAAGCGAATCAAGACCACGCAGTTGCTTGGTTGCTATCGGCACACCAATGACCGGGAGAGGCGAATACGAGGCCGTCATGCCGGGAAGATGTGCAGCACCGCCGGCACCTGCGATGATGACTTTGACGCCACGCGTATGTGCGGTAGTGCCATATTCTGCCATATCGTGCGGTGTACGGTGAGCGCTAACGATGCGCATCTCGTATGGGATGCCAAAATCTTCGCATACCGCTGCAGCTTCTTTCATGGTAGGCAGATCAGAATCACTGCCCATGATGATACCGACGATTGGTTGTACACTCATGGCAACACCTTTGTGGGTTGACTAACGATACGTTTCATAAGACCAAGAAGTTGATGTCTTCCTAGACCTGTCTCGCTGGATGTAGGTATAACGTCAACCAGTGATGTGCATTGCGCCAGGATCTGATTGACTTGATCTATGCGGGCCTGCAGCACAGCTGGTTTGAGTTTGTCGCATTTAGTTAGGATAACAGCATAATGACGCTTAGCGAACTCGAGTTCTTCGATCATTGCCAGATCAAGAGGCTGGGGGTCGTGGCGGGCATCAACGAGAATACATGTAACGGCCAACTGCTCACGCTTGAGCACGTACTGCTTGATCAGTGAAGAGAACTGTTCTCGCTGCGTTTTACTCACCCGAGCATAGCCATATCCGGGAAGGTCGACAAGCATAAACCCAAGATCCGTGATAAAGAAATTTATCTCCTGAGTCTTACCGGGCGTGTTGGAAACCCGTGCTATTCGCGAGGATCGCACCAGCGCATTGATCAGTGACGACTTCCCTACGTTCGACCGTCCGATAAGAGCGACCTCCGGAACGTCGGATACAGGAAAGTGCGCGGGGGAGGTTGCCCCCTTGACAAATTCCGCACGTAGATGGATCTCTTGGGCCATAGCTGAAAAAATGAAAACGCCGAATGCTCACGCATTCGGCGTTCATCGTACAAAAGTTATTCGTTTACTCTGTAGCGCTTCCATCTGCCCCTGCGTCTGCCGCCGGTGCATCAGCGGAATCTGCTGGAGCATCTGTACTAGGTGCATCTGCTGCCGGAGTCTCAACAACTGGCGCTTCCTCAACGGCAGGTGTCTCGAGCATTGGCTCTTCTACAACTGCTACTGGCTCTTCGGCCACAGGAGCCGCTGCTGCAACTGGTGCTGCCTTAGGCTTTACTGTTGGCTTTGGCTTGGCTGGCGTCTTTGCTGCAGCACGACGGCGCGTCGATGAAGAGCGGCCATCTACCGGATTGGACCAATCTACAAGCTCAATCATAGCTGTAGCTGCGGCATCGCCGCGACGAAGACCAAGCTTTGTGATGCGCGTGTAGCCACCGTTACGCTCGGCCACCAATGGGGCGATCGTATCAAAAAGCTCTTGAAGCACACCCTTGTTCTTGATGAAGCGACCAACCATACGGCGGTTGTGTACATCAACACCAGTGATGGCGCCTGACTTTTCTGAACGATGTGCATTACGTGCACGTGTGATAAGCTGCTCAGCAAATGGACGGAGTTCCTTCGCCTTAGCCACTGTTGTTACGAGACGCTTGTGCTCGAACAACGATGTTGCCAAGTTTGCTAGCAGCGCGCGCTTGTGGCTCGCTGTGCGCTTGAGTTTCCGACCTGCATACCCGTGTCGCATGATTACTTCTCCTTGCCTTCCTTAGTCTTGTTTCTTTTCGTCGCTGCTGAGATAGTCGTCCAAGTTCATTCCGAACGTGAGACCGTTAGCAGAGACAACTTCAGCCAACTCCGAAAGAGACTTGCGGCCGAAGTTGCGGAACTTCAGCAGGTCTGATTCCTGGAGGCTCACCAAGTCGGCAAGTGTCTTAATACTTGCGGCCTTGAGGCAGTTGTGAGCACGTACGCTTAACTCGAGTTCGTCTACAGGCTGCAGAAGGATACGACGAACGCGTGCACGCTCGCGGTCTGCTTCTGTATCGCCAGCAGTTGTTTCGTGAACATCGGTTCCGCCTGCCGCCGTTGGATTTACGCCAAGGAACAGGGCAACGTGTGAACGAAGAACACTAGCTGAATATTCAACGGCTTCCTTAGCTGTGATCGAACCGTCTGTGCTTACGTCTAGCACAAGACGCTCATAGTCGGTCTTTTGACCAACGCGGAATGGCTCCACGTTGTAGATCACATTCTTGATTGGCGTGTAGATAGCATCGATCGGAAGCATGCCAAGCGGGAAGTCCGAGGCATTCTGCTCTTCTGAAGGTACATATCCCTTGCCGCGGCCGATACGCAACTCAACATCGAAGTCTACATCTTCCGAAAGCGTAGCGATCTTTTTCGACGGATCTAGCACTTCGACTGCTCCTGCAGTTGCGTCCTGGATCATCTGTGCAGTCCAGACCTTTTGTCCCTTGACGCGGAACGAGATGCGCTGGGATGCCTTTGGATCTACGATACGGAAACGTACTTCTTTGAGATTGAGAATGATCTCGCACATGTCTTCTACGACGCCCGGAATCGTCTGGAATTCGTGCTGAACGTCGGAGATCTTCACACCAACGATTGCCGAACCCTGGATCGATGAAAGTAGAACGCGGCGAAACGCGTTACCTATTGTTGTACCGTAACCCTCTTCGAGAGGATTAAGGATAAACTTAGCATGGTAGGGACTGCCGAGTTCTTCGACGACGACGCCTTCAGGCATCTGCATCTGCATATTCATGGCCTTCCTTTGGTCAAATTCAGACGGAAAAAATCAACTTCAACAGAGAGGATTAAACGCGGCGCTTTTTCGGCGGACGGCAGCCGTTGTGTGGCAACGGTGTTTCGTCGAGGATCGAAAGAACTTCGAATCCCGCCTGTGTTAGCGCACGAATTGCGGCTTCGCGTCCAGAACCTGGACCCTTCACAATAACGTCCACCTTGCGGAGCCCCATTTCAAAGGCTTCACGAGCAGCCTTGTCTGCAGAGACCTGCGAGGCGTACGGCGTGTTCTTCTTCGAACCACGGAAACCGTTCTTGCCTGCAGATGACCACGACAGAGTGTTGCCGTACGTATCTGTTACAGTGACGATTACGTTGTTGAATGTGGCACGGACGAAAACCTTGCCGTGCACATCCGCAACGATCTTGCGCTTTACGCGCTTTTTAGCTGCTGCCATTTATCATCATCCCTTAATTACTTCTTCACTGCCTTCTTCTTACCAGCAACTGTCTTACGCTTACCCTTGCGAGTACGAGCGTTCGTGCGCGTGCGCTGACCACGAGCTGGCAAACCACGGCGATGGCGTAAGCCGCGGTAACATCCTACGTCCATAAGACGCTTGATGTTGAGTTGCACCTCCGAGCGGAGTTGGCCTTCGACTTTGTAGTCTGCCAATACCTGACGGATACGTGCTACTTCGTCATCGGTCCAAGTCGATACACGCTTGCTGTGATCGATGCCCGCTTTGTCGAGCACTTCACCACTGATCGTGCGTCCGATGCCGTAGATGTATGTTAGCGCGATTACACCGCGCTTATTTTTTGGTAGGTCGATTCCTGCGATACGAGCCACGTTGTGTCTCCCTTTTTAGCCTTGACGTTGCTTGAAGCGTGGGTTCTTCTTGTTGATGATATACACCCGTCCCTTACGACGTACGATCTTGTCGTCTGGGCTGCGCTTCTTGACTGATGCTGTTACCTTCATGACTTCACCTGAAGTTTAATTTCCGACGTTACTTATACCGGTATACAATTCGCCCCTTCGACAGATCATATGGCGACATTTCAACTGTCACCTTATCACCGCGAAAGATCTTGATGAAGTGCATCCGCATCTTTCCTGACACGTGTGCGAGGATTTTGTGCCCGTTGTCCAGTTTTACGATGAACTGGGTGTTCGGGAGTGCTTCCTCGATCGTGCCATCGACACGTATGACGTCTTCGCGACCCATGTATACCTAATTGTGTTTCGTTAATTCCATTCTGTGAGAATCCTCGGCGTTGGTCCGTCGATAAGTATCGTGTGCTCAAAATGTGCTGATGGCTTCCCATCTGCCGCATACACCGTCCACCCATCACTTGCTGTGTGAACATGAAACATCCCCATGTTCACCATCGGTTCGATAGCCAATGCCATGCCCGTTTCAAGGCGCACATTGGGGAATCGAGTCCGATGCAGCAATCCCGGAACAAAATTTGGTACAGGGGGCTCTTCATGCAGGTTCTGGCCGATGCCATGCCCTACGAGCTCTCGTACCACCGAGAATCCTTGTTTTTCAACGCACGTTTGGACGGCTTTCGCGATATCATAAACGCGATTACCATCCGTTGCCTGTTCAATACCCAAAAGAAGCGATTCTTTCGTAGTATCAAGCAGACGCTGTTTCTCGGCTGAGATCTCGCCTACAGCAAACGTGTAAGCGCTATCTCCATAGTAGCCGTCCTTGCGAACGCCCACATCCACCGAAACGATCTGGCCTGCCGACAACTCTCGCTGTCCTGGCATGCCGTGCACTACCTCTTCTTCGACACTAACACAAAGCGTACTCGGATACACCTTTCGGTCTACTTGATACCCCTTGAATGCCGGCTCTCCACCACGCGTTCGGATAAAATCCTCTGCGATGGCATCGAGCTCTATCGTTGTTACACCGGGCTTGATGTATCCCCCAAGGTGCTGTAGAACGTCTGCGACGATTCTACTTGCAGCCTCGATCTTACGTATCGCATCGCCCTTATGGGTTGGAATGCGTACGTCGTTGGGAGACATAAACCGTTAGGATGCAACTCCGGCACGTCCACGGATCTTGCCCGTCTTCATGAAGCCATCATAATGGCGCATGAGGAGATATGACTCGATCTGCTGGAGTGTGTCAAGAGCTACACCAACAACAATGAGAAGACTTGTACCGCCAAAGAACGACGCGAGCTGCGGTTGAACTGTCAAGACGCTCATTGCGAACGTTGGAAGGATCGCAATAATGGCCAAGAAGATCGAACCTGGCAGTGTGATTCGCGTTAGAATGTTTTCGATGTAATCAGACGTTGGGCTACCCGGGCGAACGCCTGGGATAAAGCCGCCGTTCTTCTTCATGTTATCTGCTACCTCTTTCGGGTTGAATGCAATAGCAGTATAGAAATACGTAAAGAAAACGATCATCAGTCCGTACAGCACCGAATAAAGTACTGCGTCAGGACGCAGTGCTGCTTCGATTGTGCGGAAGAACGAGACGTCTGGGAAGAAACCAGCGATGGTTCCTGGAATGAACAGGATTGACTGAGCAAAGATGATCGGCATAACACCGGCCGTGTTTACACGGAGCGGTATGTACTGTGTAGATCCGCCATACACCTTGCGACCAACAACACGCTTTGCGTATTGAACAGGAATCCTGCGGGCACCTTGTGTGATGAGAATCACCACTGCAATGATCCCGAGCAACAACGTAAGGAAGATTGCACCGATAACGAGCTGCTGTCCAAACGTGCTGTCTTCTGGAGTAGTTGCAAACTGTTGGTACAGACCAACTGGCAGACGCGAGATGATTCCGATAAAGATGATAAGCGAAATACCGTTACCCAATCCGCGGTCCGTGATTTGCTCACCGATCCACATCAGGCCCATAGTACCGGCCGTCAGAAGAACAACAGATGACATCGTCCAGAAAAACCCTGGATCAACGACTGCACCCGGGTAGTCGTAACCGATCTTCACTGTAACGCCCCATGCCTGAAGGGCAGCGATCGGAATGGTTAGCAAACGTGTGAACTGATTGATCTTGCGGCGTCCATCTTCGCCTTCGCGCTGCATCTTCTGGAGCTGAGGCAAAACAACGCCCGCGATCTGCAGAATGATGCTGGCTGAAATGTACGGCATGATGCCGAGTGCAAAAATGGCGGCGTTTTCGAACGCGCCCCCTACAAACAAGTTGTAGATCTGGAAGATGCCCCCATCTCCAGATGCACCCGCCTCGATCTGACGCTGCAACTCTGTCGTGTTTATACCCGGGATCGCGATCAGCGATCCGAGGCGCACAGCAAGGAGTGCGACAAGCGTAAAGATGATACGCTGACGCAACTCTTCGATTCGGAACATGTTCCGAAATGTGGTCACGATATTAGCCATGAACGGTTACCGCTCCTCCGGCAGATTCGATCTTGTTCTTTGCAGATTCGGAGATCTTATCGCATGAGACAGAGAGCTTAGCAGACAGATCGCCATTACCCAAAATCTTAACTGGTGCAGACTTTTTGCAAATCACACCGAGAGACAGGAGTGTGTCTTTATCAACGACACCGTTCGTGATCTGCTGCTCATCAACCAGACGCTGCAGAGTAGCAACGTTGACCTCTTGATATTCGATGCGGTTGATGTTCGTGAAG
>JBEBCJ010000107.1:0-16860 GCA_041157865.1 Bacteroidota bacterium
CACAGCATCATCTTTGCCGGCCTCCTGTCGCTTGTTCTTATTTCGTGTGACGTTGTAAACGCCCCCTACGAGAAGAATCCCAAGGATCCGTCGGATACACTGCTCAAAGACACGTCAACAACCATCACGCGCACTGGCGCGCTTCAGTATGTCTTACTCGAAGATTATACAGGACAGCTTTGCGGCAACTGCCCAGAAGCTGCCGAGATCGCAGACCGCTTGTACAAAGTCAACGGCGGACGCGTCATCGTTACAGCTATCCATGCTGGAATCTTCGCAAAGAAAGAGTTGCCGGATTACCAACATGACTTTACAACACCTACTGGTGATGCACTTGATGCTGCATTCAAGATCAGTCGTGCCGGCAATCCAAATGGATTGGTAAACAGAGTTACCATTAGCAATCGCATTATACAGGGTCACCCAACATGGGAAACGGTTGTTGCGCAACAACTCCAGCGCATGCCAGCGCTCGATCTTGCAATGAGCCACACATTCTACCCTGAATCAAAGACACTCGTAGTAACGGTTCGCACAGAGGCCCTTGCCGATATAGATGCACCAGCTAACGTGTCAGTGTGGTTGCAGGAGAACGATATCATTGCTGATCAAAAGGACTACCGTAAGACACCGTCGCACATCACGGACTATAACTTTAGTCACGTGCTCCGTGCCTCAATGAATGGCACATGGGGCGACACCCTCTCGAAAGCCCCTTCAGTAAAGGGAACGAAGTCTACCATGACCTTCCGGTATACCTTCCCTGATGCTAAGCTTAATTCTGCAGATACCCTCAACTACTGGAATCTCAAGAACTTCGAGATCGTAGCCTTTGCCCACAAGGCCAGCACAAACAAAGAAGTGCTACAGGTGGTAAAGCAGAAGTTTTAATACCCAACCCTGATCTCCAACGCCCCAAAGACGAAGTTGGTTGGAGTGTTGCCGCTATTGCGGTTGGTATAGCCGATGTGAAGATCGGTGAAGATGTTATTGGCCCATTCGGCGCTGAACCACAGACGTACTCGGCGTTGGTGGGAGACGTTGCCACGGAGAAATGCGTTGCCGTAGAGGAAGTCGCCGTCGCCACGGAGGATGTCGCCCCCTACGTTGCCAATAGGAACTTGAATGCCCGAGCCAGGATAGCGTGGGTCTTCTCCCATGATGAGGTTGCCGTTGGCATCGAGCAGGTTCTCTCCATGACGTGTGTAGTCTGCATCTATACGCACGTAGGTGCGCGGCGTAAGCCAGTAACGGAGTTGCAGAGCAAGTCGGTCGGAGTTGGACTGCATGTCGTAGCCAACGGGCGCACCAAAGGACGTGTATGATGCGTTGATGCTGCGATGCGAATACGTGAAGGGGTCGATACGGGCGTATTCGGCGCTGACCATCATGCGGGAGGCTGCGCCTTCTTCACCGATCGACTTCGAAACGCCCAATTGATAGGCAAATTTATTGTTGTTGCCGGCAATCGAGGTGTCGCCAAGTGAGGTGTATGAGAGGTCATCGACGATGAGCGAGCCGTAGAGCATAAGCCCCTTGAGTGGACGCAGCGTGATGTCTGCTCCGATGAGCGAGTTGTCGTTTTGATTGCGTTCTTGGGTGCTAAGACCGGCGCTGACAAAAAACGCTAGTGGGTTCAAATAGGCCAGATCTAATCCGCGACCCCAATAGACGATCATGTCGTTGAGTCCAACAGAAAGCCATGAAGTTGGCTCGACGGCAATGCGATGCGTTGCGATGTACTTGCCCGGCACGGCCTTGCCGGACGTATCCAGGCCGTTTGCGGCCGAGTGCGTCATCGTAAAACGCACGCTCTTATACGGTACGTCTAGAAGGAGTCCGTCCAGCAAGGGGGCATTCATGGAATGCACAAGGTTATCGATCGGACTGTTTCCGAACTGCAAAGCTTCGCGTCCGTAGCGGATGCGGAGATACTCCGACTGATACTGAACGTAGCCGATGTAGCGGTCAAAGAACGCACTGTCTTCGATGGTAAACTTCAGCGTGCGGCCAAGCGTGGGGTCGGTCTGAGCAATGCGTGATGCACTGCCGCGCAGACGCGAACCATTCGAGAGATCAAGGAAGAAGCCGAGGTTGCCGCCGAGAGACCCCATCACGCGCGCAGAAGCGCGGCCAAGCATAAACGACTCTGAAGAGCCTTCGTTGGATGTTATTCCTGGACGCAGCATAAAGCCGAGATCGCCCTGTACACGGGCAACGCCGTCGTTGAACACAAGCCCTCTATAGCGTCCGTGCGAGGATGCGAACACTTCTGTTGTGTCGGCACGCTGCGCAATGAGTGGCCAGTAGTAGTTCAGTGAGTAGGTGCTGAAGGCATTCGACGCTGTGGTGTCGACAATGCCGATATAGGCAGGCCACACCGACGAAGACAATGCAGAAGCCGTACCGTCAAGCGTACGTAGCACAGCGTTGTCCATTGAGACACGCTCTGCATTCACATCAACATTTTGGGCTTGCAGGATGAAGGGGGCTAGCACCATCACGAGCGAGCATATCAGTCGCATTACGATGGATGATGCCATACAGTGTTAGCGCTTCTCGATTGTGGCTTTGCACTTGCAAACACTGCGCACGTATTCGATCTCTTTCTGCGCATCTGCCTCGGTTGCGTAGTCGCCTACGCGGACAACGATATTCTTCGTTGTTGGGTTTACACCCACTTTAGCAGGCATTCGCTTCTTCTTCATTTCTTCAACGAAAACATCGGCGTACTTCTGCTTGTTAAACGTGCGCAGGACGATCGTGTATGGTTTACCTGTTGCCGGCTTCGGTGTCTCGGCACCATCTGACTTTTTCACGGGTGTTGTCGTAGTCTTATCTGAAGGGGCTGGCGCACCAACAGTGGAGCGCATGACATCATAGACGATTGGCAGAAGATCGCTTTGCGAATACTGATCACGCATCGTAGAGAAGTACTTGCGAGCCTTATCGGTTTCGTTCTTTGTGGCCGACATCACAACCAAACGTGCCAGTGCGTCATCAGCCCATTCACTTTTAGGATAGGCTTCCACAATGCGTTCGAGCATTGGTGATGCCTTCTTTGGATCGTCGATAAGTGCCGCATGAAGGAACATCACGGCCGGATCATCCGGTGCGTCGATCAACAGATCGGGCAGCGCTTTCTTTGCGTCGGACGTCCATCCTGCAGCCACTTGTTGGATATAGTTCTTGACACCAACGCCTTGAGCAGATGCGCCAATTGTAGCGATGGCAAGGATGACGAAGAGAGTAAGTCGTTGCATGTCTATAAATTACGCAAGTGAACCTATTTTGGTGACCAATTCCACGAATGTGATGTTCATGTCAGCCCCTTCCGTAGATCAAGATTTTCGCGTTGTTGTAGCTGCCGGTGGCACTGGCGGACACATCTTCCCGGCCGTTGCTGTTGTAGAACAGCTAACGATGCTCACAAACGGACGCTTCAAAGCGGTGTTTATGGGCAGTCGCGACCGCATGGAAACGCGTCTGATCCCGGAGCTTGGTTACCATTATGTACCTATGCCTATTGAGGGGTTCAAGGGGCTTTCCTTGCGCACGCTTCTTCTGCCATTCAAGATCTGGCAGTCCGTTCGCATCGCAAAACACACGCTGCGGAACCACAAGCCCCATGCCGTCATCTGCACGGGTGCCTACATCAGTTATCCTGTGGGTGTGGCGGCCGCGCAATTGGGAATCCCACTCATCGTGCTGGAATCGAACCTCAATCCCGGCAAAAGCAATGCGCGCCTCGTGCCAAAGGCCACAGCCGTGGTGTTGGCGTTTGAAGAGAGTTTGAAGCATTATCCGCAGGATGTGAAGAGCAAGCTTCATGTATTGGGTAATCCCGTGCGGACGCAGATCGATGAGGCTATGTCGGCACATGATGCGCGCCTGTATTGGGGACTCGACGCGTTCCGTCCAACGGTTCTGGTGTTTGGTGGCAGTCTCGGCGCACGTGCGATAAACGAAGCCGTTGAGTCAGCCTTACCGTCGATTGCGCAAGCCCCCTGGCAACTTCTTTGGCAAACGGGCAAGGGTCATGCTGTGAAAGCAGATGTGCCCGAGAATGTTCGCGTTGTGGAGTTCATCGACAACATGGGCGCGGCCTATGCTGCGGCGGATCTCGTGGTATCACGAAGTGGTGCAACAACAATTGCTGAGCTTGGCATCGTTGGCAAGCCTGCCATTCTGATTCCGTTGCCGTCTGCTTCGACCAATGAGCAAGCATTAAACGCACAAGTCGTGGCCGATCGCGGTGCTGGACTCATCGTCCACAACGACGCTGTCGGCACGGGGCTTCTGCCCGAGATACAACGCTGTATGGCAGACGAATCATTACGTGATGCTATGTCGGCCAAGATGCATCAACTGGGACGTCCAACAGCAGCGGCCGATGCAGCACAACTGATTCTCTCGCTTGGTGGGTGGAAAGGGGGCACACCATGAAAACATTCCGGATGCAGCTCGACTTCTTTTGGCAGTCGGTGGCGTTCTATGCCGTAACGCTGATTGTCTACGTCATGGTCAAGGCGCTCTACGACAAGACCATTCAGACGGGGCTTGTAAACGTTGTGCTTACAGACCCTGTGGTGGTGGTACTGGGACTGTTTGTTGTGCTAAGCGTAGCATCACTGATCATAAATAGTGTTAGCAAGCGGACCATTCAAGTAACTTCAGATTCAATCACCTTTATGAATAGCGTTCGCAAGCGCACCTTCGAGCTTGATGAAATCGAGAAGATCATCATTGGCAAGGACAGACGTCGGCGTGCAAGTGCATTCACACTTACAATACGTATGTACATCAAGGGACGTCGGCGTCCATTACGAATCCGTCCTGCGCTCTATGACAATGAGCAAGACCTCATTCAATCGGTACTCGCATTACGCCACAACGGAAATGCATAGCATGAAAACTCTCGTGCTTGTTGCTACAGCCCTGCTTGCCATGCAAGCGATGCAGGCCCAAGACGTGCCATCATCGCTGGATGTGATGCAAGGCTTTGTGCGCAACGTAGCAGACACGCTCCGCGTGATTGCAGGCCCGGACACTGACACGGTACGTATGCGAGTACACGACCACCCAGATGCACTGTGGTATGAGTCGATCATCACGCAACGGTGCGAAGAACAACGTTTCCCCATGCGTATCGCAACGGCTAATGAGCAGGCAGTTATACTTGTGATCTCAGATGCTTCAACATCATACCAGCCCCATACACACCCTGACAGCCTTGTGCGCGAAGTTGTGCTTGATGCATCAGTGCGTCGCAATAACAACATCTACAAGCTACAGAAGCAAACACGTCAGGATGTTGTAGCTCACGAACAGGCAGCAGCAAAGCAATCAGACCAGCACGCATCAACGAAAGCTGTTGTACCGGAAAAGCAGCCATCGTTGTGGGACGACGTGCTGCAACCGATTGTCTTCATTGGCGCGGCGGTTGTGACGCTTGTCCTGCTCTTCACTGTCCGCTCGCAATAACCATGAAGCGCCTCTTTGTGATCCGTCACGCCAAGTCCGACTGGTCAGACGCAACACTCACCGACAAGCAGCGCACACTCAACGCACGGGGCTTACGGGAAGCACCCATTATGGCGGCGGCTATCGCAAAGGACTATCCGCAGATAGATCATATCATCTCCAGCTCTGCTGTGCGCACGCAGCAAACCGCAGCATTCGTTGCAGACGCGTACGGCATCGCACACGCTCAGATTCAACTCTGCGACGAGATCTACGAAGCCCCCTACGAGCAGATTCTCAAGGTGGTAAACTCTTGTAGCAATGAGCACAACGCTGTCATCCTCGTAGGGCATATGCCAGGCGTAACACTCCTTGTAAATGCCCTCGCTGATGAAAACCTAAGTACCTCGCCCACCTCAAGCGTAGCCGTGATCGACTTCCCCTACATCACATCATGGGAAGAAGTCGCCCAGGGTACGGGGAAGCTGAAAGAGTTTCGGGTGGTGTAAGGGCGAGCCGGTGGCTCGCCCGAGAAGGGACGGGAGGGACAAGAGGGACGATAGGTACGGATCGTCTTTCCCGCGAACGCGGGAAACCAGCAAGCTCATGGATGCCCGCTTTCGCGGGCATGACGCTCTTTCATACCTGGACACCCGCTTTGGGGGGGGTGACGATCTTTCGCGGGTGCGACGCTCATTTATGCGAATGACGAAATCTGGTGACTACGTCCAACGAAAAAGGGCGAGCCACCGGCTCGCCCTTTGAATCATTGCGTTCTGTTTAGTCCTGGTTTCCCGCTTCCGCGGGAAAGACGTTCGGCACTCTCAACTCTCAACTGTCAACTCTCAACTCACCAAAGATGCTGCACACCTGCGCGCTCTTCCAGGAGCTCGTCAAGGGTGGCTTGCATGCGGGCGCGTGAGAAGTCGCTGATGTCGATGCCTTGCACGATGGTGTAGACACCGTTCTTGCAGGTAACTGGGTAACCGTAGATCACGTCGCCTTCGATGCCGTAGGAGCCATCGACAGGGATGCCCATCGTTGTCCAGTCGCCTTCTGGTGTGCCAAGAACCCAGTCGCGCATGTGCTCAATGGCGGCGTTGGCTGCCGATGCTGCTGATGAGAAGCCACGTGCTTCGATGATCGCTGCACCGCGCTTAGCAACGGTTGGGATGAAGGTGTCTTCGAGCCACTGTTGGTCGTTGATGGTTGACCATACATTGGAGCCGTTAGCTTCGACTTCGTGGATGTCTGGATACTGCGTGACAGAGTGGTTGCCCCATACCGTCATCTTCGTCAGGTTTGATGTGTGCACACCCGTCTTTGCACTGATCTGCGAGAGAGCACGGTTGTGATCAAGACGCATCAGCGCTGTGATGTTCTTTGGATCGAGATCCGGAGCAGACTTTGCTGTAATGAGCGCGTTGGTGTTGGCAGGGTTGCCAACGATCACAACCTTTACGCTGCGGCTTGCTACTGCGTTGAGTGCCTTGCCTTGAACCGTGAAGATCTGTGCGTTTGCCTCGAGAAGGTCCTTGCGCTCCATGCCCTTCGAACGTGGACGTGCGCCAACGAGCAGTGCATAGTCCGCATCCTTGAAGGCTACCATTGGATCATCGCTCTGCACGATACCGTGCAGAAGTGGGAATGCGCAATCTTCGAGCTCCATGGCAACACCACGCAGCGCCTGAAGGGCTGGTGTAAGTTCGAGAAGCTGAAGAATTACTGGCTGATCCTTGCCAAGCATTTCACCGCTTGCAATGCGGAAGAGCAAACTGTAGCCAATCTGGCCTGCGGCGCCGGTAACGGCAACACGAACTGGAGCTTTCATAGGTCTGTACGTAAGGGGGCTTGTGGGAAAATGATGTCGAGCATAAAAAACGCCCCACAAGGAGGCGTTTAGGAATGTTCAATGTTCAAGACATTGCACGAACTCAGTTTGCTACTGGGTAAACAGAAACCTTGAGACGTGTCTTGTCTTTGCGCTCAAACTTCACAACGCCATCAACGAGGGAAAAGATCGTGTAGTCACGACCAAGACCTACGTTCTTACCTGGGTGGACGTTTGTGCCGTTCTGACGGATGATGATGTTACCAGCAACTACTTGCTGTCCACCAAACTTCTTAACGCCAAGGCGCTTTGCATTTGAATCGCGGCCGTTCTTGGTGGAACCACCGCCCTTTTTGTGTGCCATGTTTCTACTCGCTTAGATTTTAATGTCGTTGATCGTGATGCTCGTGTACTGCTGACGGTGTCCGTTGAGCTTTTGATAACCCTTACGGCGCTTCTTGTGGAACACGAGAACTTTGTCTCCCTTGCCGTGCTTTACGACCGTTGCTGATACAGAACCCTTGATGTACGGGGCTCCAACAGAAACGTTACCGTTGTTGCTGGCAAGTAAGATGTTGGTAAATTCTACCTTGTCGCCTACGTTCTTATCCATGAGCGGAACGATGATCGTCTGCTTTGGAGTGACTGCGTATTGCTGACCTGAAATTTCTACGACTGCGTACATACGTGTTGTTGACGTTGTAAAAAATAGGGCTCGCAATATACGGGGCAAATGTGGATGTATCAAACGGGTTAGCGAGATTTCCACAAGAACATGGCACATGCGTGCGCCTAGAGCGAAACCTTGTCCATGTGTTTTCTGTCAAACCACACAGTTAGCCAACCCATAGGATTATCATGAAGTTACGCTCACAAGAAGCATGGATGTGGATCATAGGCCTAGTTGCCTTGGTTCTGCTTGCCCCTTCCCTTGAGAATCACGTAAGTATCTGTATTCCTAGTGCGTTAGGTATTGATTTTTGCCCAGGCTGTGGTCTAGGTGCATCGATAGGTCATCTCGTCCGGGGCGAGCTTGCCGAATCCTGGGCTGCCCACCCGCTTGCCATGCCTACTGTGGCAATTCTCATCGGAAGAATTATTCATCTTGCTCGCCAAGAACGAGCCAACAACGTCAAGGAGAACAACAATGGCTAATGTACTGCAACTCATCCCTGATGCGGAGCCCGACGAAATGATGTACCTGCATATGCTCATGGAGCCCATGAACGATATGCAGGCCGGCATGTTCGCATCGATCTATCGCTCGCGCCGCAAAGAACCAACGATGATTCTGCTACTCACGCTCGTAGGGTTTCTGAGTTTGGCCGGTCTCAACCGCTTTGTTCTGGGACAAATGGGCCTCGGCGTTCTGTATCTGTTTACCGTTGGCTTCTGCGGCATCGGAACGATCATCGATGTTGTGAACTACAAGAAGCTCACATCCGAGTACAATCAAAAGCAAGCCTTCGAGGTTGCGAATATGATGAGGTCGATGGGGCAGCTGTAAGAAGTGGAGAGTGGAGAGTGTTAAAATGAAGAGTAGATTGGCAATATGTTAGGTAAAGTCATACTTGCGGTATTGCTCCTTCTAGTGATGCGCAGTTCCGCACTCTCCGCTCTCCACTCACAACTCCCCACTCTCATTGTCGTTGTTTCGTTCGACCAAATGCGTGGCGATTATGCAGCGCGGTTCGAGAAGTTCTATGCTTCGAAGAATGGTGGAGGATTTGCCCGCATCAGACGCGAGGGCATAGACTTTACGCGTTGCTATTACAGCCATGCCAGCAACATTACTGGGCCTGGACATGCAAGTCTGCTGACGGGCTGTTATCCAGCGAAGACGGGGATAGTAGGCAACGACTTCTGCGACAACATCACCCATACATGTGGGTATTGCGCTCAGGATTCGTCAAATACATACAACGCCAGCAAGCTTCTTGTGCCAACTCTTGGCGACATGCTTAAACAGCGTAGTCCAAAATCGAAAACGGTTGGCATAGCGCTCAAAGACAGGGCTGCCATATTGATGGCAGGTAAAGGGGCTTCTGCATGCGTGTGGTATGATGCAGAGGCACAACAGTTTGCTACAAGTCCTTCATATCCGAATCCAACGTGGCTGGGTGCTATCAATTCACGGATTCGTACTACGCGATATGCCCAGCGCATTTGGGGTCTGCAGATTCCCGATTCACTGGGTCCGGCATTAGACCTCATTTATGGCGAGGGACGTCATCCCAATGGAGATACGGCATTCCCGTATGAAATGCCTGCTGCCACAGATAAGAGATTTAGTGTAAGCTTTCTGCTAAGCCCCTTTAGTATGGATTTTTTGTTCGACGCAGCCTTGATGGCAATTGAGCGGGAGAAACTGGGAAGAGACAAGCATACAGATCTCCTATGCGTAGGTGTATCAACAACAGACTACGTTGGACACCTCTATGGTCCTGACAGTCGTGAGATCCAGGAACTTTACCTGCATGCAGACCTTGCTATGGAGCGATTGATCAATAGGTTGGATAAGACAATTGGTCGTAAAAACTACATCCTTGTTGTAACCTCAGACCATGGCGTAGCACCCGTTCCCGAAGTTCTGCTGCGTCAGGCTGAGCAGCAGCACGCTACGATTGATGCCGGACGCATCAGCAAGAGCGAACTGAAACGCGTCGCTGATTCTGCAGTTACGGCATTTCTTGGGCCCAGACAATCAAGCGGGTCGTACATAAAGCAAGCGTACGAGCCTTCGATCTACCTGGATGTTCCACGTCAACCCGAGTCTACATATTCGTCTGCTGTTGATGCTGCTGTTAAGGCACTGCGCACGGTTGCAGGGCTCGAAGTAGTTGTAAGCTCTGCTGATCTTGCACAGGATCGGAAGCCCGCAAACATTTCAGACACTGTATGGTCGTATGTGCGCAAGAGCTACCATCCCGAACGATCGGGCGACATTGTTCTCTATCCTAAGCGCTATTGGATCATAGGCGGCAACGTTGCCACACATGGCACACCACACGACTATGATCGATGGGTGCCGATGATGTTCCTTGGAGGGGGCTTGCAGCCTCAGTCACGCCCAGATTCTGTTGCACCCGTAGACATCGCTCCCACGCTCGGAAAGATGCTGGGGATAGAGATGCCAGGTATAGACGGTAGAGCGCTGGAGATCAGATAGCCGCTACGAGATTACGTGCGATGATCATCTTCTGGACTTCGCTGGTACCTTCGCCGATGGTCAGCAGCTTGGAGTCGCGCCAGAACTTCTCGACAGGATACTCCTTTACGTAACCGTAGCCACCATGGATCTGGATGGCTTCTTCGGCTGTGCGGACAGCTACTTCTGAGGCGTATAGTTTAGCCTGTGATGCTGCTACGGTAAAGTTCATATCTTGATCACGCATCCATGCTGCCTTGTAGGTGAGCAGGCGAGCGGCATCTACTTCCATGGCCATCTTTGCGAGCTTCATCTGAATGGCTTGCATTTCGTTCAGGCGCTTTCCGAATTGGACGCGTTCATTGCTGTACTTGAGAGCTGCATCGAGCGCACCTTGCGCAAGGCCAACACTCAACGCTGCAATGGAGATGCGTCCACCATCGAGAATCTGTAGCGCTTGAATAAAGCCCTCGCCCTCATTGCCGATCAAATGCGATGCTGGAACGCGAACGTTATCGAAGGTTAGACCTGCTGTGTCGGAGCAGCGCATGCCGAGCTTGTTTTCTTTCTTCGAACCGTAGTAGCCGGTCATTGACTTGTCCACAGCGAATGCAGAGATGCCCTTTTTACCGGCACTCTTGTCTGTTACCGCCATCACAACGCAAATGTCACCCACGTTGCCATGCGTGATAAAGTTCTTTGCGCCGTTGATGATGTAGTGGTCTCCATCGCGAACCGCAGTTGTCTGCGTGCCCCCTGCATCAGAGCCTGCGCTTGGCTCCGTAAGGCCCCATGCACCCATCGTCTGGCCAGCGGCCAAGCGTGGTACATACTTTTGGCGAAGCTCTTCGTTACCAAAGCGGTAGATATGGCTTGTGCAGAGTCCGTTATGTGCTGCTACACCCAAGGCGATAGCTGGACACCCACGCGCTACTTCTTCCACGATGAGTGCATACTCCATGTAGCCCATCCCCGAGCCACCGTATTCGGTTGGTATCACGATACCGAGGTAACCAAGGTCTCCCAGTTTACGAAAGATCTCGTGTGGAAACTCCTGAGATTCATCGAACTCGAGAGCAACAGGCGTAACTTCTTCAGCCACAAATGAGCGAATGTGCTCGCGCAGCGCAAGATGTTCTTCTGAAAGATCGAAAGACATACCAGGTACATCGTGAGACATAGCTATCTGAGTGTTGGTGGTGAACGTTGGGTACAAACCTACGGGAAGAATCAGAAACCTACACCGTAGCTTTGCGGTCCGAACGTGAACACAACAAGATTAGTTTCAGGAGATTGTATGGTCCGCCGAATGCTCGGTCTGATCCTCATGGGGCTTTGTGCATTGCAACTCAATGCACAAAAGCCAATTTCACTCACGGACAAAGTGCCGTTCAATCCGGATGTGCTCAAGGGCAAGCTGGAGAATGGCATCCCTTATTACATCATGAAGAACGCACGTCCTGCGAATCGACTCGAGCTGGTGCTCGTCGTCAACGCTGGGGCAGTTCTTGAAGATGACGATCAGAACGGCCTTGCCCACTTCTGTGAACACATGGCCTTTAATGGTACCACTGGCTTCCCGAAGTTGGAGTTGGTGAACTTCCTGGAATCTATGGGTGTGCGTTTCGGCGCAGATCTCAATGCATACACGAATGCAGACGAGACAGTGTACTTGCTAACTGTTCCACTTGACAAGAAGGAAAATCTGGTTCGTTCGATTCAGGTACTTCGTGATTGGGCTGGCTACGTCAACTACAATGACAAGGACATTGATGACGAACGAGGCGTGGTTACTGAAGAATGGCGATTGCGTCGCGGCGCAAGTGAACGCGTACAGGAAAAGCATCGTCAGTATATGTTTTACGGCTCAAAGTATGCTAAGCGCGATGTGATCGGCGACACAAACGTGCTTTTGCGTGCTCCGCAAGACAACCTGCGCCGCTTCTACCGTACATGGTACAATCCATTGAACTTCTCAATCATAGCCGTTGGTGATGCAGATCCAAAGGCAATAGAGGCTGCGCTGAAAGAGCACTTCACTTCGCCGCCATCATCTGGAGAGAAGTATCAAGCACGCCCGACAGTACTTGTGCCACAGCACGCCGAGACGTTTGTGTCGATTGCATCCGATCCAGAGTTGCCAGCAGCAGAGGTGGCCATCATGGTGAAGCGTTCCGCTGATACTGTGCGTACGTACGCTGATTACAAGACCATGATCGCCAAGCAAATGGTTGCTGAGATGATGAACCAACGCTTGTCTGAACTTACCCGAAAGAATCCCCCGCCGTTTTCTTCGGCTATGGTTGGCGAGTTTAATCTCGCGCGCCAGACACGTGCTACCTATGCAGCTGCATCTGCGAGCGACAAGAACATTATGAAAAGTGTTAACGCACTTCTGACAGAATTTGAACGTGCAAAACGACATGGCTTTACAGCTTCTGAACTTGAGCGGGCAAAGACTGCCACGATGTCGCGGATGGAAGCATACTATAACGAGCGCGATAAATCAGAGTCACGTCAGTTCGCAGATGAACTTACACGGCACGTGCTAACAGCAGAGACGGTATCCGGTATCGTTGCCGAGTGGACAACCTATCAAGCGCTTGTGCCTCAGATATCTCTTGGTGATGTCAACGAGATCACTAAGGGACTCATGACCAAAGAGAATAGGGTCATCATGATTTCCGTACCCGAGGGTAATGGCTTCGTGAAGCCAACAGAGCAGCAAGTGAAGGATCTGCTTGCTGCCATCGACGCAAAGGACATCAAAGCGTACGTTGATGCAGTGCCTGTAAAGCCCCTTATGGAAACAGTTCCAACACCGGGTAAGATCGCGAGCACCAAGGATCTGGCAGAGATCGGCGCTAAGGAGATCGTGCTTTCGAACGGTGCACGTGTTGTATACAAGAAGACGGATTTCAAGAACGATGAGATCATCTTTACGGCGCGTAGTTGGGGTGGACAATCCCTCGCTCCAGAAGCAGACCATTTCACAAACATGGTAGCTGCCAATGTTGTTGATGAAGGGGGCATTGGTTCCTTCAGCACGAACGATCTGATGAAGGTACTGAACGGTAAGAAGGTGAGTATCAGTCCGAACATCGGCATGGAATCAGAGGGTATCAATGGTGGTGCAGCACCGAAAGACTTCCGCACATTCTTTGAGCTTCTGCATCTGAGCTTTACCAGCCCGCGGAAGGACGCCGAAGCGTTTGCGTCATGGAAGGCCAAGATGAAGGCCGACCTTGCGAACAAGGAGAAGAGTCCTGAGGGTGCCTTCTTCGACACGGTAATGGCTGTTGCAACGAACAACCATCCGCGCTCAAAGACAATGTCTGCAGGCGACGTTGACAAGGTAGATCTGAACAAGGCATTCGAATTCTATAAGCAGCGTTTCAGCAACCCGGCAGATTTCACCTTCTACTTCGTAGGCAACTTTGATGAGGATACGCTGAAGAAGTTCTGCGAAACATATATCGCCTCGATACCAGGAGCCCCTTCTAAGGAAACATGGAAGGATGTTGGTATGCGCTCGCGCAAGGGTCAGTACACAAAGACTGTCTACAAAGGCGTTGATGCCAAGAGCTATGTAGCTCTTTCGACAACAGGACCATTTGTCTACACACCAGAGAACCGCTACAATCTGATCGCAGCATGCGAAGTGATGGAGATCCAACTTCGTGAGCAGATGCGTGAGGAAAAGGGCGGTGTGTATTTCGTATCAGTGCAACCGGGCTTTGAACGAATCCCAGAGCCTGAGTATTCAGTGAATGTGATCTTTAGCTGCAACCCTGATCGCGTTGACGAACTCGTTGAAACTGTCAAGAAGGAAATGGCTGCACTTCGTTCAAAGCCGGTACCGGATTCACTCGTAGCGAAGGTGCGCGAGATCCAGACGAAGGAACGTGAGACGGGCATGAAGACCAACCGCTTTTGGTTGCAAGTGATGGCGCAATTCGATGCCGATGGCGAACCGTATAAGAACGTCTATCTGCGTGATGAGCTGATCAAGAAGCTCACACCGGCGCAAGTTCTCGCTGCAGCAAAGCAGTATCTCACGGGTACAAACTTTGCGGAGTTCGTACTCAAGCCAGATCCAAATGCAGAGAAGAATGAAGCAGGTGAAGCTCCAAAGTCGGGTACGCCTGCCAAAGAGTAAGCGGGTTACTTACCCAGTACTTCGAGAGAAAGCATATTCGTTCGGGCGCGTCCTACAAGGGGGCGCCCGATCGTAAACACTACGGTCGCTGTTGGGGGAAAGAGCTTTTCCTTCAGCAGCGATGCTTTTATGTAGTCAATCGTTTCATCGGTATTGGTGAGCTGTTCGATGACAATACCTGTTACGCCCCATAACAATCCCATCCTGCGGGCAACAGCGCGTTCTGTGGTGACCGAGAAGATTGGAGCGCGTGGACGCTGATTGGATATCAGGCGCGACGTCTCGCCACTGTAGCTAAGGCTAATGATGGCAGATACACGCTTTTCTTCTGCGATGTGATAGACAGCAACGGCGATTGATTCCGTATTTGAGCGATTGATGCCCATTGGCATCTGCAGGTGTGGGTGAGTCATTCCGTCGTTAAGCAGCATCGACTCTGCTTCCTGACATATCGTGCGCATGTAGTGTACGGTCTCCACAGGGTATGCTCCCACGCTTGTCTCTGCGCTCAGCATAACAGCATCTGTTCCATCAAGAACCGCATTTGCAACATCACTTGCTTCGGCACGGGTTGGACGCGGGTTCTGGATCATCGACTCCAGCATCTGTGTGGCAGTGATTACTGGTTTCGCTTTTTCGTTGCAGAGCTTGATCAAGCGTTTTTGCACTGATGGTACTGCAGCAGCAGCGATCTCGACACCGAGATCACCACGAGCAACCATGATCGCATCTGAAGCATCAACGATAGCGTCAATGTTCGAGAGTGCTTCCGGCTTTTCGATCTTGGCAATCACCCATTGCGTGCCACCTTGTTTGGTGATGTACTTACGAACGGCTTCTACGTCTTCGGCCTTGCGCACAAACGACAAAGCGATGTAGTCTACACCCTGTGCAACGGCAAAGCGCACGTCTGCACGGTCTTTGGGGGTCATCGATGGTTGGGACACTGCCGTGTGCGGTAGATTGATTCCCTTACGGGGCTTCAGGTTTCCGCCATGAACAACAACTGCCTTGATGATCGTACCGTCTGTCTCCTTGACTTGAACCTTGATAAGGCCGTCATCAAACAGCAGCACATCGCCCTTCTTCACATCCTTAGCAATCGTGGGATAGTTTACCGGAACCACCGTTACGTTTGCTGGAATCTTCTTGCTGCGCAGCGCCGACACATCTCCGATGCGGATCTCTTTTGCATTAGCAAGTGGAATAACATCAACATGTTTAAAGTCAGCAACACGAATCTTGGGCCCTTGCAGGTCGGCAATTATCGGTAGATGCACATCGAGTTGTTCTTCGGCTTCACGTATGAAGCGGATGAACTGTGCATGTGAATCATGTGCCCCGTGCGACATATTCAAACGAAACGCATTTGCGCCGGCCTTAACCAGTGCAACAACTTTCGCTGTTGATGCAACTGCTGGACCCATCGTACAGAGGATCTTGGCCTTTTGATTAAGCATAACGCGAGTGGTGTTCACGATAACTTCCTGTTGTGTTAGCGCGATGTTCGCGGTTTGGGTGACATAAACGGTGTGATTGATTGTGCTTGTCCGGTTGCCTCATCAACAACGATGCATGCGCCGCAGATGCGGATGTCGTTCTCGGCAACCTCATATTTATGAGCTGTTTGCAATAAAAAGCGCTTCAGAGCAATGTCTTTGTTCATTCCCAGAACGCTATCATACGGACCCGTCATCCCTACATCGGAGATGAACGCCGTACCCTTCGGCAGTATCTGCGCATCGTTTGTTTGTGTGTGCGTATGCGTACCCAGCACTGCAGAGGCACGTCCGTCGCAGTGCCATCCCATCGCGATCTTCTCTGCCGATGCATCTGCATGAAAGTCGAGGATGACGATCTTTGATTCCATCGCCACCTTATTCAGTGCTGCGTCGACAGCTTTGAACGGACAATCAATTGCCTGCATGTAGGCACGCCCTTGGGCCTGCATCACAACAACCTTGCGATGGTCTGGCAGCGTTACAACCGTCCACCCACGCCCAGGGTTTTCTGCGGGATAGTTCATCGGACGCAGAACTTGCGGATTCGCGGCAAGCAGGGGGCGGGCCTTCCAGTTTTCCCAGATATGATTTCCTGTCGTGATGCAGTGCACACCGGCATCAAAGAGCTCCTTTGCTTCGGTATCGGAGAGCCCCTTACCATCAACAATATTCTCACCGTTTACGATGATGCAGTCCGGCGAGTACTCGGCCTTGAGCGATGGCAATTGGCGCAGGAATTCCCGCATGCCAACATGTC
>JBEBCJ010000108.1:0-5564 GCA_041157865.1 Bacteroidota bacterium
ATTCCATCAAACACTACGATCCCACACCGTAAAACGGAAACGTTCTCCACTGCTTCTGATAGTCAGCCATCGGTTGAGATTCATATCCTTCAGGGTGAGCGCTCAATGGCGGCAGACAACAAGACGCTGGGTAAGTTCCACTTGGACGGCATTCCACCGGCACCGCGCGGTGTTCCGCAAATCGAGGTAACATTCGATATCGATGCCAATGGCATCCTGAGTGTAACAGCAAAGGATAAGGCAACCAATAAGGAACAGAACATCCGCATCACCGGCTCGAGCGGACTCGATAAGAACGAGGTCGAGAAGATGAAGCGCGATGCGCAGGATCATGCAGCAGAAGACAAGAAGCGCAAAGAGGAGATCGAACTTCGCAATCAGGCAGATCAGCTTGTGTACAGCACCGAAAAGCAGCTCAAAGAGTTCGATGAGAAGCTTGATGCTGACACAAAGGATCGGATCTCGAAGGCTAAGGATCGTCTTGCAGATGCTTCCAAGAACAATGCTGCCGACATCCGTCCGGCAATGGATGCTCTCAACCAGTTGTGGAGCGAAGCGTCTACAAAGATGTATCAGGATGCCTCGGCTGAGCAACCACAACAGACTGCCGATGAGGCAGGCGCATCAGCCGGCTCAGATGGCAACAAGGTAGAAGACGCAGACTTTACCGTCGTGGACGAAAAGTAACAGCTCGAGGCCCTACATGAAGGTCCTTGATGTCCAAGCCCGCACCGAATCACCACCGGTGCGGGCTTTCTGTTTATATGCAGTTCTAGCACCCGTGATAGTTATTTTTCACACATGATCTACTGCCTACTTCTCCTCTCGCTCATCACCTGTTGCCGACAGGTCGTAACCGCACAAGAGAACATTCATGAGCGTCACATGGAGCGCGCTCATCCAACACCTGTCTTCTCGAGCGAGCCCCCTGCTGCCATGGTGCCCTTCGTAGAAGAAGCACAACTACCAACGCTGTTCCTGAACTCAAACATGATCCAGCCGGAAACAGATCAGCTGCCAGCACAGAATGAATCGTCAATTGCTGTAAACCCACGCAATCCAGCGAATCTTCTCGGATCGGCAGTTGATTATCGGAGCGGCTCGTCTACGTGGGCATTTTTCTCAACTGATGCCGGACGCACATGGTCGAACATCACACTCGGAACTGCACGCCCGGGGTGGACCTCATCAAACGATCCATCTGTGTGCTTCGATCACAATGGCAAAGGCTACCTGATGTATGGCGGCTTTCGCAGAACGGGAAACGTGCAATTCGGCGAGAACGGCGTCTTCGTTAGTTCTACAACAGACGGGGGCAAGACATGGGGCATGAAGCATACTGCAGTGATCATCCACACTGGCACTCAGACAGCAGACTCATCGTTCGAAGACAAATACTATATCCACGCAGATACTGCTGCGACATCTCCCTACAGGGGAACGCTGTACACGCCATGGAAGCGTGTGATCAATCGTGATTCATCAACCCAGATCGTGTTTTCCAAAAGCACAGATCAGGGAGCTACATGGTCGGTTCCAGTTGCTGTTAGCGAGCGCTTTCCCGGCACAAGCGAAGCAACAACGTTCGGACAGAGCTTCCCTCTTATCAGAACCGGACCAGACGGCAGTATACATGTTGTCTGGAATAGTGGAACAGAGAGTGCATTACGCTATGCTCGTTCTACAGACGGCGGCAAAACGTTTACTACGCCTCGCATCATTCAGAACTACAATCCATTTGGTATCAAGAGCACTATCAACGGACAATCCAACTCTCGCGTAAAAAAGGTTGTACGTGCTGAATGTTATCCGAGTCTCACAATTGACAACACGCGCGGAAGTCGCAATGGTTGGATGTATCTAACATGGGCTGCAGACAACTATCCGAATGTGTACTTCTCTCGATCGACCGATAACGGAACAACATGGTCGCCTGCCAAGATCGTCCACTCCGACACAACCAACGACCAGTTCTGGTCGTGGATCGCACTCGATCCTACAACCGGCGAGATAGCCGTGATGTACAGCGACAGCCGCGACGATACGGCAAACATTGATGTGCGCACCTATGTGAGCTGGTCAGCTAACGGCGGCGATACTTGGGTCGATCGACGCGTAGGTGATGGCAACAACGACCTGCGCAACAACCCATTTGCAGGGAACACCTTTGCTGGCGATTATTCCGGCTGCGATTTCTTCGACGGTGTTGTTTATCCATCCTGGGTAGACATGCGCAACACCAACATCAACAGGGCAGACAACGATGTCTATACGGCAGTCGTTCGAACTCGTGCACCCCAAACACCGCTTGGCTTTGCAGCCCGCACGGTACCAACTGCTCCAACAACTATCAACCTGTCCTGGGAGCGCGTCACCGAGCGCGCATTTGGTCAGCAAATATCTGCATCGGATTTCCGCTATCACTTGTATCGCGATGGTACGCACATAGCCATGTTTGGAGCTGCCGTTACTACCTACACCGACACGGGGTTGGTCAAATACAATCGCTACAACTACGCATTGGTTGCTGTAACATCAGACAACAAGGATTCAAGTGCTGTTCAGTATGCCTCCGCATTTGCAGGGGGCTCGAAGGAACCCGCACCACCTCTTGCAGTTAATGCTGAAGGTGCCGAGGAGCCCCTTGTTATCAACGTAAGCTTTATCACTCCCCGACTGCGCCTTGACCTCGTGAATCCACTCGTGAATTTTGCCGCACTTCGCTATTCAGCAAGCGAGACATCAATCCTTAAGACCTACGCAACAGCTGATACAGGAAAGATTGTACGTGAGACATTACCAATTGCCTCGCAAGGATGGTACAGGGTATCGGCAACAACAATCGATCGTGATGATAACACGAGTCCAGCAAGCGACACGCTGATAGCTTTTGCAGGATCGCTGTCGACAAACACCGTCACCTTTGAACAGGATCCCCGCTATCTCGTGCAGGGTGGGCCATGGAACCGCACAACAATGTTCTACCGCACAGCGCCGGCATCATTCGCCTATGCTCCAACTGCAACCTACCAGCCGAATAGACGCGATTCTTGTGTGCTGTATCCGTATCGCAATACAGCAGCGTCTGGTCAGACACTACGCCTACAAATGGACGTAGCAGCATTTGTGGATGCATCGGATACCATGTTCCTTGAATCTGCTTCGAGCTTACGTGGACCATGGACGCAACGAGCGTGGTGGAACGCCGCCAAAGACGCACGCTGGGCGGATACAACAAAGGCGGACGATGCATGGAGAAGAGAAGTCGTCGAATTCAAGAACTATGGCGGCGATACATTGTATACGCGACTCCGTTTCCGCAGTAATGCATCACGTCAATCCGATGGATTCTTCGTTGATGATATCACATGGGATGTTGTTTCCAGTGTTCAGGAGGACGTCTCACTGTTAACTGCAGAAATTGCTCCACAGCCTGCTACTTCGCACATCAACGTTACTCTTGGCAGTGATCAACCAGTCAACGCGGTCCAGATTGTCGATATCTCTGGTCAGGAAATCACTGCGCCATGGAGTCAGTCTGGCAGAACGTTGATCATTCGATCTTCTGATCTTGCCTCGGGATTATATACGGTACGGATCCTACGCGACCGTGCTTCATTCACCAACCTGGTGCAGGTGCTGCATTAACGATTCGTCGGTCAAACATCGGTGTTGGTGCGCAGAGTGAATTCGATGGTTGTACCGTTGCCCGGCTCCGAGGTGATCTTCGGCTCTGATTCATGAGCCTCCAGAATGTGCTTAACGATTGCTAACCCCAGACCCGTGCCACCGACCGCACGAGATCTGTCTTTGTCTACGCGGTAGAATCGCTCAAAGATTCGAGACAGGTGTTCTTCTGCAATACCTATACCGGTATCGGAGATACGTATCGTCAGACCTTTGTTGGCGTGCGTACTAGTAATCGTAACAGTCCCACCCTCGGCATTGTACTTGATGGCATTATCGATCAGATTTGTCAGAACCTGTGATAGCCGCTCTTTATCTCCGTACACTAAAGACTGTGGAGCAAGATCCAACTCAACGCGAACTGATCGCTGTTCTGCACGGATGTGCATCGTTTGCACAAGTTCGTTGATGAGGTCGGCGATGTCGAAGTACCGAAATGAGAACTTCAGCTCACCGCTCTCAATGCGCGATATATCGATCAGATCATTGAGCAGCGCATTGAGTCGCATAGCATTGTGATATGCCTTCTCGAGAAACTGCATCGAAACGTTGGGATCATCGACTGCCCCATCAAGGAGCGTCTCGAGATAACCCTGGACGCTGAAAATCGGTGTGCGAAGCTCATGCGAAACATTGGCAACGAACTCCGAGCGCACACGCTCTAAGCGCTGCATTTCGCCGATATCTCGGGATGAACGTTCTGCCAGGTGATTGATGGACTGAGCAACGCGTACAAGCTCTGGGTGTGCCGATGGCAGCGATTCGATTCGCACAGATGCGGCACCTTCAGCAATTGCAGTCGTGACCTCTGTGATACGCTGTGCAGGCTCGACCAGCTTGGTACGTAACCATGCACGCAACACCAGGGCGCATCCACCAGCACCAATCACAACGCCCAATAACCAAGGAAACAACTGTTCGGTCATGAACAAAGTTAGACCTGTTCAGCGAAACGGTAACCAACACCTTTAACCGTTTCTATCCAATGTCCGTATGGACCAAGCTTCTCCCGAATTTTACTTACATGTACATCAACCGTTCGGTCGATCACATACACACTTTCGCCCCATATACGGCGCAGCAATGACTCTCTGGAGAACACCTTACCTCTGTTTGATGCAAGAAATGCCAGGAGTTCGAACTCTTTCTTCGGGAAAAAGATCTCCTTGCCATCAACGCGTACGGTGTAGTTCTGCCTATTGATCTCTACGTTCCCAACGCGCAGCAGTTCGGGTGCCGCAATCATTTCGGTCTTTACATTTTCTGCACCACGGCGCAGCATGGTCTTAACCCTTGCCAGGAGCACCCTGGGCGATATAGGCTTCTGGATATAATCATCAGCCCCAAGTTCGAGTCCAAGAATCTGATCGATCTCGCTCGACTTTGCGGTAAGAAACATGATCGCTGTCGAGGCAAATGATGAATCGCGACGCAGCGTACGGCAGACCTCAAACCCATCCTTGCCCGGCATCATGATATCAAGGATGATAAGGTCGGGTCTACACGTCAATGCCGTCTCCAGCCCCTGAACACCATCAGAAGCGGTGAACACCTTAAACCCCTCCTTTGAGAGATTGTAGGAGATCAGATCGAGGATGTCCTGTTCGTCGTCGACTACCAGGATTTTCTTTTCCATACGGCCGTGCAGTTGGTGATAATCTCGCTCTTCGAAATTACGCTATCCTGCAAAGCACAAACATTAAAATCAGGTAATGTACGATGATGCGAAAGGGGCTTGTTTTTACCTATTTTGAGCCAACCAACAATGCCTTGCAAACAACGATACTGCTTCGTTGCGATCGTGCGGTTCGCGCGCGTGTTCGTTTGCGCTCTACTCCTTGCCGGAGGCATCATTGCAGAGTCGGTAGATCTGCATG
>JBEBCJ010000109.1:0-5927 GCA_041157865.1 Bacteroidota bacterium
CGCCGAACGAAGAGCTGTTGCTTCAGGCTCTGCAGACAATGGTATCGACGAGGCAGCCTCTAATGGCAGATCGGCACGTCGTGCGAGATCTTCTACGATCTGTCGATAAACCGATGCGCCGGGGACGCAGATAGCAATGTCGCGAAGTGAGGTCCCATGCCGCACATCATCTTTGATACAGGCGATACAGCGGCGCACCTCTTCTTCACGAGATGCCAGTGCTACACTGAATGTCTCATATGGCGGGATTGACCGTACAGTCTCACCATACGTCCAATCTTGCGCGCGGAACCATGCGGCATCTGCAACAGAAACTCCGATCCGGTCCTGAGTCTCGGAGCGAGTTGGCAGGTCGTCAGCAAACCCAACACCAACATCCCATCCGCACACAGCAAGAGCAGCAAGAACATCTCTGTCGAGTGTTGTAACTCCGTGAGTTGCGATCATCACACATGAGCTGATCTCATCTCCGGATGGCGTCCTGAGTGGACGTTTGACAAGATTTGGCAATCGTGCAAGCACTTCAAGCTCATATCGACCTCTATCGCAGGCAAGTCCACCATAGAGATCGATCAGCTTTCGCCATCCTGCGGCGATCTCGGCAAGGATTCGCCCCTTTCGTGATTGAGCATGCGCTAGGTCAGCAAGCTCATCTACTCGGTCTGGAGTAATGCCGTACTGCGTCCAGCGGACAAGTTTCTGTGCTTCAAAACCAATCGATGTGAGCATTGAGCTGTCGGCAATCACCTGACGTATCAGCACATCAACTTCGTTCTCTGAGAGAATAGTCGGTGCTCCAAAAAGCAAATGGTCGCCCATTCTACGCAAGAACACAGCCATTGTCTCGATCATCGGCGGCTCGCCTGTGCCGTGGTTCAACGCCCATGCCCGAAGCACCGCCTCCTTCTGACGCCGCGTCGGGACAATCACTATGCTCGACGCAGAAACATCGCGAAGTCCACCGGCAAGATCGCCGCCCTCGAGCAGAGCACGAAACGTAGAATCAGACCTCGATGTTACCCATAGCGCCATAGAACCACATGTTATCTGCGAAGTTATCTTCGCGTTGACAATTGAAAGCGTTACAATATGACCCACGACGTGCGACCACACAAATCAGTGGCATACCTAGCTGCCATGGCCATGATTGCCATTGTTATCTCTGCCTGCAGCAGCGTTCAGCCAGTTCGCGTGCTCGAAAAGGGTTCCTATGCCGTTACCGGCTCGCTTGGCGGAGCTTTCATCCCAGAAAAATCGCCTGCCGGCATTCTGCCCTACCTTACAGCAGGGGGCGCGCATGGCGTAACAGAAGACCTGACAATGCACGGTCATGCCCATTTGCTCCTTGCGGCGTTTGGTGTGGCCGGGCTTGATTACGGTGCCAGCTACCGCGCACTTGCGCAGAACGGCTCGGTCCCAGAGGTTACTGTCGGAGCGCAGTTGCTCTTGTTTGCAAAGCTATCATCAGAGCCAAATCCACGTGTATATCCGAATCTTACGGCCAACGCCTCATGGCAGGTTGGTACGTCTTCGCTGCTGTACACAGGTTCACACCTGACCTATCAGTTCAACAACAGCGAAATGTTCGTGAGCCCCTTCGTTGGATATCAGTTCCCGTTAAACAAAACATTTGATCTGCAGATCGAGGGTACATGGCAGGCGATCAATCGCAACACGTCAGCAGGTGTGTTTGAAGGGCTTTCCTCGATTGGTGGGAAGGGGTCGTACGGGTTCTACATTGGAGGAATCTACAAGCTATGAAGAATCACATCGTAACAATCGTTGTCGTGGCATCAATGGTGCTGATTCACGGCTGCTCAATGGACGCATTCTTGTTCGATAATCTTGCGTTGACAGAGTACAATCTCTCAACGTCAGTGATACCAGCCTCAAGCGTTGAGGCTGTTACGCTCAAAAGCGGCTCGGAGACGATCTATGGCTTTTATGTGAAGCAGCCTGACTCATTGCGTGTCGAGCCACATCAAGTGATCTTGTATCACCACGGCAACAAGCATAATATCGAGGCATACTGGGAGCGCGTCGAACTGATGTATCGTGCCGGTTTTGATGTGTTGATCTATGACTACCGTGGATTTGGGAAAAGCACTGGTGCAAGTTCAGAGCAAGGACTCTACGAGGATGCGACTGCAGCACTGGACTATCTGCGCTCTCGCAAGGATGTAGATACGGCGCAGATCGTAGACTATGGGTTCTCACTCGGCGGCGTTCCAGCTATGTACCTTGCTGCGTTCAAGCACAAGCCGAGATGCGTGATCACTGAAGATATCTTCGCGTCTGCAGAAGCGTTGATACGATCAGGAACGCTACTGGATGTGCCCGGCAACTTTCTCATGAAGGGCAAATTCGATAACGCAGATCATGCCCGTATTCGCACCTCACCGTTACTGATGCTTCATGGGACAGCAGACATCTTTATACCCTACGATCAGCATGGTCGCTTGATCTATGAGGCTGCCAGCCAGCCAAAGCGTCTTGTAATGGTTGAAGGTGCCGGACATTCAGGTGTACCCGGTACATTGGGTGATCAGGGCTACATCGATCTTATCAGGAACTTCATTAAAGGCAGCTGATCGTGTTCACCGGATTGGTCGAAGAAAAGGGTCAGGTACTCCACGTTGAGCAAGGGGCTCATGGACGCCGTCTCGTGATAGGATGCTCACAGGTGCTCTCTGATGTACAGGTAGACCACAGCATTGCTGTCAATGGTGTTTGCCTTACGGTCGTATCGCATACGGATACGTCGTTCGCCGTTGATGTGATCGAAGAGACTCTGCGCAAGACAACTATTGGTACACTTGCTGTGGGCTCTGCGGTAAACCTTGAGCGTGCAATGCAGCTCGGTGCGCGCCTCGGTGGACATATTGTGCTTGGCCATGTAGACACGACCGGTGTAGTAGAAGATATCTCAGCCGTTGACCTGGACTGGAACGTCTGGATCTCGTTCCCACAGGAATACCGACGTTACCTGATCCCCGTTGGGTCGATATGCGTCAATGGTGTTTCGCTCACTGTCGCAGAACTCGAGCCAACACGCTTCAAGGTGTCCATCATACCGCATACACTTGCTGTTACAACAATCGGCGGTCTTCACGTTGGCGACAACGTTAACCTGGAGTTTGATGTGCTGGCGAAGTACGCTGAAAGCGCCTCACTTTATTCCTCTTCGAAACCGGCAGAGATGTAGGTCGTGCGCGGCTGATGTGCTGCGCGCCACGCAACACGCGAGGCAAGACGCGTAATTGCAACAAGGTCGGGCATATTCAGTTTCGATACTTCATCAGTCTGCTTATGGTAGTCCTTGTGCTCGCCCGAAAAGTAGAACAGCACCGGCACCTTCTTCATCGCAAATGATGCCTGATCACTACGGAAGAAATACTGCTCAATGTCATAGGCCAACGTAAAGGGGCGAGCAGCGCTTGCGTTTTCTTCTTCGTTGATGCGCACAAGATCTGGGCATCTCTGATTGCCCCCTATCGAAAGTTTGCCGTCTTCCGAGCGTCCGATCATATCCATGTTTACCATGGCAACGCAATTCTTCATTGGAAGGGGCGAGTTAGCAACGTAGGCTTTTGATCCGAGTAGACCCTTTTCTTCTGCAGAAAAGGCAACGAAGACGATCGATCTATCCGGACGTGTCGAAGAAGTTGCGAGGGCCTCAGAGACAAGAAGAATTCCAGTTGTTCCAGAACCGTTATCATCTGCTCCGTTAAAGATCGAATCTCCCTCGGCATTAGCCTTGCCAACACCGACATGATCATAGTGCGCACCCATAACAACGTATTCGTCGGGGTACTTGGCACCACGGAGCATGCCGGCAACATTGACGGCTGGGATGATGTCCTTGGTAAGTGTAACCTTACAACTGACGGAGAACATATCTGCATCACGAACTTCGCGGGAATCTGGTTCAAGCGACTTGTCGATACGAGTGACCACTGCCACAAGTGAATCAACACTACCGAAGACAGCATTTGCTACTGCATCTCCAACGTGAATAACCGGGATGCCCCCTTTCTTTTCATCCAGCTGAAGTCCACCAGATCTGCGTGAGCCCGTGAGCGACCGCCAACCGTGCTCATTAAGCATGAGCGAGCGCTTCGAGCGCGGTGCATCGAGAATAAGAACAGCAAGTGCGCCATGCTTCTCGGCGTTGGACTTTTTATGGTCGGCAAACGAGTAGCGCGTCCAACGCTTTCCATTAAACCTTGCGGTGTCCTCATGTTCTGGTTCACCACGGAACACCACAACAACGGCTCCCTTGGCATCAATAGAGGCGTAGTCGTCGTAAGCATACTCAGGAGCTGTGATGCCAAAACCCGCGAACACAACGCGCGCATTGCGTACCTGACCCTCCCCAGTTTGCTCAAACGGAACAAATCCCTTCTTGAGTGGGAGATCCGTTGCAACTCCAGCAATGCTCAGTGTGAGGTACGTATTTGCCTTTGTCGTATCAAGGTCTCGTGTGATCAGGTTATACGGCAGCTTGAACCCGTCTTTTGCAAGGGGCTCTAGACCCAGTTTGCGGAAGTGCTCTGCAATGTAATCGGCAGCCTTATCAAGCTCTGGTGATGGCGTGTCGCGTCCGCGCATCTCATCGGATGCGAGAAACGAGACATGCTCTGTTGCGCGAGGGACAGTATAGCGTGCATCGGCATCTGCCGGGAACGGCACCTTGCGTTCTCCATCACCAAGACCAAGAATGAGCGATGTAAGTGCGAGCAGAAGAAAAGGGTTCATCAGCGTTTAAAGACTATGGCAACCTGCATGCCGGGTGTTTGACGGTCAAACGAAACGGAGTCTGCGAGTTGTGTGGTAAGAAATACCCCACGTCCACCGGGTTGTTCTCTGCGTTCTGGTGAGCGTGGGTCGGGTAGCGATTCCGGTGAAAAACCTTCGCCGTAATCGCGAACGATTATACTGATTTCGTCCGACGTCACATAGACGGAAATGTCAACAGGTAACTCTTCGGACTCCTTGTTACCGTGCACAATGGCATTGGTCACGATCTCCATCACAGCCACACGCATGTTGATGCGGCGCTCTTGAGCCAAGAGCAACACTTCCGGAAAACTCTCCAGAAAGGGTCCTATTGCAGCCAGAGCCTGCCGGCTGCTCGGTATTCGTGCAGAACGCGTCATCTAGATCCTCACTATGCAGCGAAGCAGCACGTTCGGCAACTTTCGTGTCTGCGTAACATTGATCGTCTGGAATTCATACCAGCCCGAGAGTGATAACGTAGATCCAGCCATTGTAGCGTAACGTATCGCCACTTCCGGTCCAATCGAGTGCAGCGAGCCTGTTAGAATCTGCGGCACACCGATGGCGATGCTGCGCTGATCAAGTGTGTAGAGCCGTATTCCCGTGTGGATCGATGCAAGGGGCGTAACATTGGTCGCAAGCAGGAGCTTGACGAGGTACTCCAGGTTGCCGGTCTCGGGCGACTCAGCAAAGGCACCCCATTGCAGCGATGCACGCTCGAAGTAACGAAACAGGATCTGTGATTCGACGTTGAACATTGGTGTAAGTCTTACACGAAGCGAGTCCCGATATGAGATTTGTCTGAATGAGAATGATCGTGCTGCCGAGCTTAGTCCGTCATAATCATATGCTGTGTAGTTGGCAAGTATTTCGAACTGCGGCTGCATGGTAACACCAGATGTATGCAGTACGAATGATGGCGAAAGTCTCAGAACGCGGTTGACGTTGTTAAAGGCGCTTCTCGTGGCGCGCAGAAAAACAAGATGCAGGTACTGTCCAGATAGTCCGAGGTTTATCGAGAGGTTCGAGGAGAGCTTACGCGACCATGACACTGTGGCTATGGTAGAGAGTTCATCGCGGTCGTCATCGTTGAGCGGACTGGGCGTATCGTATCTGAGTAGCCATCCTGATACTTCAAGACGAAATGT
>JBEBCJ010000110.1:0-5248 GCA_041157865.1 Bacteroidota bacterium
TTGGGCCGGACCTTCGTCGAAACCCGGTGGCATTGCCAACGGTGATTGGAAGTTCGTGGGCGGAGGCGACGGGTTCTATGTTGTGCCAGACCGTGGTAATCCAGACGTTGTTGTCTGGGAGTCACAAGGTGGCAATATCGTCCGTAACAATCTTGCAACCGGCGAGGAAAAAACGATCGCTCCCAAACCTGACGACGGTTCGCTAAAGCTGCGATACAACTGGAATGCTCCAATTGTGCGCGGTAACCGTCCTGGTGTGCTTTTTGTTGCCTCACAGTATCTATACAAGAGCACAAACTCCGGCGAAGACTGGAAACGTATCTCTCCAGACCTAACGACCAATGACCCTGCAAAGCTCGGACAAGACGATAACGGTGGCTTAACACTCGATAACTCATCGGCAGAGAATCACTGCACCGTGTTTACAATCGCAGAGTCGCCGCGCGATTCAATGATTATTTGGGTCGGCACAGATGACGGCAACCTGCAGGTAACCCGTGACGGGGGAGCGTCTTGGAAGAACGTTTCGCCTGCGCTTACCAATGTTCCAGTTGGCTCATGGGTAACGTGTGTAGAGCCGTCGCAGCATTCCACAGGCGAATGCTTTGTGACTCTCGACAACCATATGTACGGAGACATGCGTCCGTACGTGCTGCGCACTACCGACCTCGGTGAAACGTGGTCTAGTATCACAACGAGTGAGATGTCTGGCTATGCACATGTTGTCCGTCAGGATCATCGTAACCCTACGTTGCTCTTTGCCGGAACCGAGGATGGACTGTTCATAAGCTTCTCAACAGGTGCTTCATGGCTTCATGTCACCAATTCATTCCCACGCACACCAGTTCGCGATCTCGAGCTGCAGGATGATCAGAATGCATTGGCCATAGCCACGCATGGACGCAGTTTGTATATCCTTGATAATGTAGATGTGCTTCGTGGGATTGATGTCACAAGCCAGCAGGCGCCGATCACCATCATTAAGCCGAAGCCCTTCATGAGACGCTACGCCCCGTCGGGTGGGGGCTGGTTTGGAGGCGACGCCGACTTCGTTGGGCAACCAAAGTCGCAGGCCCCAGCACTATGGTACATCCTGCGCGAGAAGCATGTAAAGGGAGCTTTCGTTTTGCGAATAAAGGACGCATCAGGTTCGGTAATCAGAACCGTTCCGGTATCTGGACGTAAAGGTGTGAACACGGTAGAACTTGCGTTGTCGTACCCTGCCCCGATTTCGCCAAAGTCTCTGGTTGGTGGTGCGTTCGGTACCTTTTCGGGTCCACTGCTGCCGGCCGGCACATATACCCTCGAGCTCGACAAGGCAGGTGAGATCATGACCACAAGCATTGATATCGTGCCGGATACAACCCTTGGCCATAATGCACCTGATGTTGCATTACAGCAACAGACCATGCGCTCGATGTACGAACTCTACGAACAGCTTGCCGTAACGGCAGAACGCGTTCAAACCATGATCCAGCAGTTGGAGGGCCAACCGGATTCACTGCGGCAAACTGATCTGTTGACATCACTCACAGACCTGAACAAGACTCTTGTCAATACCAAGCAGGGTGCTGTTACAGGCGAAGAACAGATACGGGAAAAGCTTGCAAGCCTCTACGGCGAGGTTAACGGATATCTCGGGCGTCCAGGCGCAACACAGCTTGCGTTGCTCGCAGAACTGCGCAAGCGCGTGATGCAATCCACGGACACTGCAGAGAATCTGCTGGCAGGCCGCATATCCGAAACACGAGAGCAGACTTACGACCGCTTGAAACGTCAGACCAAGAAGTAGCTTGTTCGTCGATATAATGGCGTATTTTCGCAGTCCTTGTTCCCCAAATCATCGGACAGGCTGTTATGAAACGCCATATTCTGCTCTTGATTTCTCTTACCGTCGCGGCAGTGTTTACGCAGGGCTTCCAGTGCTCCTCGTCGCAATTGACGGTTGCCAAAAAGGCGATGGCTGCCAAGGACTATGCAAAGGCCAAAGATGCGCTGCGTGCAACGCTTCAGACAACACCCACGCCATGCGACGCCTATGCTATGCTCGGCGATGCGCATGATTCGCTCAATGAGCAGGATTCAATGCTCCTAGCCTACAGAGCAGCTCTTGCATGCAACACGCTGAATCCTCGGCTGCGTGATGCCATCACCGTATCGCTGTACAACAAGTATGCGGCAGCCTACAATCTTGGCATCGCGAAGTATAACGCCTTCGCTCAATCACAGAGCATCGATTCTCTCAAGGCTTCGCGCTCGGCACTGATCAATGCCGTAACTGTTCGACCTGATTACACAGAGCCGCTTATGTTGTTAGGTGAGGTGAACGAACGTCTGGGCGATACCGCACAGGCCGTTACGGTATACACACAGTGGTGGGAGGCCGAGCGTCCAGGGTACGAGGCCATAGCAACGAAGAATATTGCAATGGGTTCTGCGCGTGGGACTGTGATCAAATCACTTGGGACGCCCCTTTCCACAAAAATGGATTCTGTCGAAGGCGGCGTGCTCTATCGTGATGCTTTTACTCTCAACGGCAAGCAGGTCATCTTTAGCTCCTTCGCAGAAGGTGCAAACGAGGCTCTTATCGAAGGATGGACGTACGACCCTGCACCAACGCTCACTGAAGCTGAGAAGTGGCGTGCCCGCATGGCCAACGTGCAGCCGTTGAAGAACCTTGCCTATATCGCCTATGGGATGGGCAAGTATGAAGAGGCACTCAAATGGGCGAATGCCGTGATGCGTGCAAAACCATCGGATCAAGAGCTCTCTGCACTACGTGCACAGTCTCTGCAACTCTCTGGTAAGGCTGATGAAGCCTCAGAAGAGCTCAAGGCCCAGATCCAGAAGGACCCATCAAATGTGAGCGCTCGGGTGCAATATGCCACCATGCTCTCTGGAGCAGAGAAGTACGAAGAAGCTATTGCGCAGTACAAGGAAGTGATCCGCCTCGATCCGAAGAATGAGATTGCTCTTTTTGATTACGGTGCTTCATGTAAGAACCTTGCGAGCATTAGGCAGCGTGCCGAGTTGGAAAAGCAAGACAACAACAAGAAATATGTTGTCGACTCGACGGCGTACCTGCCGCTGCTTGCCGATGCTGCTTCGTCTTTCGAACAGCTTCGTAAAGTGAGTGCAAAGTACCGTAACGACTACATCGTGATCTCTGAGATTGCGAACGTCTATGAAGTACGCAAGGAACTTGGTAAGGTTAAAGCTCTGATTATGGAGCTCGAAGCACTTGAAGAAGTGTACAGCAAAGACAAAGAGTATTATCGTACCATGGAAGGTCTCTATGGACGCAACAAAATGTTGGACAAGATGAAACAAGCAAGCGAGAAAGGATCGAAACTCTAATGGCTAACGACCAGAACGAACAACAGCAGATGACCATTGAGCTGGGGGAGAAGGAAGCCGAAGGCATCTACTCCAACCTGGCCATTATCTCTCACTCGCCGGCAGAATTCGTGGTAGATTTTACCCGTATTCTTCCCGGAGTGCCCAAGGCCCGTGTGCATGCGCGCATCGTGATGACCCCCCAGCATGCAAAGCTCCTGTTGCATGCCTTGGCAGATAACATTGGCAAGTACGAGAATCAGTACGGTGAAATCGTGGTAGATGGTCAACATCACCCATTTCCACCTGGTGTAACAAATATCAACTGAACCTTTGTATATTTGCCGTTCACGGTAAACCCAACGAAAACTCAAGTATCGGTGACATTATGAAGCGTACGTATCAACCAAGCAAGCGCCGTCGTGTAAACACACACGGATTCCGTGCACGTATGGCCACGAAGAACGGCCGCAAGGTTCTAGCACGCCGTCGTGCTAAGGGCCGTGCCCGCATTGCCGTAGGCTTTGCGCGCTAACTAGAGGACCTCTCACAATGGTCGTACGGCCACTGAAGGGGTACCGTTCCTTTGAAGATGTTTTGCGGTCTGGACGTCGAGTGACGTCTGGACCGCTTTTGTTAGCGGCACTTCCGGGTCAGACCAGTGACCAGCAGACCCTTCTTGGTGTTGGAGTTCCCAAGCGGGTGGCTCGCAAGGCCGTTACCCGTAACCGCATCAAGCGGCTTCTGCGGGCTGCATTCCAATCCTCGTTAGCAGGCGGGCTCACACAACTTGACGGTGTGAAGATGGTGTGTCTGTGGAGGAACGCTCCTGAGCATCCAGCACTGGTAACACTTCCCGACGTAGAACGTCATGTGCGTCTTGGCATCCAGAAACTATTGGTCAAGGGGCTAGGCTGATGTCGTATATCTTGGTCGCGTGCATACGATTGTACCAACGCGTAATTTCGCCGCTCCTGCCGCCTTCTTGCCGGTTCACGCCAACGTGTTCGCATTATGCGATTGAAGCGCTGCAGGTACATGGCTGGATCAAGGGCTCAATACTGGCAGTGCGAAGGATCGGCAGGTGTCACCCGCTGCATCCTGGAGGATACGACCCTGTGCCGCCGAAACATTCATGATCAGTTTTTCGACACATTTCACGATTTAGACCACAACACGCACTTATGGATAAACGATCACTCCTCGCCGTTGTCATGATCACGATGCTCATGGCCTTTTGGATGTTCATGCAGCAGCGTCCGGCAGACCCGCAGTCGGCAAAGCCTGCGGCAAGTCAGACCACAACGACTGCAGCCAGTGTTGCCAATGCCGAACGAAGCGGCCCACCTGTGCAGTTTATGCCCGCGCCACATCGCAGTGTTGTTGTCGTATCGGACCTGTACACGATTCGCTTTACGTCGGATGGTGCCATGGTACGCTCGTGGGTACTGAACAATTACAAGCCCTACTACAAGGACCGCGTGCCGAGCGCTGTGGTAGACATTGTGCAACCCGGAGTGCGAGAGTTCGGATTCTCCTTCCTGGTCGTGCCAGACACGCTTAGCTCACGCCGTCCAATAGACACGCTGCTTTCCCGCGAGGTACCCTTTGTGTTCGACACACCATCGGATACTATCCGTGTGGCAAAGGGCAAAAACGTCACGTTAACGGCTACCGCCACAACGCCGTTTGGCGGCATCATCACGCGGACCTTTTCGTTCGTTGGTGGGGCCTATGATGTAACCTCGCGCATCACCATGAGCGGAATGCAGCGGGTGTACCATCGCCGCACCAGTGCCATGCATGTTGACTGGAAACATGGTATCCGTTACCAGGAAGGCAGCAGTGTCGATGAATCCAATAACGCTGTTGGTATGATATCTGAAGGGGGCTCGATCACGGAGATCGACGC
>JBEBCJ010000111.1:0-16837 GCA_041157865.1 Bacteroidota bacterium
CATCGATGATGTTTGCATATGGCGATGGCTCTATTGGTTCGGTGCTGCATCCGGAAAGATGCAGAGCTGCCAATAGAAGGCCCGTGCAGGCAACAGTCCTAGCGAATGATCGTAAGAGCGCTGCGATCGGTCGCACCGTGTTCATAATGCACCAGTAGTTGATATGTACCCTGTGCAAGGGCGCTTACAGAGACAATGTTCATCCCTTGACCAATCTGCACCGTCTGCAGAGATGCCCCGTGAATGTCCACGAACTCAACACGCACAACGCCCACTGGTAGTGTTATCACGTCAGATGCCGGATTGGGGAACACGGCAACGGATCTGGATTCTTCGTCTACCGATGTTGGGAGCGAGGCCGTGTAGACAGGGTTTTGGGCAGAGCCCATGTTGGCCATGAATGTAGCCGCTTCATCCTCGCTACCATGATTGATAAGGCCGCGGGAAATGTCGATGTTGTTCAGCAGGCGCTCGTAATTGCCGATCAGTGGGATATCAGTAGAGATCATCCCGCCGAGCGGTACAGAACAGCGTGTGTAGAGTTTATCGTCGAGTGTGTGAATCTGGAACGTCGCATTGATGGCACCAGCGGATGTCCCGGCTTTGCCCTCGTAGGTCACAAAGCGGTATCCGGCTGCCCAGCCCCAATGCATTGACGGATTTTTGAGAGCAAGAGGATGCCAGTCCGGATAGGTTGTCGGGTCGAGGTGGTTGCGGGCCTTATCTACCCCGATATGAAACGAGATACTATCAATGCCAACGGAAACATCAGCATTGCCGATGGGGAAACGTTGGACATCCCGAATGTCGACAAGGATGTATGTATCAGGAAATGTTAGGTTCTTTCCATCACGAAGGTGAAGGGTTATCCCCGAGATATAGTACCGAAGCATGGAAGGCGAGTAGAAACCGCCTTTGGCCTTGCCCGCATAAACGTTGCCCAACTTGAATAGCGATTGGTCTTCGGCTCGCGGGGCAATCGTCAGGGTTAGCTCTGAGGCATAGACATTAACGCCCATGAGAATGCCGGCTATGATTAATCTGATGCTGGTCGTCATCTCGGCTCCTCGATACATTGGGGATACGTGCAAATTACAGCCACAATCAAAGCTATCTGCGAACAATTAGCGTTAGGTCCATATTGCCAACCTGGACACGGTATGTTGCAGATGGCAGATCTGCCACAGAAATGGGGCTGCCGGGAACCATGCTGTGAAGTTGCTTTACGAGCCTACCCATTGAATCGTAGATCGTAACGCCACCGTGTTCAAGCGCTTGTGATTGTACCACAAAGGAATCAGCTGTTGGGTTCGGATACAACATTGTATCTGTAGGTTCGCGTTCCTCTATGCCAGTAGGAACAAATACAGTGTAGTTCTGCATCATGCCTTCATCTTCATGCTCCAGGTTGTGGCAGTGAAACAGAAAGAGCCCCGGGTATTCCGAATGCTGAACAGCGACACGAACGGTTTCACTGGGTCCAACAAGGACGGTGTCCTTTAGTCCCTTATCTGTCGGTAGCAAAGCCCCATTCGACCTACTAAGAACACGGAATTGTCTGCCGTGGATATGCATAGGATGAGACATTGCATTTTCCTGATTCTGGAATTGCCATATCTCATAAGTGCCTCCAGTTACCTGGAAGTCTACTCTATCTATGTCGTATGTCTTACCGTTGATAGTTGGCCTCACTCCCATACCCATGCCCCTTGACATCGCCAGCGCAAACGTTCGCGTGGTTGTTACTTCTGGAACGGTGGGTAGAGTGCACAGCTTTGCCGGCACCGAATACTGAATGCCCTGCTCAACCGAGCCGATGAAACTCATGATGTCTAGTGCAATTCCCTGCGGGTATAACGGAGACATCATCTCAACTGGTGATGTGTAGGGGGCGCTAATGAGACGTACAATCTCTCCTTGGGCTAGAGTGCTGAAATCCACAAGAATGTCGAGGCGTTCTGCGGGGGCAAGCTGCACGGATGTAACAACAGCTGGCTCTTCAAGCAATCCGCCATCGGTTCCAATGATTGTAAACGGTAGGGCGTTAGAAAACTGCAGCTTATACACCCGGGCATTGGAAGCATTCACAATGCGAAGTCTGTACGCGCCGCGTTTTACCGAATGAATCGTGTTTGGGGTACCATTAACAAGTACCCGGTTGCCCATCCAACCATTCATCATGTCGTTCATGGTAGGGGAGTATGCAACCTTTCCAGCCGCATCCACGCGAACGTCTTGAATAACAAGTGGAAGCTCATATTCACCAGAGGGTAGGCTTAACTGGCGTTCCTCCTGATCTCTTACAATTACCAGACCCATAAGCCCCATGTATACTTCTCTGGCGGTTGCCATGTGAGAATGGGAGTGGAAGAAATACAGTCCTGCGCGATTGCGCACAGCAAATGCATACTCCTTTGTGCTACCCGCAGAAAACGCATCCTTTGGATGGCCATCCATGGCAGAGGGCACATCCAGACCGTGCCAGTGAATCGAAATTGGCGACGTGAGTTGGTTTCGTATCGGTATGCTGACGCTTGATCCTTTCTCAAACTCAAATGCAAGGAGCGGTAAGCTGTTGAGCACGATTCTGTCGGTAGTGGTTTCGGGCCAGACGGGAACGTTCTTCTGGGCTACCTCTACATCGCCCCCATTGTAGAGCGTAGGGAAGCGATATGCAGTAGGTGACTCATCAAGCAACAGGGGAATGTTTGCACCAAGCGGCAGACTAGGCGCTAGACCCCAAGCTGTGACGACTGCACTATGAACAAGAAACTGCCGACGAGTGTGTTTCATTTGGGCTCCAAACTCAAGAACTTTCCGACAAAAAACTACGTCAAAAAACCGTAGTATTACGGGCTATGGGAAAGACTATCCAAGGGATTGTTATGCGTTTTATTGGACTCTTATCACTCGTGCTGTCACTTGCCGTGGTTGTGCACGCCCAGGATGGGCGCTTTGACAATGGCAAAACTGACCAGATTCTTACTTCTGTGGAGCGTCCGGCAGGATTTGCCGTAAACCATCAGGCGTCTTTTGTGCGCGTAGATGATATGCAGTTCATGCGGGCGTATTCGCTTCCGGTGGACGGTACCGTGCGCATGACGCTCCAGCTTCCCGGCACGGGAAGTGTCGTTGCAGAACTGCGAAGGTACCGCGTCTTTGACGAGGCCTCATTATTGGTGGCCATGACAGAGAATGGACCAGTTAAGTATGCGGCCCCAACCAGCATCCTTCTCAGAGGCACAATCACCTCCATTCCAGGGTCATTCGTGATGATGGCCATCTACCCTAACTGGGCCACGGGGCATATCGACCTTGGAGAAAAGCGCGATCATCAAGAATATCTGATAAGCCCCCTATCAATTGAGGAAAGGGGCTCTACAATGATCATCTACGACCGCTCGCATCTACAGCAGAACAACCCGTGGTCGTGCCACACAGAAGAGCCATCAGGCATTCGCATTAAGCAACCCAAAGAGTCAGACGAAGTACAGGCCCGTTACCGCATCATCACCGTGGCGCTCGAAGGCGACGAGCCATACTATATCGATCATGGTCGCAACCTGGCAAAGGCAACGCAGTATGCAGAGTCGGTTGTTGCGGCCGCGAGTGCTATCTACGAGCGCGATATCACGGCTACGATTCGCATCGGTCAGCTCTATATCTGGCAGACCGCCGACCCATATCCAGGTACAAATTCAACGAATCTTCTTACCCAGTTTAGAGACCGCTGGCGCACCAATTATGCAGGTGTAAACCGCACGTTGGCGCACTTGTTGTCGGGTATCAATAGTATTGGTGGTGTAGCGTATCTGAATGCACTATGCAGCAAGGACATTGGCTATGCTGTAAGTGGCTTGAATAACAACATCACGTATCCTGCGGCAGGCTATGTGTGGGATACCGATGTTTTCTCCCACGAGACTGGACATAACGTGGGATCGCCGCATACGTTTAACTGCGGATGGAACCCGCCTATCGATTCGTGCGTGGCAGCTGAAGGTGGAACGTGCTACACGGGCACAAAGGCGGTCAAGGGTACGATCATGTCATACTGTCACTTGACGTCGCAAGGCACGAATCTGAATTTCAATGCTCGTGTCAGTGCGTACATGAAGACCTTCCTCACCAACGATGCATGTACACCACTCACTTACGAGTTAACGGTAACTCTGAACGATTCGGCGCGGGCATGTTATGGCTCGGTGGCTACGGTAAGTGCCGTTGCTAACGCTGGTGCAGAGCCGTATTCATATAGGTGGCAGGGCCCGGGCTTTGACACAGTGACAACGAACGCAACATTCAATTTCATAGTTACCAGCAACTTCTTGTTGCGACTTACAGTTAGTGATGATGTTGGAAACACAGCCGTCGACAGTTGTGTTGTGCGCGTAAAGCCTGCCCCAGTAGCATCAATTGAGGCATCAGCGATGAAGGTCTGCCAGGGAACTACCGTTGATCTCACATGTGTACCCACGAAGGGATTGCCACCATTCAATTACCAGTGGTTGCGAAACGGACTTACGATGAACAACCCAACCGAATTCGTCTCGCAGCGAGTTGACCAAACCACCACGTATCAGGCCATTGTGTCCGATTCAACCGGCTGCAGTGATACAGCCGAAATTACAATCAAGACATACGACCTGCGAGCTGCAATCGATCCAACAAGTTTTGCGCTGCCGGCGCTGCCAACGTGTGTCAATGTTGCATCGAAGACCTACTCTATTCAGAACATTGGTGCAGACACAATCGTTATCGACTCGATTGTTACGGGATCGATGATTGAGGCAAAGGCGGCTCTTCCCGTAATACTTGCACCAGGGGCAAAGGCGGCCATACCTGTGTCGGTAACAGTAAAAGGAATAGGAACGATTCGCGACGATGTGGTCTTTATGGATAAGCGCTGCAACTGGCGATTCCGGACAACAGTTACGGGTACACGCCTTGTTGCAAAGATCTTCACAAAGGTTCCCGTAGATCTTGGAACTAAGATCGCGTGTGATTCGCCCACGGTGCGCACGGTGTATGTCGGTATTAACAATCCGACACCTTTTCCAATGCAGGTTGCAGAGGTATACTCCAGCACAATTGGAACAATCGCCAGCCTTGACGGTGCGTTTACGATTCCGCCCGGAACTGATAAGACAGTTTCGGTGTCAGTCATTCCCAAGATGAATACAAGTTCAACAGTCGATACGTTGTCGCTCGTGTACCTGAGCGAAGGCTGCGAAGGTGTATTCACGGTGCCCCTTACAATCAAAGAGGCTAAGCTGAACATTGCCTACCCTTCGGCTGTGGCGTTCGACACAGTGAAAACCTCACAACAGGTTGTGAATAAGACAATCTCAATCACAGCTACGTTAACAGGTGCGCAGCGGACAACAGTAGCTGATGTGCGTATCACCGAGCCATACACGACAACTATGCAGCCCGGCCTCATTCTCGCGCACAACAAGGCCACGCCTGTTACCGTGTCGCTTGCTCCGTCAGCACTGACCAAGGACGGGGCTGTGAACGGCACACTTGAGTTCTCGCTTGACTCCTGCCTGACCTCCTACAAGATCGATTTAACGGCAACGAACGTAGTTGTAGGTATCCAAGACAATGCCGAGGGAGGATTCGCCATTCATGCAGACGATGGCGCAATCAGCGTAACTGCTCAGGAAGGTACCGTAATGGTGTATGACACCAGGGGCAGTCTTGTTGGTACATCCAGTTTTAGCGTTTCGGAATCTGGAACGCGTCGAGAGCTGGCGCGTGATCTGTCCTCGGGATGTTACGTGGTTGTCTACAGTGATGGCCAGCGTGGAAATCAACGTGCACGCACAGTGATCATCTACAGGTAGACGTCAGCTTAGAATTCGTACTCGTAGATGTCGTGAGCATGCTCGCCCGGATCGACCTTGACGAGGTCTTTGAGGAGGCCCGTCTTCATATCGTAGATCCATCCATGCAGCATTGGTCGTTCGTTCTCACGCCATGCTTTCTGAACAAATGAGATGTCGGAAAGATGATGTACCTGCTCAATAACATTGAGCTCGACGAGTCTGTCTACGCGAAGTTCTGGGTCGGCGATGGCATCGAGCTCCTGCGCATGAAACCGATAAACATCTTTAATATGCCGAAGCCACTTGTTGATCAAGCCCAGGTCTTTTCGTGACATTGCAGTGCGGACACCGCCACAGCCGTAATGTCCGCAAACAATCACGTGTTTTACTTTCAACACCTCCACAGCATACTGCAAAACGCTCAACATGTTAAAGTCTGTATGGACAACCATGTTTGCAACGTTCCGATGAACAAAGAGTTCACCTGGCAGTGTGCCGGTAATATCTTCTGCGGGAACGCGGCTATCGCTGCAGCCAATCCACAGGTAATCAGGCTTCTGTTCTACCGCAGAGTCTTCGAAAAATGTCGGACTTACATTGAGCTTGTCCTGAACCCATGCCTTGTTGTTAAGAAGGAGTCTGCGAAAATCTTCCATTACGATGATCCTTTCTTACCATGGACACTTATGGTCTGCACGGTGATGTTTCGTTCCGGCGCTGCTGCAACAAAATCACTGATCAGCTCATTAATATCGTGGTCGATATAATGTGCATGTGTGCCATCGATGATCACCTTTGAACCGGCTACGATATCCCGAAGCGTTTCTTTGAGCAGTGCTTTATGAACAAATGTTATGTCTTTATTAAAACGAATCAGCACGGTTGATTCATCGCGAACTGCAGTAATCGATGTACGGTGATACGATCTGATCACGTAATACAGACTTACCAACAAGCCGACACCAACGCCAACAAGGATGTCTTTTGCTACGATCACAACCAAGGTGATGACAAATGGTGCGAACTGCGTGATTCCCTCGCGCCACATGTTCTGCAGCAACTTGATAGAGGCCAACTTGTAGCCAACCATCAGGAGCACTGCAGCAAGGCAGGCCAGTGGAATAAGGTTCAGCACAGAAGGCAGGAGTATTACGGCAACCAAGAGTGTTACTCCGTGCAAGAACGATGATGTTCTGGTGCGTCCGCCCGCATAGACGTTTGCGGAAGACCTTACGATGACGCTTGTTACCGGTAAGCCCCCTACTAGGCCGCTGAGTGTGTTGCCGATGCCTTGAGCATAGAGTTCTCGGTTGACGTCTGAAATCCGCTTGTGAGGGTCCATCTTATCGACCGCCTCTACTGAAAGGATAGACTCGATGCTGGCGATCAGGGCAATGGTTAGAGCCGTTAGCCAGACATCGAAGCGCGACACTGCGCTGAAGTTAGGCATGGTGAAGAACGAGCTAAGCCCTTGAGCCGGGTCGAACTTTGGCAGGTTTACGAGGTGGTCGCTGCTAACCAGGGCATGGTCGGGAGCTACTACAGCAAGGAGTGCGTTAAGCATCGTGCCCGACACAACAGCAACCAATGTGCCGCTGATGATCGTTGACCACCGCTGTGCTTTAACACGAGGATGTTCCCAGATAAGCATGATACCCAAACACACCAGAGTAATCGCGATGGCACCAAGCGAGATCACACCTGCATCAACCATAGCAATAGGGTCTTGGATGATGCTATGCCACTGAGAAAAGCCCTCTACGCCTGCCTCGTCGAGAAAGTTCTTGTCGTAACCTACTGAGTGTGGTATCTGCTTGAGAATAATCGAAACGCCAATAGCAGCAAGCATACCCTTGATCACGCTGTGAGGTATGAAGTCGCCCAGACGGCCAGCTCTGGATGCGGCTATCACGAGTTGAAGGAGTCCTCCAATGACCACGGCCATGAGGAACGTTGGGAAATCACCAAGCGAAATGATGGCAGAGGCAACAACTGTTGCCAAGCCGGCTGCCGGACCCGAAACGGAGAGCTCGGATCCCGAGAAGAGCGATATGATTATGCCGCCGACCACGCCGGCAATGATTCCGGAGAATAGTGGAGCTCCCGAGGCCAGTGCAATGCCCAAGCAAAGCGGCAATGCGACTAGAAAGACGACGAGTCCGGCAGGCACATCCTGCGATGCATATCGAAAACTCGGCGGTGTGATTCGTAGATTCATGGTGCGATAATAGGTACATGTACTGTATAGGCAACAATATGTCGACATTTTCCTTTGACTTCATCTGCGAGGTCGACCTTCAAGAGGCCGATAATGCCATCAATCAGGCACGCAAAGAGATCGAGCATAGGTATGATTTGCGTGGTTCAAATTGCGAAGTAGATCTTAACCGCAACGAGAAGAGCTTTCAGATCAGAGCCGAGGGGGAGCACTTTGTGACGGCTGCTCTGGAGATCATAAAGTCCAAGATGATCAAACGCGGAATCAGCGTGCTTGCTCTGGACGAGCAAAAGATCGAGCTGCTCGGGGGCAAGAACGTCCGTCAGACGGTCAAACTCAAGGCAGGCCTCAGCCGGGATGATGCCAAAAAGGTTACCACGCTCATTAAAGACCAGAAACTGAAGGTAACTGCCCAGATAGTCGACGAGAAGGTGCGAGTTACCGGCAAGAGCAAAGACGACCTACAGGCCTGTATTCGAGTTGTGCAGGGGGCTGATTTGGGATTTCCGCTCCAGGTGGATAATCTCCGGTAGTACATGGGCACGGCACTTTTGCGATATTTGCAGAGTTACGTGTAAGACACAGTTCGAAACTTGGAGCCATTGTGGTCGACCTTTTCCAAAAATGTCGTGATTTTACTCGGGTAGATGATATCAAAGCTGCCGGACTCTATCCGTATTTCCGTCCCGTAGAGGAGAACGAGGGTCCAGTAGTTATGCTTGAGGGCCGCAAGGTCATCATGGCTGGATCAAACAATTACCTTGGCTTAACATCACATCCCGAAGTAAAAGCAGCCGCTAAGGATGCCATCGATCGTTACGGAACAGGCTGTTCGGGTTCGCGCTATCTCACAGGCACGATCAATCTTCACGTTGAACTCGAGCGCAAGCTTGCTGAATATCTCGGTACAGAAGACGTACTGCTCTTCTCTACAGGATACCAAACAGCACTTGGTGTGATCTCTGCTCTGGTGCAAAAGGGAGACTACGTTGTTTCTGATAAAGAGAACCATGCCTGCATCATCAACGGCTGTCTTCTTGCAAAGGGAAGCTTTGCAGAGTTTGTGCGATATAAGCACAACGATATGGAAGACCTCGACCGTGTGCTTGCATCTCTTCCTGCAAATGCCGGCAAGTTGGTCGTAACAGATGGTGTGTTCTCAGTTAGCGGAGAGATCGTTAATCTTCCCGACCTTATCACCGTCAGCAAGAAGTATGGCGCCCGTGTGCTCGTCGATGATGCGCATGCCACTGGCGTTATCGGCAAGGGCGGACGCGGCACAGCTTCGTACTTCGACCTTGTGAACGAGACAGACCTTACAATGGGAACGTTCTCCAAGACGTTCGCATCGCTTGGTGGTTTTGTTGCTGGTCCGGAACGTGTTACCAATTACATCAAACACCACTCTCCAGCACTGATCTTCAGTGCGTCTCCAACTCCAGCTTCCGTTGCGTCTGCATTAGCAGCACTCAATGTTCTCGAGCGCGAACCGGAGCGTATCACGAAGCTCATCAGTAATGCCGACAAGATGCGTAAGGGATTCTCCGAAATGGGATTCAAGGTCATCGATTCAGAGACCGGTATTGTTCCCGTTGTTGTAGGTGATGCCGAACTTGCTCTCGTTTTTTGGCGAAAACTCTACGACAAGGGTGTATTCGTAAATGCATTTATCCCGCCAGGCGTGCCCCCTAACATGTCAATGATGCGCACCAGCTATATGGCCACGCACGAGGATGAGCACCTTGACGCCATTCTCAATGTGTTCCATGAAGTGGGATTAGAACTCGGTCTTATCCAGAAGTAAGGCTCCATGCAGATAACGCGGTTTGAACGTGGACTCCACGACCGGGTGGCAATAGTTACCGGTGCCGCCGTGGGGAATGGTCGTGCATTCTGTGAACGCCTTGCTGAAGAGGGCGCAAAACTGGTGATTGCCGATATAGAACTTGCATCAGAAACCGAACGCCTGGTAAAAGAGGCAGGGGGCGCTGTAGTTACTGTCCAGGCCGATATGACTAACCCCACTGATGTTGCACGAGTTGTTGATACGGCGATGGCCACATTCGGTCGAGTAGATATTCTCGTACACAACGTTGGTTATTACTTCGAAGAGCCCTTTGAGCTTGTCTCATACGAAGAATGGAAACGAACGCTTGATGTTACACTGGATTCGCTCTTCCACACTGTGCGCGCTGTGTTGCCTCATATGAAGAAAGCAGAGTTCGGTCGCATCATCACGTTCAGCAGCGACACCGTGTGGCTGGGTACGCCATACCTGGTTCACTATGTAACAGCCAAGATGGGCGTGATTGGTTTTACCCGTTCATTGGCGGCCGAAGTCGGCAAATACGGAATTACGATCAATTCTATCTCCGTTGGACTTACCGCCACACAAAGTGCCGGCACAAATGCTACTATGAGCTCCATGCTCGAGCATATCATCCCTACACAGGCCGTCCACCGCGCAGATGAGCCGGAAGACATCGCCAATGTTGTGGCATTCCTTGCGCTTCCCGCCTCCGGTATCATCACCGGACAAACGATTAATGTTGATGGTGGGGTTGCGAGACACTAAGAGTAGCGTACAGCGAGTGATTTGTAAGTACAGAATTACAGAATTACAGAATTACAGAATTACAGAATTACACAAATCACAGTAACTCCTGTAATTCAGTAACTCCCGTAATTCCGTAAGTCAGTAACTCCCGTAATTCCGTAATTCAGTAACTCCCGTAATTCCGTAACTCCCGCATTTCCCGTCCCTTCCGTCGTTTTCGTAGATTAGCCCCCTACAATGGAGGCGAGGTTATGCGTTTACGTTACGCGATAGTTACGGCGATTGTTTCACTGGTTTGCGTTCTTGCGGCAGTTCGAGTAGCTGCCAAGGATGGCGACACGGTCTACGTCAAGACCCTGACGTTTAAGGACACGACGAAGCGCTCGGGCACGTGGCTGTTTCCGCCACGTGAGAGCTATGAGAAGGTCGTGATGCTCTACACGCTGAAGTGCGATCCAGCTACGACACAGGATAGGTTCCCATGCGGTGAATGGGACTACCTTACCTATACCATGCTTCGCGATTCTACCGGAGAATTTGATTCAACGCGCATGATGCAGCCAAATTATCGTGTGCGCGGCGGCACGCCAGACTCCTTTCAGTATCGTAGTTCGTTTGTAAACATCAAGACACGATTCAGGACGGACACCGCGGTTAGAACAACTGCTGCGGGCGAGTTTTACACTGTTGGACCAAACACGTTTTCGAATACCGCTGTTCTGCAGCCTTCTGGTGGGCGCGTCGCATACACGTGGACTGCGAAGGAAATGAAGGACGCAGGGATGACGGCTGGACTGATACACGGACTCAAACTATCGACAACTGCCGCAGCTCCTAACGTAAGATTGTTTACGATCCGCATGCAGCAGGTTTCTGCTCAAGCAGTCCCGAAGATGCTTGATGGTCAGGGCATGACCACTGTTGTGCGCCGTGATGTTTCGTTCCTTAAGGGTGAGAATCACGTTGTGTTCACTACGCCGTTTGCATGGGATGGTTCCTCAGATCTCATGATCGAAGTTTCGTGTGCTGCCTCTCCATCGAGCGTAGGTATACAGGCTGGATCCAGCCCATATGGCGCATCGGCTGATAAATCACGCAGGGCCTATCGTTTCACTGCCGGAGACGCTATGGTTGTTCCAGGTGAAATAGGCGCATCAATATCTGATGAAGTAACGGTTTCGTTCTGGTGCTTTGGGGATGCCAATAAGCTTCCTCGGGCTCACAATACCTTTGAGGCCTATGATGCACAAGGACGCCGTGTCCTCAATGTGCACTTGCCCTGGGATAATCAGACAGCCTACTGGGATGCAGGTATCGATCCGAAGAGCGGGGCGTACGATCGCATCGAGAAAGCAACCCCTACCGAAACAACGGAAGGACGCTGGAATCACTGGGCATTTGTGAAGTCCAAGACCGGCGTGATGCGGATGTACTGCAATGGCGTCCTCTTGCACGAAGGTAACGGTAAGACGCGCAAGATGTCCGGCATTACAAAGTTCTTGATTGGTACAGGGGGCTCTGGATCATACGAAGGCCTTCTTGATGAATTCCAAGTATGGAATGTTGCACTCGATGAGGCAACCATTAAGCAATGGATGCATCGGCAGATCTCGGACGTGCATCCGCAGTACACAAAGTTGATCGCTTACTACAACGGAGAAACAGACACTGATCCATCTATTGCCCGTGATGCTTCGATTAGCGGCCTTAACGCCAGTCTGTTTGGAGTGCCAACACTGCAAACAATGCGCGGTGATAAACTTGGTTATCTCACAGAGGCAAATACATCACGTCCAGCATTTTCATTCGAACAAGGAACGGGAATCACATCAACATCAGTGCGTATTGACACTGATGTTGAGTCGGAGCCACGTCGCACGTCGGTGGTGCTCTTCGGGCGGAATGTGGAGCCCCGTATCTATCGTCCTGATGCAGAAGACCATCCGTCGATAGCTACTGACACAATCCTTGTGCAGGAAGCAGGCTATCTCTTTACCTACGACGAAAATGGTTTTAAGGTAGATTCAACACTGGTAACAGCTGAGACAGCCCTTCGCAAAAAGATGTCGCCGTATTTCAGTCCGATCGTAGACTATGAGATCAGTCGATATATCACGCCATACGGCATCGGTCTTGATCTTGGTCCGAACGGTTTCCGCTGGGAATATGATGTAACAGACTTTGCGCCATTGCTTCGCGGAAATGTGACACTCTCGGCTGGCAATCAGCAGGAGTTGATCGACCTTACGTTCATGTTCATCAAGGGCACGCCGCCACGTAATGTGAAGCAGATCGATCAGGTGATCTACGAACGCGGCGCATACTACCCAGACGTGATCACGAACAAGGCCATAGTGCCGGTTGATGTTACGCTACATCCAGAGGCCAAGACATTCCGTCTCAAGGCCGTTACCAGCGGACACGAATTCAGCAACAACACAAATTGTGCCGAGTTCTGTCAGCGTGAGCATTTCATCAGCATTGATGGAACCGAACGATTCAACTGGATTCTCTGGAAAGAATGTGCTACAAATCCTGTATACCCTCAAGGCGGCACGTGGTTGATCGACAGAACCGGCTGGTGTCCTGGCGAAATGGTCGATCTCTATGATTGGGAAGCAACACAATTCATGCAGGGTAAAAAGTCTGTTACAATCGACTATGGCGTAAAGAAAAAGGTTGCAGAAGAAAACTGGGGACGTTGGGAAGTATCGACGCAGCTTATTGGATACAGCGCGCCAAACTTCAACATCGATGCAGCAATCACAGACGTAATCTCTCCCAACAACTGGGAATACTACAGTCGACTTAATCCAATCTGTGGCAACCCTGTTGTAGTGCTGCAGAATACCGGTGCAACAGACCTTTCATCATGCACAATCACGTATGGTGCGCAGGGCAGCAAGTCGTCTACGTACCAGTGGACGGGCAAGCTAAAATTCCTTGAAAAAGATACAGTTGCGCTGCCGATGCCAGAATGGCCATCAAGCCAGGGAACGCACAAGTTTGTTGTTTCGGTTAATCTCGACCTCGACGGATATACCAACAACAATTCGCGCAGTACAAACTTTGTTATGCCCCCTTCATACTATGACGACGTGCAGATCCAACTCCGCACGAACAGACAGGCAGAAGAACAGTATGAATGGCGTTTGCGCCGCGTTAACGATGGAAAAATCATCGGTGAAGGGTCTAATCTTGAGAGTGAGAAGCTCTTTACCTACGACTTCAAATTAGAGCCAGGGTGCTATGACTTTGAGCTCATCAACAAGGAAGATCTCGGTTTGGATTTCTGGTTCTATCGAGATCAACTCGGTACAGGAAGCTTGTTGTTTAAGTCTGGCGGACAGACTATCAAGACGTTTGAGCCGGATTTTGGTAGAAGTGCATGGGCGCAGTTTGTTGTTGCGCCTAAGCCAACGATATTGGTAAGCACAGACACTGTCAAGTTCGAACTTGCCTCGCCAGGTCGCTTAGAACGTACATTCGTTGTGCGTTCGGGATCGACGGCCCCACTGCGCGTAGACAGCATGGCGATTTTCTCAGTTCGGAAGCACTTCAGCATTGTTTCTACAAGTAAGCAACTTCCGGTTACGCTGGAGCAAGGCGATTCGATTGTCGTCACGTTGGCATTTGATCGTCCGGATGCAGGTCTTACATCAGGTTCTATCCGTGTGTACTGCAACGACGAGCGTAACCTCGCACGTCAGGTGCGCTTGATAGGAACCGTTGGAACAACCAGTGTTCATGACGAGACAGAGATATCATCCATCCTTGCCTGCGACATCGTGCCGCATCCAGTGGCAGATCAAGGCACGCTTCGTCTGCAGGTATATCAGGGAGAACTGCTGCGCGCCTCGACTGTTGCGGTTCGCGACCTTATAGGGCAGACGGTAGCGGTTATCTACCGCGGGGATATCGAGAATGGCGAAGTTCGCTTCGACATTCCAACATCTCTGGCCTCTGGTTCGTACACCGTTTCGATCGAATCAGAATATGTGCGTCACGCAATCCCACTTGTGATTACCCGCTGATCATGCACAGTCTAAAATTTCAACGAGCACTTCGAGCGATAGATCCATCAGTGATCTATCGCTCGAATGATTTAGAGGATAAGCGAATTGGTGATGTGCTGGTGCACATCAAAGACATTGCCAGCAGCAGCGAGCTTGTATGCGTGCTTGTTGGTGCTCCGCAGCATATCGGCGTTGAGCGCAATGGTGGACGTCCCGGTGCCTCCGAGGGCCCAACGGCGTTCCGCAAAGCCTTCTCGAAACTTACGATCTCGGCCTTCGAGCAACAGATCAACTCTGGCAAACTCGTCATAGCTGATGCTGGAGACATCGACACCGAGGGCAAGACGCTCGAGCAGATCCACGATGAGCAGTACGATGTTGTGGCAGAGATTCTCGCCCATGGCTACGTACCAATCGTTATCGGTGGCGGACACGACACGGCGTGGCCAACGATACGCGCGCTGGAGTCACTCGCCAGGCCATACGGCGTTGTGAACATCGATGCACACGCCGATGTTCGCCCACTGAAAGATGGCGGCAGAGCGCACTCGGGATCGCCGTTCTACCAAATGCTCACACAGCAATCCTCGCATCTCTTGCCAGGGGGCTTTGTAGAGTTCGGGCTGCAGACGCATAGTGTTGCAGCCTCGCACGTTGACTTCGTTACGCGAGCGGGAATGAACGTTTGGATGCTTGACGAGATCCGTAGGGTTGGTCCGGAGGTAGCTTGGAATCAGGCGCTAGAACATGTAACTGGAGCCGATGGTGTCTACGTTTCGCTGGACCTTGATGCCATCGCCTCTGCTTATGCACCTGGCGTGAGTGCTCCGGCTGCGGATGGTCTTACTCCTCAGGAGGTCTCGCATGTGCTTCGACATGCAGCAGCCTGTGGCAAACTGCGCGCATTTGACGTCGTGGAGCTTAATCCCAGCTATGATCAGGACAACAGAACGGCCAAGCTAGCAGCCACACTTACCTATGAGGTAATAGCCGGTCTTACGGGGCTTCTGCAATAAGCAACAAGATGCGTCGTAAATTTGCCGCCTATGGCAGCAAACGAACCCCAAAAGATCATTTTTAGCATGGTAGGTGTCGGCAAGATCTATAAGCCGAACCGCCAGGTATTACGCGATATCTATCTGAGCTTCTTCTACGGCGCGAAGATCGGCGTCCTCGGTTTGAACGGCGCTGGTAAGTCCACGCTCCTTAAGATCATTGCCGGACTCGACGACGAGTACGTAGGGCAGATCACGAAGAACAAGGACGTAACCTTCGGGTATCTGTCTCAGGAGCCGGAGCTCGACCCCAACAAGACCGTTCGCGAGGTTGTTGAAGAAGGGGCGGTCGAAGCCGTTACACTTCTGCGCGATTACAATGCGATCAGCGAGAAGTTTGCCGACCCTGATGCCGACTTTGAGAAGCTCATGGACCAGCAGGCAAAGCTCCAGGAGCGCATTGATGCCATCGGCGCATGGGATATCGACTCGAAGCTCGAAATGGCAATGGATGCGTTGCGCTGTCCGCCCCCTGACACACTCATCAGTGTAATCTCGGGTGGTGAACGCCGTCGCGTTGCCCTTGTGCGCTTGCTCCTGCAGCGTCCAGACGTGTTGCTCCTTGATGAGCCTACAAACCACCTTGATGCCGAGTCAATCTCTTGGCTTGAGCGTCACCTGCACGATTACGAAGGAACGGTCATCGCGGTTACGCACGACCGCTACTTCCTGGACAACGTTGCAGGATGGATTCTTGAACTCGATAACGGACACGGTATTCCGTTCGAAGGAAACTACACGAGCTGGTTGGAGCAGAAGTCTGCTCGCCTTGCTCTCGAAGAGAAGCAGGAGTCCAAGCGTCAAAAGGCCCTGAAGGAAGAGCTTGAGTGGGTTCGCATGAATCCGAAGGGACGTCATGCAAAGAGCAAGGCACGTATCTCGGCTTATGAAAAACTCCTCGGCGAAGAAACAGTCAAACGTAACGAGGAGATGGAGATCTTCATCCCTGTTGGCCCACGCCTTGGCGACAAGGTGATTGATGCCCAAGGAATCACAAAGGGCTTTGGCGACAAGTTGTTGTATGAAGATCTCAGCTTCTCTCTTCCACCAGGCGGCATCATCGGTGTGATCGGAGCGAACGGTGCAGGTAAGACAACACTGTTCAAGATGATTACTGGTGAGCTACAGCCAGATGCAGGTACGTTCTCTGTCGGCGAAAC
>JBEBCJ010000112.1:0-6066 GCA_041157865.1 Bacteroidota bacterium
GGGCTCGAGGGCTTTCTTGAGGATGTACTTGCTCTCCCCGTTTCTAAACCGATACTGCGCTGGTATTGTGCGCACAAGGTTCACGAGGTTGATGTCCAAGAATGGGGCTCGCACTTCAAGAGAGTTCATCATGCTTGCACGGTCTACCTTCACAAGGATGTCGTCTTGCAAGTAGAGCTTCACATAGAACTCGGTTGCTTTGTCTAAATAGTTGTCCGAGGCGCATCCATCCCATGCCTCAATGGCTTCGCTGTAGAGGTCGTCCATGGAAAGGGTTGTGCCAAAGAGCTCGTTAAGCTCAGGGGGAGCTAGTGGACCCATCCAGACGGCATTCCAGAACTTGGCGTCGTAACCAAGTCCACGCAACGTCCGCTTGATCTTAAAGTCCAAGCTCATGTTTCGATGCGATACCGGCAGCCTTGCCGCAACCATGCTGATTGCCTGGTGCACCGGACGCGGCACGTACTTCTTGTATGCTTCGGCATACTTCAGCGCACGGAAGGGGTCGTACCCGCAGAAGAGTTCGTCGGCCCCATCCCCGCCTAGAGCAACGGTCACGTGTTTGCGAGTAACGTTGCACAAAAGGTACGTGGGCAAGAGCGACGAGTCCCCCATGGGCTCGTCGAGCGTGCTCAGGATGTGCGGCAGAAGTTCAAGGGCTTTGTCAAGATCAAGTACTTCTGTGCGATGCGTGGTGTGGTACTTCTGTGCAACAAGCGTTGCGTAGGCGCTCTCATCGAAGGACGCTTCTGTAAAACCGATCGAAAAGGTGTTGATCTGATCGCCCGGTAAATGCTTGCTTGCCATGGCAACAAGGGCCGATGAGTCGATACCGCCGCTGAGGAAGAATCCAAAGGGTACGTCTGACATTAGCCTGCGCTCTACTGCCTTCGAGAGGAGGTCGATGATCTGCTCGCCCCATACCCTCTCGGGATTCGATGGGATGTTCGTCGTTGGTTCAATTGCAAATGACCACCACTGCTCGATGCGTATGCTCAGATTGGCAACATCGATCAACATGTAGTGTCCGCCCGGGAGCTTATAGATATTCTCATACAAACTGCGCGGCGCAGGAATGTAGCCGTAGGCAAAGTACTTCTGCAGAGATATCGTGGAGATGGTCGATGTAACGGACGGATGCTTGCACACCGCATGAAGCTCGCTGGCAAACACAACGGTGTTGTGCTGCATGGTGTAGAAGAAGGGCTTCTTGCCAAATCTATCGCGTGCTGCAAAGGCAGTACTGCGTTGCTTGTCGTAGATCACAAATGCGAACATGCCGTTGAGCTTCTCGAGCATTGCCGGACCCCACATCTTATAGGCCTCGAGCAGCGTCTCGGTGTCAGAGTCGGCTGTGGTAAATCGTACACCGTGCTTTGTGAGTTCTGTTCTCAGATCTCGGTGATTGTAGATCTCACCATTGAAGGTGATGATATACTCGCCCGTGGTATCCTGCATGGGCTGGACACCGCCAGCGAGATCAAGAATCGATAGACGTCGGTGACCGAGGTAAACACCACGATCAGCGTCACTGTAGAAGCCGTCAGCATCTGGACCGCGATAGGCAATGCTATCGGTCATCTGCTTGAGCGACTCCTGACCGCCGTGTCCAATAAATCCAGCGATTCCGCACATGGCCGTTCTTACGACTCCGACGAGTAGATATTGGCAACGCTATAGCTTACGTCGCGTGTGCTACCGAAATAGGTCTTGATCGCAATGTCCGAAAGAAGTCCAGCCACAAAGAGCTGGAGTCCGCTAAGGAACAAGAAGATCGTCAACAGCGCCCATCCAGAATCATTCACTGCCTTGCCCTTTGCTACTTCGAGTACAGCACCAATGCCCGCCATGCCGCCAATCAGCATAAAGAGTATTCCCATGCCGCCAAGCAAGTGCAGGGGACGCACGGAGTATTTATTCCAGAACCACAGGCTCGTCATGTCGATAAGCCCCTTGAGTGTTCTGCGGTAGTTGTATTTAGTAACACCGGCAACACGTGGACGATGGTTTACAACACACTCGCCAACGCGATAGCCCTTGATCTTGAGAATGGCAGGTATAAATCGATGCATTTCCCCATAGAGCGTAATTCCCTCGAATGCATCACGTTTGTAGACTTTGAGTGAGCAGCCACTGTCATGGATGCCATCGTTGACGATGATCGTGCGCAGGAAGTTTGCACCGCGGCTCACGAAGTTCTTGGCGAATGGGTCCTTACGGTCTTTGCGCCAGCCGCTCACTACGTCGAGACGTGACTTTTCAAGATGCTCAATAAGTTTAGGAATGTCGTTAGGGTCGTTTTGTCTATCGCCGTCCATCGTAACGACCAACTCATTCTTTGCAGCTTTGATACCTGCGTCCATCGCCGCAGTTTGACCAAAGTTGCGACGCAGCTCAATCACCGTGACAGGCTTAAGAGTTCGCAGAACATCAACCGTGGCATCTGAAGAGCCGTCATCAACAAAGATTACCTCGAAGTTGTACCCCTGACGATCGCACACCTCCGTAACCTCCCTGTGGAGTTCTGCCACATTGAGCTCTTCGTTGTAGACAGGGATGACTATACTGATGCTTCTACTCATACTTCACCAATGCCATAGTACATTCGATACCATTCAACAAACCTATGCAATCCATCGTGTAATGGTGTCTCAGGCTTAAAACCCGTGAGCTCCCAGAGATCTTGGCAATCAGCCCAGGTCTTCTCGACGTCCCCAGGCTGCATGTCTACAAAGTTCTTCGTGGCCGGCACGCCCAATTCCGATTCGAGGATTTCCACGAATTCGAGCAGGGAGACAGGAGCCCCGTTGCCGATGTTGTAGATGGCCCCGGGCTTAAGCCCGGGGAGAGTGGAGAGTGGAGAGTGGAGAGTGGAGAGTCCAATGATCCGCACCACGCCCTCGACGATGTCGTCGATGTACGTGAAGTCGCGGCTCAGGTTTCCGTGGTTGTAGATGTCGATGGGTTTGCCGGCAAGGATGCTCTCGGCGAATTTGAAGTAGGCCATGTCGGGACGTCCCCATGGACCATACACAGTAAAGAAGCGCAGTCCTGTGCAGGGGATGTTGTAGAGTCCGTGGTAGCAATAGGCCATCAGCTCGTTGGTGCGCTTGGTAACGGCATACATGCTCGCGGGCTTGTCTACCCTGTCGCTCGTAGTAAACGGTACCTCGGTGTTGTTCCCGTACACGCTGCTGCTGCTTGCGTACAACAGATGCTCTGGCATATGCGTGCGGCACGCCTCCAGAATATTCAGAAACCCCACGATGTTCGACGAAACATATTCCTCGGGATGATCTATGCTGTAGCGCACACCTGCCTGCGCCGCTAAATGGCATACGTAACGGGGCTTATGCGTCGCAAAAATGGTATCGATAAGCCCCTTGTCCTCAAGATCACCTTTATAGAAGGTGATGCTTTCTCCGAGCTGCTCGAGGCGCGAACACTTTAGAGCGGGGTCGTAGTAGTCGTTGCAGTTATCAAGACCGATAACAGTCCACCCATCGGCAACCATGCGCCGGGCAACATGAAATCCGATAAATCCAGCGATTCCCGTAATGAAAACCGTCTGCTGCGTAGGCATAGAATATTCCCCCGGACAAAGATACGAACGTAGGGGCGCCCCTGCGTGGGCGCCCTTAATGGAACGTCGCCCTCGCGAATGAACGTCGCCCTCGCGAATGAACGTCGCCCTCGCGAAAGCGGGGGACCAGCAAGAAGATGGATTCCCGCTTTCGCGGGAATGACGAATGAACGTCGCTCTCGCGAATGAACGTCGCTCTCACGAATGAACGTCGCCCTCGAGCAAGCGGGGGCCCATGCTCATATTGCTGGATTCCCGCTTTCGCGGGAATGACGTTACGGTACTCTCTTGATCACTTCCTTCAGCGCGTTCGTCAGGTGCACGTATTGCTCTCGCAGGTGGTCGGGCATGGCATCGAGCTGACGTTGCACGGCGTCCATGTCGCCCCGTACAAGGGGGCCCGTTAGTGGGAACGGCGCATCGTCGTGCATTGCACGCGCGGCGTTCTCAAGGGTCTGACGCATGATGGGCACGAGAAAGGTCTCCACGGGTATGCCGGCTTCCTTAGCAAGCTCACGCGCAAGATCGTATGCAGCATACGTGAAGTTCGATGCCGCTACGGCTGCTGCATGATAACGTCGTTTAGAAACTGGGTCTGTCTTTGGCAGACGAAACGCTAAGCCCCCTGTGAGCTTCACAAACTCTTCGGTAAGGGGCCATGCATCGTCATCGCATTCGACGCCCCATCCGATACCATCGAGCAGTTTAGGGTCTGCCTCCCCGAATGTCTGGAAGGGATGCGCAGCAGCAACCATCGCACCACATGCGCGCACAGGCTCGAGGATGTCCGTGCCCAATGATCCGTTCACATGTATCACGAGCGATCCTGCAAGATTCTCTCCATACTGCTCTGCTAAACGCTGGATAACTGCCGGAAGAAAGGCGTCTTTGCAGGCAAGGAGGAAGAGAGGGGTACTGGGGTACGAGGGTGCGGGGTACGGGGGTACGGGGGTACGAACAAATTCTCGTGCTGATATCAACTCTGGAAACTGGATTCCCGTTTCCGCTGGAATGTCGGATGATACCTTAGTACCCTTGTACCCCGGTACCCCGGTACCCTCGTACTTAGTACATAGTACCTCTCCTATCGATATCCCAACTCTTCCCTTACCGATGATCGTAATATGCGTTATCATATTGATCATTATGAAAGGGGCTCAAGGGTGTAGCTGTCTTTGCCATCTTTCATTGTCCAACCTTGGTTGGTGAGTTCATTGCGGAGTCGGTCGGCTTCGGCCCAGTCTTTGGCGGTGCGGGCTGCCCAACGTTGGTCGGCGAGGGCGCGGATAGCGTCGGGGATGTCAACTGCTGGACGCTTGGTGAATGTCCATACTGCGAGGACGTTGTTGATGGCCTTGAGGGCGCCAAGCACGTCGCGTGCTGCATCAGAAGACGACTTTGCAGTAGCGTTCGCACCCAAATACTCATGCATGCGCGCCAGCGCCTGCGGCACGTTCAGGTCGTTGCCAAACGCTGCGGCAACGTCGGGCGGCATGGTGCCGGTTAGCCCCGTTACATCATCGAGTCCGGCAGCGTCGATGAGATCCCAGATAATGTTCTGCATTCTTGTGCGCGCCGTCGATGAGGCCTTGAGACTGTCGAACGTAAAATTCAACACAGCACGGTAGTGTCCAGCAAGGAGCGCAAATCGAATGTCGAGCGGGTCGTGACCCATCTTCTCGAGATCGCGCAAGGTGTAGAAGTTGCCAAGCGACTTGGACATCTTCTTGCCTTCGACTTCCAAGAACTCATTGTGCATCCAGAACTTGGCCTGCTCGTCAACGTGATAACCAGCGCAGCACTGCGCGAGCTCGTCTTCATGGTGCGGAAATCGCAGGTCTACCCCACCTGTATGAATGTCGATGGGCAAGCCAAGGATCTGCTTCGACATCGCAGAGCATTCGATGTGCCAACCTGGACGCCCCGGAAGATTCTCGCCATTGAGTTCGAAATCCCAATATGGTTCGCCGTCCTTGCGACCCTTCCACAACACGAAGTCACTCACCGATTCACGGTCATACTCATCGGCATCAATGCGCACCCCTTCACGGAAGTTCTCCGTGTCGATGGCAAACAGTCTGCCGTAGGTGTGGTTCTTTGCATAGGCCGCAACGTTGAAGTACACGGAGCCCTCAGAGGCATAGCCATAACCAGAGGAGACGATGTCGCGAATCAGCGACTGCATATCATCGATGTATTCCGTGGCACGAGGCATCGCAAAGAAATGCTCCATCGAAATGCCGAGTACCTGCAGATCGCGACGAAACTCCGCTTCAAAGAAGAGCGTAAATGCCCGCAGGTTCGACTTTGCATCAGATGACTGCTCGCCCATTTCAGCGCGCCACTTTGCAGACCCTTCCGCACTGTCACGAATCGTCTTATCGTCGATATCCGTAACGTTCATCACCCAGCGAACTGGGTAGCCCCCTACCTCGCGCACAACTCGCTGCAACACATCGGTAAACACAAATGCCCGCATGTTC
>JBEBCJ010000113.1:0-26659 GCA_041157865.1 Bacteroidota bacterium
TCCCCAGTCTGCAGCGTTGCCGACAGCGTGGAGAAGCATGAATACACCTTTCGGGCTGCCGCCAAATCTGCTACTGCACGGAAAACACTCATGCGGCGCTGATCTCGCAGCAGAGGCCATGCAAGGGGCTTGCGTCCCAAACGTCCGTTCAGGTCAATGTTGTATGGATAGCCGATCTCATTGAACTGCCAGAGCATCTTGGGTCCGGGCACACACATCGTTGCAACCATAAGCGCTTCTAGTCTCTTAAGCGCTGTTGCAGTATCCTTAGTCGAGTATCCTGCTTCGACTTTGCCAAAATTGACAGCACGAAAGATCGTGCGCTCTTCGTCATGACTTTCAACATAGCCAATCAAACCGTGACGTGTAAAGCCCCTTCGCTGAGCACTCATTGACGATGCAATATCGTTGTTCGAATAGGACATCACGGCCTGACTACCTGCATAGTTTGCATTTGCCCAAAGGATGGCGCCGTCCTTCGACAATTCCTGCTCCTCGCTGTTGTCGGCAAAGTGCTCCAGTATGTTGATGAACGATGGATCTACCTCGCGCGTCGCCGCCATGTAGCGTTTCAATATCGCTATGCGAGATGCATCATACTTACCCATGAGCGAGGCATCGCTGCCGGAAAAGAACTGTGTTAGACCCTTTGAGAGATCATAGCGGTAGCCGTCGATCTTGAACTCACGAATCCAGTGCTGCAGAAAACGAATAGAATAGTCCCGCGTGGCAGGACTCTCATGATTCATGTCGTAGCCAACATTGAACGGGTGTGTTGGTGTAACATTGAAATATGGATTCTCTGTTGTAGGGCCGCCCACACTGCCCCACAGGTTGACAAGGGGCGATTGACCGAACTGGTGATTAAGCACAATGTCAAGAATCACAGCAATGCCGCGAGCATGAGCTTCATCAACAAGCCGCTTAAAGTCGTTTGCTGTTCCATAGTATTTATCGACAGCAAAGAGATGGCTTGGGTTATAGCCCCATGAATCGTTGCCTTCGAACTCTGTCACAGGCATAAGCTCAATGGCAGTTATGCCCAAGCGCTGCAGGTAGTCTAGCGAATCGATCAAGCCATCAAAGGAGCTCTTATCGGTGAAGTCCCGCACAAGCAGCTCATACACTACCATATTGTCACGATTAGGGCGTTTGTAATCCGTCGAGCGCCATGCGTAGGGCTCAAGGGCTGTGTTGACCACCGTTACGATACCCTGTGTCTTACCAGTTGGATATGCTGGTAGGTTCGGGAATCTCCATGATTCAATGTACCGATCGTTGGGATCGCTCACCTGCCATGAGTACGGATCACTGATGCGTCGATCGTCATCAAATGACCATTGAAACATCGTTTGCCCGTTTCGTTGGATTGGTAGTTGTTTCCACCAACGCTGATTGTCGGGCGTTACATTACAGTAGAACTCTTCTGAGCGCTGCCAGTTCGTAAAGGGCCCAACAACATAGACCTCTTGCTTCTTCGGGGCATAGAGTACAACAATGGCCGTGGTATCGTTGACGATATTGATTCCGTCTTTCACGCCTGCAGGCAGGGCAACCACGCGTGGACGTGGACGCACGCGGATGGTGAAAGTATCTCGTATCGCTCCGCCAAGATTGTTGTAAGTAAGTACTTCTATCTTGGTTGTCTTGACAACCGTATACGTCGCAGAGATCGTGTCATTCTGGACCTTTGCGATCTCTCGGTTGTCTGCATTGATCTGCATCACAGGTACATTGTCTGATGCAATAGCCTTGATTACCACGACTGCCCCGGAATCAACGACGCGCTCGCCAGCAAGGGGCGAGAGCACACGCAGATACGTTCCTGGTGCATAGAGCTCAACATAGATATCCGATCCGTTCTCTGCTCGTCCGACGATGTTACCGTCGCTCGAGCGGAAAACGAATGCAAGTTGACGTATAACCTCTGTACCCGTAACACCATAATACGAGCGAGGATTGCTGATCTTGAACGAGTAGACATCCTTGCCAAGACGCACGAGCTTGCATTCTGGAAGGTTAGTCGTCCACGGAGCCTTTACAAATCTCCAATCTGTCGGAGATGTACTTAAAAACGTGATCACACCGGTATGGGCATAGACATCACCGGTGTATCCTGCGAGAGCTCGGTTGCCCTTGCCAGCGTCGAAGAACACGGTGATCGAATCGGTCTGTGTAGGGAATGTTGGCGTGGTGTATACCACTTGAGCGTTTGCGGCCATACAGGCCACAACCACGAACAACGAGAAGCAGAGAATGCGGATCATAAACAAATTTCCGAACGATTCCGGTGGTGAATACAGACAAAACCTGCCCTCATCCGAGGACAAGGGCAGGTTTGCTTTACATGCTCGTACGTAGAGATCAATTAGCGAACGATCGACAACGGCATTACCGCTGTGGCTGTTGCTGATTGAACGTGAACATAGTATGCACCCGGAGCAACGATGTTGCCGCTCATGTCCATACCGTTCCACATGATCTCGCCAGTTGCGACTGTGCGATAGAGTACTTCGCCAAGTTGGTTAGCGATCGATACTGTAATCGCTGTTCCTGAAGGAAGCGTGATACGAGCCATTCCCGGTGTTGGGTTTGGATACACTGCAACCGATGAAGCAAGCTTGTCATCTTCAACAGATGTTGGCTGATCGATTGGGATCTTCACATCTGCACCTTGGCGTGTTCCTTCTGCATTGCGGAAAACGCAGAGAAGTTCCTTGAGCTTCTTGCCTGCCGGCACGTTGTACATCGAAACCATGTCTGGAATGTTCCATGTGGATGTTCCATCTGCATTGGCTGTGAGCTTGAGTGCTTCGTTGGTGCCAACGTTGCCCCATCCACTTACTTCGAGGTACGTACCATCTTCGCAGATACCACCTGTGTATACGTATACCTGTGGAACGCCAACCATCTTAAACGACCCGTCCTTCTTGTCGTTCCATGGATAGTAGGTTACGGCAAGCGCCTTCGATGCTGAAGCATCCTTTGGATCTGTTGTAACTGTTGGACCTGATCCATCGCCTACTGGCAGAATAACATCACCACCCTGCTTTGATCCGTCAGCATTACGGAAGACGAAGAGCAACTCCTTGAGAATCTTTGCTTCTTCTACGCCAGGATAGAACTGCCAAATCGGGCTTGGGATCGTCCAGCTCGATGTACCATCTGCATTCTTTGTCAGCTTAAGTGCTTCTGTTTGTCCAACAGCACCCCAGTCTGCCTTTTGGAAGTAACCACCTGCATAGTCACGAGCACCGGTGTATACGTATGCGTCTTCGCCAACCATCTTGAACTGTCCGTCCTTGACGTCGTTCTCTGGGTTGTACTGGATGGTTACGCCTTCGTTCTTACTTGGTACTTCTGGGTTTGCCTTGATGATCCAGCCTTCTCCAAGTGGAAGCAGGTCTACAAAGTCGCGTCCGTTACCGTTATCGATGAATGCGCGAACCTTTGTGAGCTTGTCTGCATTACCGAATGCAACCACCGTAAGATTTGTCGCAGCAGGCAACTCGATAGGATTGAATGTGACCAGCGCTGTTGTCTGGCCAGCGGCTGTAACAGCAAGCTTGTATGTACCAGCTGGAACTGGGAGGTAACCAGCCACATCACCAAACTTTGCATTGCCTACGATCGGGTCTGAGAGCGTACCTGTTGGGAGTACAGCACGAATGTCAACTGCTGGAGTTGTCGGCGACCAGTGAATAAAGCGAACCTTGGTCGTACCTGGTACCGTCTCTACATCATCTGCGATCACCTTTGACACATATTCATCGCCTGATGCGTCTGCACCAACGATAACAGTATACTTTCCATCCTTGACAAGCTTTTGCGTAAGATCTGCATAGATCGGGGCTGGAGCACCTGTTGCCTTTGCCTTGATCTGCACTGCATCACCGCTTGGTACATCCTTGAACACCGAAGCAAGCTGGAAACCAATGTTGGAGATTTGGGCTTCGTCTGCCTGGGCAGCGACAACGTCTATTCCGGTCGAATTGAACACGCCGTTGATTAGACGAAGACCTGCTGTTGCTGAGCCCCCTACTGGGTCTACTGCAAGAAGTCGGTCGCTGCCTTGAACTGTGCCGTCAACGTTACGGAACACAAAGAGCAGCTCGCGTACCGGCTTGTCGTCAGGTACGTTATAGAACGCCTTGATGTTATCAATCTTGAGCGTAAACGTTCCATCACCGTTGTTGGTAAGCTTCATCTCAGGATAGTTCTTGAGATCGTTCCAGCCGTACTTTTCGTAGTACGGCGCTGTTGGGTCTTGCGCGATGGCTGCTCCGCGAGCGCCTGTGTAGACCCAAACTTCGGTAACATCCTTCATGGCAAAATTGCCGTCTTTATCGTCCAGTGCTGGACGATAGGTGATCGTGACCGATCCAGTTTCGACGGGGCGAAGCGGATCTGACTCGACAACCTTTTGGGCGAACACTGCAGTCGTTAGCAACAATGCCGAGACGCAGTAGAGAAACAACCGTTTCATGGTTACTCCTAGGTTATTGATACGTGATAGAATTATGGGTTCTGTGTGCACAGTGTATTTGCGTTCACTTCGATATCCGGGATCTTGAAGATGAGTGCGGCATCGTTCCATGGGCGCAGCTTAAGGTTCCTGCGCTGACGTTTACGCTCGAGGAAAATGTCGCCTTCAAAAGCAAGCTCAATGTTGCGTTCTCTGCGAATCGCATTCAACAGTGAATTGCCGGTAAGAGTTGCAGCAAGGGGCTTTAGACCCGCCCGCTCACGAGATTTGTTTGCATCTTCGATGGCACCGACTGCATTGCCTTGCTGGGCACGGCATTCAGCACGGGTCAGATATATCTCCGGAAGTCGGATCACCGGAATGTTCATAGCAATGCGGTCCCACTTGGCCACATAGAGCTTGTTATTACGGTATACATACAGCTTGAGGCGCTTGTCTGTGGTATCGGCATAGATCTGGTTCACGAAGTCGGTGCCCGCCCAATAGCGCGGCAGTGAGTTATCTGCCTGACGGAAGTCCCAGATAATTGAAGCTGGATTATCTACCGGACTGTTAGTGATCTCAAAGACAACCTCTGGCGTGCTGTTCTTGTTGACCACGTCTGCGACATCAGCATTCAGCGAGAAAAGTCCACTGGTAATGATCTCGCTGCAAACGGCCTCGGCCTTGGCGTAGTCACCCATATGGAAGTACACTCGCGCCAGCATACCCTTAGCACCCATTGCACCAATGTAGGCACCATCTTTGGCAGGCAGCAGAGCTGCAGCTTCCGTTAGATCGGCAATAACCTGATCGTAGCATTCCTTCACTGTGCTTCGCGCCTTCTTCGTTCCTTCATCACCAAGAGTTGGCAATGTTCTGATGATCACACCAGGGTGTGAGTTATCTGCCGTAAAACCCCATGGCTGAGCAAAGTACATGCACAGTGCCCACAGGGACGCACCACGCAGCGCAAGTGCACGCCCTTTGAAGAGCTGCTTCTGCGCGGCATTGTCAAACGGCACGGTCTCAAGCGCAGCAATCACATTGTTGGCGCGATTGATAACGCCGTATGCGTCGCCCCACATAGAACGGCCTTCCGGATTAAAGACGTTCAGGTTGTAGGACAAGATCTGTAGCCGACCGAAGTCTGCGCCAACATTGGACTCAACGTTGTTAGACCACAATTCACCGATCGACATGGTGTTGCCGCCATAGAATGCGCCAGAGGAGAATTGGTCTGCGGCCCCTGTCAAGGCAGCAGAAATACCGCTTGGGGTAGAGAGCGCGATACTGTTGGAAATGTCAAGAGGGGGCGTCTTGTCGAGGAACGAATCACACGCGTTCAGTGCGAGGGTTGCTAGGGCAATGGCAGACGTTAATATGCGAGTTGTAGTTGTTGTTTTCATGTTAGAACCCCGCCGTAATACCGATGACGAGTTGGCGTGCCTGTGGTGGCGTTAGGTATGTTACGCCAGCTCCAAGGTTTCGGCCTTGTGCACCATCTTGGTCACGCATGATTTCTGGATCCCAGCCGGGGTAGTTCGTCCACGTCCAGAGATTTTGTCCCGTTGCATAGACACGGAGGCTTGCAAAGCCAGCTCCATCTAACACATCTGCTGGGATCGTATATCCGATCGTTAGCTGACGCAGTCGAACAAAGGAGCCATCGTAAATGAAACGGTCTGTATTGATGTCGTAATTCTCTGTCAGCGACAAACGAGGCACAGTTGTTACATCCCCTTCCTTTTGCCAACGGGGCTCTGTGAGATCCTTGTTCTGATTGAAATTCGAAGCAAGGTTGCCTACCTGACGTTTACCGGCATCGTCGTAAATCTGATTACCAAACTGATAGTAGACCATAGCAGTGATATCAAAACCGCCATAGTTGAATGTGTTCGTAAGAGAACCAAACCATGTTGGATATGGATTACCAAGAGCAACACGGTCGTTCAGATCATAACCATCCGTGATCTTGCCGTTCAGGTTGTAGAAGAGCTGCGAGCCCCCTACCACGACAACTGTCGTATCATAGAATTGCTGCCAGCGTGGATCGTTTGCATCTGTGCCGAACGATACATTGTTGCCGGATCGACGGCGTTGTACCGTAACAGAGTCTGTACGCGACTGTACCCCGGCCGAGCGGTTGATGAAGAATGTACCAACCGGATATCCAACCAGGATGCGTGTCTCGCCCGGACCACCAATGGCATCGGGAGGAAGTTCCGCATTGTCGAGCACCTTATTCGTGTTGTGGGCTACCGAAAGGTCAGTGCGCCACGTAAAGTCTCCTGCGCTGATTGGATAGCCACTGAGCACAACTTCAACACCTGTGTTCTCGAAGGAGCCGACGTTTTTCAGGATCGATGAAAAACCTGTTGATGCCGGAACGGCCACGTTGAGGAGGACGTTCGATGTAAGCTTGTGATACCACGACACTGTTGCCTGCAAGCGCCCGTTAAAAAAGCCCGCTTCTGTTGTGATGTCGATTTGGCGTGTTGATTCCCACCCGAGGTTTGGATTAGAGAGCCTATCTGGACGTATACCCGGAACACCCGCATAATCTGCTCCAGCCTTGTAGGTTCCCTGCCATTGATAGTCATCTATGCCGTCTGCATTACCCGTAATTCCGATGCTGGCACGCAGCTTGAGAAGTGTCAGATCTTCGACGTCTTTGAGGAAGTCTTCTTTTGACACGATCCATGCTGCACCAACAGATGGGAAGAAACCATATCTGTTTGCACTTCCAAATCGTGAAGATCCGTCCATACGGCCAGTCAGACTCAGATAGTACTTCTCATCGTAGTTCATGTTCCAACGCGTGATGTACGACAAGAACGTAAACGCTGTTTCGTAGGAGTATGCCTCGCGAACACTTGCAGATGTCGGGTTCTTGAATGCTGGATTTGGGAAGTTGCGTCCTTTCAATCCCGTTACAAGCTGCTCCGAAGACTGGCCCTCCATGGAGATGAGACCATTAAGCTTGATGTTGTCCGTGATCTTGTTGTCATACGTAAGTGAGGCATTGAGAACCAAGTTGCTCACGCCAACCTTGCGCGCTTCTGCCTCTGCTTCCGACTGAACGATTGCAGACGTGTAGCGCCTGTCGGTAAAATTCAAGAGGTCGATGCCGCCCTGAACACGGAACGACAAATGCATCGGCAATGCGATCTGCGTATACAGGTTCGTTATCAGGCGTGTCTCGGCATTCTCAAACTGATTTTCATTGAGCTGCGCAACGGGATTATACATCGCATACCATGGACGCTGAGGTTCGAAGTATGTGCCATCGGCATTGTAGATCGGAAAGAACGGCAGAGCTGAGCTCTGCGCTGCTCCCATGCCCCCTGCCCAGGCCACCGGTACGCGGGTATTGAGCGCATAATTCAAGTTTGTTGCCAGACCGATCTGTACATTGTCTGTTGCCTTGAAGTCTACGTTCGTGCGTCCGTTGATGCGCTCGAACGTGTTACCTACAGCAAACGATGATTCTTTGCGGTATCCCAAGCTCGAGAAGAACGTAACCACACTAGAGCCTCCGGATGCCGTGAGCGCCGCATCAGTGATCTCGCCTTTCTGCATCGTAAGACCAAGCCAATCGGTGTTCGCATATGCCGATGTAGGGAGTCCGCCGGGAAGGGGCTTAGCAGTGAATTTTGCCGTAGGGCGCACTATCGCAAGGGCTATCGAGTCCTGACGATTCGCCTCTGCCCACATCGACCTGTATTCATCGCCGTTGAGCAAGTTGATGCGATTTGTAGCCTCGGTTTGCCCTTTGAACAGACTAACATTAAAACGGGTCGCACCTGCAGCCCCTCGCTTGGTCGTGATGAGCACGACGCCGTTCGAGCCGCGTGATCCGTATATGGCCGCAGCATCTGCATCCTTTAGGATGTCAATAGATTCGATATCGTTTGGATTGATCGACGCGAGCGCGTTTGTCTGCGTGGCCAACCTATCCTTACCGCCAAAGTCTCCCTGCGTTACCGGTACGCCATCGATAACGTAGAGTGGCTCACCGGAGGCTGTAAGTGACCCTACACCGCGAACGCGAATTGTCATGGCGCTACCTGCCATGCCGTTTGAATTGATAACCTGTACACCGGGTGCTCGCCCAACGATGGCGTTTTCAAAGTTGCCATAGGTGTTCTGAGCGATCTCTCTGGAAGAGACCTGTGCCACCGAGCCTGTTAGCTCCTGACGCTGTTTCGTGCCGTAGCCGATAACGACTGCTTCATTAAGCTTCAATCGGTCTTCAACAAGCTTTAACGTAAGGGGCTTGTCAAATTCAGATGCTGCTACATCTATCTCAAGCGTCTTGTACCCGAACATCTGAACAACAAGTCTGAGATCCGTTGCAGCTGGCATCTTGATGGAGAATGCGCCCTTGCTTTTTGAATAGGCACCATAGCGTGTATTGGCAACCTTTAGAGTGGCGCCAACGATTGGATTACCGTTCGACGTTGTTACCGTGCCTTTGAGATCTACGTCTGCAAAGGCCGCTGCCCACGATAACAACCACGCACTTGTAAGGAGTACGAAACGCATCAAGCCGTACCTCGTCCTTTTGATTGAATATGAGAACCCGAAAAACCGTAATAGGCGATGTACACGTAGCATGCGGTCGCGAGCAGATACGACCACTGCAGCGAGCCCATAGAATCAGCAATTGCACCTTGAAGTTGCGGCACGATCGCTCCACCAAGAATTGCGGCGATCAGCCAACTCGAACCCTTGTTGGTCATTACGCCGATGTCTTTGATGGCTAGCGTGAAGATCGTTGAAAACATTATGCTGTTGAAAAAGCCGCACGCCACCAGCATCAACGCGCCCACCATCGGCGGTGCTATCGTGGAGCCCGCTGTGAGAACAACGTTAGCAGCGGCAACAAGACCAAGTAGATAACCGGGTGCAACCCTGGAGAGAACAGCCGATCCGACGAAGCGTCCAACCATGGCTCCACCCCAGTAATAGGCAACGAATCTCGTTGCCTGCATCTCTGCCATGCCCAGTCGCTCTCCAAGGTAGTTCACGAGAAACGAACCGATCGCAACCTCTGCCCCTACGTAGCAAAAAATGCCAAAGACACCCTTGAACAAATGCGGCACCTTGAGAGGGTCAAAGAGTCTGACACTCTTTTCGCCATCACCCTCGACTGAAGCGATGCGCGGGAGCTTGAAGAATGCAACAACAACTGCAAGTAGAATCAACATCGCTGTAAGAACGATGTAGGGCATTTGCACCGAGGCAGCCTGGCTCGCCTTGTATGATGCAACTGCTTCTGTTGGCATCGTAGCAAGATCAGAAGAAGAAAGCACCTGCGATGCAAGGATCAGTGATGCACCCAGCAGTGGAGCAATCGTAGTACCCACTGAGTTGAACGCCTGCGATAGCACAAGACGCGAAGAGCTGCCCTCTGGCGGGCCAAGCACTGCCACATATGGGTTCATCGCTGTCTGGAGCAGTGCAAATCCAGATGCAAGCGTGAATAATCCGATCAGAAAAAGCTCGTATGATGCTATGATCGATGCAGGATAGAACAGAGCTGTTCCGAGTGCTGCAATGCAGAGCCCCACAACGATCGAACGTTGATAACCAAGTTTAGATATAACGGCAGACGATGGGAATGCGATGATGAAGTATGCAGTGAAGAAGCAGAACTGAATGAGCGCGGCCTGCGTGTAGTTGAGATCGAACAGACTCTTCATGTGCGGAACGAGAATATCGTTTAGGCACGTGATGAATCCGATCATAAAAAACAGCATGCCCATCGCAGCAAATGGACCGCGATATGAACCACCATCTGACTGATGTGAAATCCCTGAATCCGCTGTCAACATTGAGTTTTCCCTTGATTTACGAGTTGGCAAAAGTATGTAACGGTGTGAATACGATGCGATAATTTTGCCCACACAGAGGTCTGACAATCCCCATTACGCAATAGTTCCAGCCTTGATGGGTAGTTTTGCCATTCCACTAACAGAGTCAACAGAGCCATGTTCTTCCGTCAGATCTACGAGCCGGGCCTAGCCCACGCCTCCTACATGATAGGATGCCAAAAGACAAAAGAGTGCCTCGTTATTGATGCCAAGCGCGACATTGACACATACCTTACCATCGCCAAACAAGAGGGCTTAAAGGTTACCCACCTTACCGAAACGCATATCCATGCCGATTTTCTTGCCGGCACCAGAGAGCTTGCTGCCGTCACAGGCGCACCAATGTTTCTGAGTGATGAAGGGGGCGCCGAGTGGCAGTATGACTTTGTCCATCAAGGACTTAGAGACGGCGACACGTTCATGGTTGGCAACATCAAGGTTCAGGTGATGCACACACCGGGGCATACTCCCGAACACATTTCATTCCTCGTAACCGACACGCCCGCCATTGCAGACCAGCCGATCATGATCTTTACGGGAGATTTTGTGTTCGTTGGAGACGTCGGACGCCCAGACCTGCTAGAGAAGGCTGCCGGCTACCGTGGTACCATGGAAGTCGGTGCGCGTCAAATGTGGCAGTCGCTGAAGAAGTTTAGGGCACTCCCTGACCATATCCAGGTGCATCCTGCGCATGGGGCCGGATCAGCCTGTGGAAAAGCTCTTGGCGCGATACCCTCTTCAACGGTTGGTTACGAGAAGTTGGTCAACTGGGCCCTGCGACATTCGGACGAAGACGCCTTCGTGGCCGAGCTGCTTTCCGGGCAGCCCGAGCCCCCTACATACTTCGCCATGATGAAGAAGCTCAACAAGATCGAGCGCGCGCTGCTGCCCGAAGTACCAGCGCAGAAGAGCCTGTCGTTGAGCGAGTTTGAGGCGTTGCGTCAGCAAGGAACAATGATCATCGATGCACGATCGAACGCCGCTTTCGCTTCTGGGCACGTACCGGGATCGATCAACATCCAGAACAGCAAGGCATTCTCGACCTGGGCGGGGTGGATGGTATCCTACGACAAGCCTTTTATACTCGTTGCACCTGAAGACGATATTGACGACATCACACGTAAACTCATGCGAATTGGACTCGACAACACTGCTGGATACATTACTGGCGTTTCGGTCTGGCAAGACTCGGGCCACGCGCTCAGTGTGTTGAATCAGATAGGTGTAGAAGAGCTGAAGCAGATCTACAACGACCCATCGTACCATGTTCTTGATGTGCGGGGCTATGGCGAGCACGAGAGCGGGCATATACCTGGAGCAGCCAACATCCATGTGGGATACCTGTACAACCATCTTGATGAACTTCCTCGTGATAAGCCCCTTATAGTTGCGTGTCAAACGGGCTTTCGATCCAGTATTGCCTCGAGCTACCTGATGCACGAAGGATTTACAAACATTCGTAGCTTTCAGCAAGGGTTTGCAGGTTGGCAGGCGTCAGGCGCACCAATTGAGAAGGGGCATGCATGAATATGGAGCGAATCACAGTTGAGGATCTTCGTGCCAGAATTGAAGCAGGCGAAGAGCTGAATCTTTTGGATGTGCGCCAGCAAGACGAACGCGACGAGATAGCAATCAAACCATCGCTGTTCATACCGCTCAACGAATTGCCAGAGCGCATTGCCGAGCTGGATCATCTGCGCAACAGCGAGATTATCATCTATTGCCGGTCGGGCAACAGAAGCGGTCAGGCGCGTATGTTTTTAGATCTCAGCGGCTTTACTAATGTTCGCAACCTCTTTGGCGGCATGCTCGCCTGGGCCAAACAATGAGTCCGGTTCTCGCACTGATTGCAGCGCTTATAGGGGTTTCACTTGGTTTGATAGGTGCCGGCGGAGCAATTGTTGCTGTACCGGCCTTTGTATACCTAGGTGGCATCGATCCAGAATTGGCAGATGGCTATGCACTTGTTGTAGTTGCAGTTTCCTCTGCTGTAGCTGTTGCTATGCAGCTGAAGGAAAAGATGATCGAGTGGAAGACCATTATATGGTTTGGTCCCTCTACGATTGCATCACTGATTATTGTGCGGGGGCACCTTGACCAGTTCGTTTCGCAGTCTACACAAATGCTCCTGTTTGGACTGGTCCTGATACTTGCTGCAATTGCCATGATGCGCAAACGTTCAGAAGCAAAGTCTGTGAATAAGAATAATCCGGCAAAGCTGGCGGTTTTTGGTTTGCTCGTCGGAGGAATTGGTGGGCTGCTTGGCGTGGGTGGAGGTTTTTTGATGACGCCTGCCCTGGCATTGTGGGCTGGTCTAGATATGAAGCGTGCTGTGGCATCATCACTCGTACTGATATGCGTGAATTCTGCTACAGGTGTGATGGTAGACCTTGCTCAGGGATATGCTTACGACTGGGCACTCGTTAGCGGATTTACTGCTGTAACAGTACTCGGCATCATCACCGGCACACTGCTGTCGCGACGGGTAGACAGCAAGATCCTTCGTGCGATCTTTGGGTGGGTTGTGTTGGCAATCGGAATCTTCGTCCTAAGCAAAGAACTCCATGTCTTTTAATCGCGGCTCTTTTTTCTGAAGACAAAGCTGATGGGCACGCCTTCGAAGTCGTGCAGCTTGCGCAGCTGACGCTCAATAAAGCGCTTATAGGCATCCGGCAACAGTTCTGGGAAGTTCAAAAAGAACGCGAACAGTGGCGGCTCGGTCTTGACCTGAGTTACGTAATTGATGCGTAAGTCACGGCCCTTCACGCTTGGAGGGGGCGTCCGCTCCAGCATTGCAATCAGTTCTTCGTTAAGCTCGTGCGTTGGAATGCGAACGCATCTGCGCGCTTGTATCTCCTTTGCCATCTCGATCACCTTTGTGATACGCTGCTTGGTCAAAGCAGAGATCGTAATGATCGGTACATAGTCAAGTGTCGGGAGCTCTTCTTTGATCTTCCTGATGAATGCATCGGCCGTCTTTGTATCCTTTTCGATCAGGTCCCACTTATTGAGCGCAATGATGAGCCCCTTACGAGCTACTTCTGCGTCAGAGATAATGCGCTTGTCCTGAGCTTCGAGTCCTTGCGTAGCATCGACCACAACGATCGTTACATCAGACCTGTCAATTGCCCGTGCTGTGCGCATCGTGCTGTAGAGCTCGATACTTTCGGAGATGTTACTGCGACGACGAAGTCCAGCCGTATCGATAAGAACGATCTGCTCGCCGTAATACGTAAGCACACTATCGATAGCATCACGTGTTGTTCCGGCGATGGGCGTCACGACCATGCGGTCTTTGCCTAAAAGCGCATTTGTGAGCGAACTCTTGCCCACGTTTGGTCTGCCGACGATGGCGATCTTGAGTCGCGTATCCTCTGCGTCTGTATCGTCTTCAATGTCTGCAACAACTGCATCAAGAAAGTCGCCGGTGGAGCGTCCGTTCAGAGCTGAGATCGCAAAAGGTTCGCCCAGCCCGAGCGAGTAAAACTCGGCTGCGTTGAGGTCTGCCTTTGCATTGTCGCATTTATTGACCACCAGAACTACTGGCTTTGAAGACGACCTCAGGATCTTGGCAATGTCTGTATCAACCGGCGTCACACCATCTCGTCCGTCAACAGCGAAGACAATCACATCGGCTTCTTCGATTGCAAGCATTGCCTGCTCTCGGATTGCCTTGTCAAAGACATCCTCGCTCCGAGGAACGATACCGCCTGTGTCGACGATTTGAAAGTGCTTGCCTGCCCATTCGGCCTTGGCATAAAGTCTGTCTCGCGTAACTCCGGGCTGCCCCTCCACGATTGCGTGGCGCTCCTCGATGATACGGTTAAACAGCGTTGATTTGCCAACATTAGGTCGGCCGACGATTGCAACAAGGCCCATAGTATGGGCAAAGGTACGGCTTTTAGACGCTCTTGATGAGCTCCTGCACGATCTTGTCGGTCGATACACCTTCTGCCTCGGCCGTGAAGTTCGCAACGATACGATGCCGCAGTACGCTTAATGCAACGGCATGTACATCGTCCATGCTTGGCGTAAATCTACCTTGCAGGGCAGCTCGACTCTTGGCACCGAGCACCAGATACTGCGACGCACGAGGCCCAGCACCATAGCTGATGTAATTTTTGACCATCTGCACAGACGTGTGTGATGGACGTGTTGCTCGAACGAGCTTCACAGCATATTCGATCACGTTGTCAGCAACAGGGATTCGGCGAACCAGCTCCTGATAGGCGATGATTTCGTCTGCGCCCACAACCTTCTGCACCTTGGCAGCAGCGCCGCCGGTGGTAGAGCGGACAACACCAACTTCTTCGTCGTACGAAGGGTAGTCCAACATCAGATTGAACATAAACCGATCAAGTTGCGCTTCCGGCAGCGGATACGTGCCCTCTTGTTCAATTGGGTTTTGGGTTGCGAGAACAAAAAACGGTTCTGCGAGTTGATACGTAGTACCAGATGCCGTTACACTATGTTCCTGCATGGCCTCGAGCAGTGCTGCCTGTGTTTTGGGCGGTGTACGGTTTATCTCATCTGCCAAAACAATGTTGGCAAACACTGGCCCCTTAACAAAGCGAAATGTCTTTTGTCCGGTAGAGAGATTGTCTTCGATAACCTCAGTACCCGTGATATCACCGGGCATCAAGTCGGGTGTGAACTGCACGCGAGAGAACGTAAGGTCCATCGACTCTGAAAGCGTACGAATAAGCAACGTCTTTGCCAGTCCCGGGACGCCTACAAGTAGGCAATGTCCGCGCGCAAACAATGAAATGAGCAGCTGGTCTACAACATCGGCCTGACCCACGATAACTTTACCGATCTGTGCCTTGATCGAGGTAACATCTTCTGAAAGTTTGCCGACGAGATTGGTATCCGACATAGGTGGGGCTTATGGTCTATGGTTTATAATGGCGCCCATGCGCTTGGTGAATCTCCAGCAATAGTCGATTGACATCCTGTTCTGTTGTATCGCGTCCAAAAGAAAAACGAAGCGAAGCATTGGCATCTTCCTCTGTAAGGCCCATGGCGAAAAGAACAGGCGACATTTTTGTCTTAGCAGACGAACAGGCGCTGCCCTTGCTGCAGGCAACTGTGGGCATGTCGTACATCATTCTATCCACGTCCACATGCCTGAACAGCACGTTGCTAATGTTGTAGTTTCGACATGCTCCTGCTCCGTTGATCGAAACGCCGGACAGTTTGCATACCTCACGCTCAAAGTGCTCACGCAAGGCATTGATTCGCTGTGCTTCGACGGACAATGAGTTCAGTGCTAACTCGCCTGCTACTGCAAGGCCAACTACACCGGGAACATTGATTGTGCCGCTCCGAAAACCGAATTCCTGTCCGCCACCATACATGATCGGCTCTATCTGACACAGGAACTTCTTACGCTGTCGAATGTATACCGCGCCAATTCCCTTTGGGCCGTAGATCTTATGTCCAGACAGTGTTAGAATGTCGATTCCCAAGTCATCAACATTGATCGGCAGCTTGCCATAGCCCTGAGTGGCATCGGTCATGAACAACGCGCCGTGTTTGTGCGCTAGATCTGCCAATGGTTTGAGGTCCTGCACAACGCCGGTCTCATTATTAACCATCATAATGCATACGATGATTGTATTCGAGTCGATGTGCTCCTTTGCTGCCTCGAGACTCACACGCCCTTCGCTGTCTGCCGGTAGGTAGACCACATCGCAACCAAACAAACGGCACTGCTCTGCTGCATCGCGCACGGCCGCGTGTTCAGTCAACATGGTAACCACCTTGCGACGTCCAGAGCCCCCTTCGCTGCTTGCTGCGCGCGCCGAGCCAATGATTCCAAGGTTGATACCCTCGGTTGAGCCCGAGGTAAAGATGATTTCGTTCATCACACCGCCGAGATGACGTGCAATGTCCATGCGTGCCTTCATAACAACACGCTGAACATTTTGGCCACCTTGGTGGGTACTCGCCGCATTGTAGAAGTCATTTGTAAAGTACGGCATCATCGCCTCGAGAACACGAGGGTCTGTAGGCGTTGTAGCGGCATAATCTGCGTAGATCAGGTCCATGGGCTACGAAGATACGAGTCCGTAGATGATGACGGTTGCCAGTGCCGCTATTAGAGGCAATGCGACCACGCGAATCAGCTCTCGAGGTTCGGAGTTGCTAAGATCGCTTACGAAGTACATCACTGCCGACACTGGCGACATCGTTCGTCCGATACTGGCACCAAACCCAGCAAGAGCACCAAGGAGAACCGCAGTGGCGACTTGTCCAGCCTGCACAAACGTTGGCAGCACTGCCTGTGCAAATGATACCGCAGGAGCTGTACCCGAGCCGCTCATCATGGCCATGAGCCATGTTGCCAAGGGACTCCCAATCGCTGCAAACGTAGAATCACCCAGAAGCATCAGTGAGACAGCCTGGATCAGCCCGATCTTTGTGAGTCCTGCAAGAAAGCACCCGGCTGCAATGATGATCGAGATGATCTTGGCAAATCCGTAACCCATGCCGTCAAAGAACGCTGCTGTAAGCTTGCTCAGATGCACAGGAAGATCCTGATTGCGAGAATAACTCACGATCATCGCCAAAAAGGTGGCCCCAAGCATGACACTGTAGACGGGCAATCCATCTGGGTACATCTCTGTGATATAGGGCACGAGGTTGAATGTTGGTTGTGTAATGAACAAGACAATAATCGGAGCCGGCGCCAGAAAGGCAAGGAAGACATTACGAACCGATGTTGCTCCCGCTCCTGTACCCCTGGACTCGATTGCATTCTCGCTATTGAGATACTTATCTCCGCGTAACACAAACGTTAGAACAAGGCAGGCTACGATTAACGACAGAACAGATGGCGTGATGATGGTACCGATCACCACCTCTATGGGCACATTGGTAGCCGAGTTTATCGAAACAACATCCACGTCGCCAGGATTGAGCATACTACCGCCCATGCTGCAGCCGATGAGAAGTGTTGCGCCCGCTGCTAAACGAGAGTAACCGGCAGCATACATCAGGGGAAGCAGTATGGGGCCAACGGCCGCTGCTGCTGCCGTCTGACTGGGCATTGCAACGTTCGTGAGGAATCCGATCAGTACTCCGCCCGGCACCAACAACCAGCGAATTGACCTAATTGGCCGGATGAGAATCTTGACGAGTTCTTTGTCTGCCCCGACTGCCTTGAGAACATATGCATAGCCCATAGCGCTGCAGATCGGACCAATCACCTCGACGTTGGTCAGTGTTTTGCCGAATACTTCAAAAATGACCAGTGGGTGTCCGGCAATTGACGCGAGCAACAGTCCTGCCATCATGAGCAGAAGCCTCACATCATACCCCTTACGTATCAACACGATCATAACGGCAATGACGGTTGCTGCAATGGCCAACATCATGGCATATACCCCTCGGGTGTCCACAATTCTACCGTCTTTACATGATCTGCTAGTGCCGATTCAATGACTGACGGCACGCCGCTAATCCCTACAATCCACGAATCTGTTGAGAAGAACTCAGACTGCACGTCAGAGACAGTATGCGGCTGCAGATCTTGTAGACGTTCGATGTGTCTGTCGAAGTAGTCGAAAGGCAGTCTGTGTTGAACGATCGTATACACAAGTGACGCCGTTTGCTGGGGTGTCTCACAATTGCGTGCAAATGAACCGAGTATCTGCTGTCGAGCATTTTCAAATTCCTCATCACCTATCTGCTCGTGCGAAATTCGGCGTACCTGCTCGGCTATCGTTGCCAGCGTATCTACCGTAAACTCATTGCCAACACTTGTTACGATGGTAGCGGTTGCACTTAGCGGGCGTATTGTTGGGAATGCATACGCCCCATAGGTGTAGCCCTTTTCTTCGCGCAATATGGTAAAGAGACGCGCAAGAGTGTAACCGCCGAGAACATTCGTGACAAGCTGCACGGCAGGGTACATTGCATGCTGATATCCGATACTCGGTAACGTGATCCTGAGGGCCGACTGAACGGCATCGTCTTTGGGAGCCATCACGCCCCAACCCTGCGAGCTCTCGGCCTTACCAATCGGGGTGTCTGCCTCCTGCTTTGGCATACCCTGAAACGCTGCATCCAGTTTAGCGAGAACATGGTCGGCATGCACTGGGCCAGCCACGATGATGTAGCGCTCGGCTCTGCACATGCGCTCATGAGCTTCAACGAGGTGCTCTCGAGTTAGCTTGTTAAGCGACGTCGGAGTGCCGTTCTTGGGCTGTGCATATGGGTGCTGGTAGAATGTGCGGCTGGCGCATGCTCGTGAGGCCAGCCACTCAACGTCTACCAGTTCGACCATCATGTCGGCAATCGTACGCTGTCGAAGCTTGTCAAGTTCATCGGTATCAAAACGCGGACGCTGCAGTGCATCTGCAGCAAAACCAACGAGATCATCAAACCACTCCGCAAGACCACTTGCATGGATCGTACAAGCATCGCTGTCGGCTGCTGAGCGCAATGAGCAGCCCCTTCTCTCTATCTCTTCTGCAAACGCTGCAGAATCGAGAGTAGCTGTTCCACGATTGAGCATCTGGGCTGCAATTGATGTCTGACCAGGAACACTGTCGTGAACCGATCCCGTGCGCATGGCAATGGTGATCGTAACAATGTCTTTATTCGATGCGGGCACAACGTAAACAGGCGTGCCGTCTTGCAGTTGGCCATGCATTACATGCGGCAATGAGAAGTGCAGTGGCTTCGAGGATAATGGAGGGGCGGATTGCATTTGGTAAATTTAGGACAATGAAACCTACCCACGTTGTTATCACCGGCGCATCTTCCGGAATTGGCCGTGCTTGTGCCATTGCATTTGCCGACATTGGGGCAAATCTCGCTTTATGGGCCCGCAGGTCTGACAGACTTCTCGATCTTGCAGAGCAGCTACAGTCTGAATATGATCTCGAGGTTGTAACGCAGTGCGTAGACGTGCGCAGCAGAGATGCCGTAGCTGAAGCGGTCGCTGACCTGCCAGACGCATTTCGTGCACCGGATGTTTTGGTCAACAACGCCGGATTATCTCGTGGTCTTCATCCATTCCACGAGGGCCAGCACCAGGACTGGGAAGAGATGATCGATACGAACGTCAAGGGTCTGCTCTACGTAACACGAGAGTTTTTACCCGGCATGGTTACAGCTGGCAAGGGGCTCGTGGTAAACATTGCATCTATCGCCGGACGTCAGGCATACCGTGGTGGGAATGTTTACGGGGCAACGAAAGCAGCTGTAAAGTTGTTTTCGGACTCGCTACAGATAGATCTCAACGGCACCGGGGTTCGCATCTGTAACATCGATCCGGGCCTGGTCGAAACAGAGTTTTCTGAGGTGCGCTTCCGCGGAGACACGCAACGTGCCGATACTGTCTATCAGGGTTATCAGCCCCTTACCGGTGATGATGTCGCAGAATGCGTGATCTTTGCGGCCACCCGTCCGCAGCATGTTAGCATACAGGACATCCTCATCACCCCAACAGCACAGGCTACTGTCTCTGTTGTTGACAAGAAACTTTAACATCATGGAAACCGTTCAATTCGTGATCTCCGGACGCGTGCAAGGAGTTGGCTTTCGACGATTTGCCCTGCATCACGCTCATAGGCTGGACCTAAGGGGCTTTGCAACTAATCTCGAGGACGGCAACGTAGAATGCGTGGCGCAAGGCAACGTTTCATCACTAACCGAATTTGAAATGCTCATGCGGCAGGGACCACAGTTTGCCGCAGTCTCTTCAGTAACCTGCACAGAGCTATACAATGAACGTGTGTATAAAACCTTCCGCATTCTTTAGATCGACCCTGTTGTAACTCAGTAATTCGGTAATTCAGTAATTCAGTAATTCAGTAATTCCCATGCACATCACTTCATCTTCAGTCGTTATCGTTACCGGTGCCTCATCTGGACTCGGAGCAGAACTCGCAATAGAAGCCGGACGCAGAGGCTGTCATGTTGTACTTGTTGCCCGGCGCGAAGAGCGCCTGCAGGAGGTTGCACAGCATGTTGTTGATGCAGGGGGCCACCCACACGTGATAGTTGCCGACATTTCACAGGAGCAGGAATGCTATCGCGTTATCGACGCAACACTTGCTGAGCATGGACACATTGATGTACTGTTCAACAACGCCGGTCGCGGCAATATGGCGCGTGTAGAGGATACACCCACAGAACAGTGGAGGTCGATGTTTGCTCTCAACGTAGACTCGATCTTTTGGCTTACTGCCAGAGCGTTACCGTCGATGCGAGAACGCAATGCAGGGCACGTCGTTGCCATCTCAAGTGTTGCCGGACGTTATGGTCACCCCCTCAACGCAGCCTACGTAGCGGCCAAGCATGCTGTCGTTGGCTTCATTGCTGCGCTGCGTACTGAATTGGTTGGCACCAACATTCACGCCACAACGATTTGTCCGGCCGGCATCACAACAGAATGGGCCGATGCAACTGAAGGGGGCTCAATAGGTGCAATGTATGGCGCAGCGATACCGCGCTCGCGGGTGATTGCCAGAGAGAACGCGCTCCCTACTGCCCCATTATCACGCATGATGTCTGCTAAAGAATGTTCAGACATTATCTGGAATGCTGTCGACTCAGGACGCGTCGATGATGTTTACACTCACAATGGTACCAAGGACCTTGCTGTGTTGTCTGCTCAGGATCGCTGTGCACAGGAGGACAAATTCGAGGCTCTCTGGATCGCGATGAATCAAACGTATTCGGAGCATCGTGCATCGAAGTAACTCATGCATCTAAAGATCATTATTGCTGCCTTTTTGTTGCTTGCACTGCAGGCCGCCACGCAAGCTCAGGACCTCGCACTCGTTCTTACAGGTGGTGGAGCACGGTGCATCACGCAGGTTGGTGTTCTCAAGGTTCTCGAACGTGAAGGTATTGTGCCAGACGTGATCGTTGGTTCGTCGTTTGGCGCCATTGTGGGCGGATTATACTGCTCGGGGTATTCTGCCGGAGAGATTGATTCGATTATTCGCTCAGTGGACTGGGATGATCTGGTTTCACTGCGGGAACGTGTTCAGCGTGAGTATCAGTTTTTGAACCAGAAGTATGAGGGCGACAGAAGCATTCTGACCCTGCGTTTCAACAATTTTAGATTTGTCCCCCCAACTGCCGTAGGGGGCAATGCCCGCTTCACGTATCTATTGCAGCGTATCCTTTGGGATAGTCCCTTTAACACGCGCACAAACTTCCAGGAACTGTCTCCGCGGCTCAAGGTTGTAGCCACAAATCTATCAGACGGACGTCCGGCCGTTCTGGATTCAGGGAACCTGGCCACGGCATTACGAGCCAGCGCTACCTTCCCTCTGCGTTACTCGCCTGTACGGTGGAATTCCTCTACAGTGCTTGTCGATGGCGGTCTTGTAGCCAACATACCAACCGAGATTGCACGAAAATCAACGAATGCGAAGATCATTCTCGTCAATGCAAAGAGTCAATTGGCCCCCGTAGAAGATCTGCGCTCACCGTGGTCGGTTGCAGACCAGGCACTCTCGGCATCGATGATGCAGAATGACTCTGTCCGCATTGCAATGGCCGATGTTGTGATAGAGCCTTTGCTCGGCGCGTGGAGCACGTTCGCATTCTCAAATGTTGACTCATTGATCAAGCTTGGAGAGCAGGCAGCCGTAGCTGCACTCCCCAAGATTCGCTCACTCGCAACTGGCAATCAAGGTAAGCCGATTGCGACCAGCCAGATTCGCCTGCGAACTACTGATAACGATACAGCTCTTGCAGCATCGATACTCCAAGAGATTTCTGAGCGCATAACCCATGGCTCGATTCGTGAGATACGTCGGGCTCTATCGCGCATACTCCATGCCCGTGGATATCAGCTCGGTTACGTAGAAACTCCCACCGTCGATAATGCGGCTACTGTGTCATGGATCATCGACAAGGGACTTGTCGCAGAGCGCTCGTACCGCTTAAGCGGTGGGAATTCATCTACCGCCCTGGCACGCGAGTCTTCTTTCCCCGACAGCAGCAACTTCTCGGTAGACCAGCTGGCACGTGCATGGAGCAACCTGCACGCAGCAGACGCAATAGCGGAATCTGATATCACGATTGCAGCGTTACCAATCGGCGGCAACAGCGTCGAGGTAAGCGCCATCGGTAACGGTAATCAGGCCCTGCGCCTTGGAGCGCGAGTAGACAATGAGCGATACACACAGGGCAGCCTGGAGTTCGCACATGATAATCTCTTCCTTCCCGGGCTCCGACTTGCAGCTCGGGGCGTGATCAGCGAGCGAATTGGTTCCCTTGCCGTTGGTCTTGACATACCTCGGATCTCAGGCTCACTGTGGACCACTTCGCTTCGCGGATACACGAGTTTTCGTAACGTATGGATCTATAGCAACCGGCCCGGACGCCCTGGAACCCAACGGCAGGGTGAATTCTCAGAAGACCGCAATGGTCTGCGCCTCAGCGCCGGACGTCAGTTAGAGCGCAACGGCGTTGTGCTGGCCGAACTACGCTATGAAAACCAGCGATATCGTAATCTCAACGATTCCGATAGGGTGATCTACCAGCCCCTTGCCACCATTCGCGGCGTTGCACGCTGGGACGATAGGGACAATGTGAACTTCCCAACCAGAGGACGTACAATCGACCTTTCTGCCGAATCATCTGTGCTCTCGCTCTCGAACGGTCTTTCGTTTACAAAGCTTGCGGCGAGTATAAGCTCTGTGTTCGATGTCAGTTGGTTCCGCATCATACCCTCTGTACTCATTGGAGCAGCAGACAATACGCTGCCGCCGGCAGAGCTCTTCTCGATAGGCGGACAAGACATGTTCTTTGGTATGCGGGAAGACCAGCAACGCGGACGTCAGATAGTTGTGGGCAATCTGGAGCTGCAGACCAAGCTACCATTCGACATCTTCTTTGACACCTATTTTTCCGTGCGCTACGACATTGGCGCCGTTTGGGAAGTACCGGAGTACATCCGCATCTCGGACATGAACCACGGTCTTGGCTTCACACTTGGCATCGAGACCCCTATAGGTCCGGCAAAACTCTCTGCTGGACGTGCCTTTGCATTTCAGGAACGCCCCAATAAGGTGCTCCTCGGTGCGCCACTTGCATACTTTTCGATCGGTGTACGTCTCTAACGGTCGCTATGGGACAACTATTCAATCGACTTCGTGATTTCGCCCGAACGCAGATGCGCTCCGACCATGAGGATCTCCGCCGGGCACAGAACATACTGGATACTGACGACGAAGAGCTTCGGCGTATCATCGAGGAATTGCACCGGGATCACACCGAGGGCAGAACAAGCTCTGCAAGCGACAGTGATCAGCAAAACAGGGACCAGTCTGCACCCGGGCCGCTGCCAACAGAAGTGCTCAAAGCCCACACTACACTTAACGTCCCGGTTGGTGCAGGCCCCGAGATAATCAAAAAGGCCTATCGGAACTCAATTGCTACGTGGCATCCTGATAGATTTGCAACAGCCGCAGCAACAGAGCAACAACGAGCGCATACGCGGGCACACGAGATCAATGCGGCCTATTTGATCCTTCGTGACCACTACGACTTTCGTTAGAAACCTATGGAAACGACAATTTTTGAGCGGATCATAGCTCGAGAGATACCGGCAACCATCGAGTACGAGGACGATGATGTTATCGTAATTCACGACATCGCCCCATCGGCTCCTGTGCATCTGCTGATTATTCCTAAGCGCGTGATAACCTCTATCGATGCACTTGCAGATGCAGATGCTGCGCTCGTTGGCAAGATCCATCTGGTTGCTAGGGATATGGCACGCAAGTTCGGAATTGCAGAAAGCGGCTACCGTGTTGTATCGAACTGTAATGCTGACGGTGGACAAACCGTGTTTCACCTGCACGTTCATTTGCTAGGGGGCCAGCAGCTCGGCCGGATGAACAGTCCGTTAGCTTCACATGCATCGGAACAGCCAACGACTAAGCAGGAAACGTCAACCACACTGCGGGATACGCTGCTGTTTATCGCGGTAGCCATTGGATTAGCTATCGGGTTCAATGCCATGAACCCAAAAGCGATTGCATGGCTCAAGCCCGAGTTCGAACGTCAAACAGCAACACAGAACGAAATCGATAAGTATCTGCGGCAGGTGCCGCCTGCTCCGGTTCAGCAGAAGGAAATCATTCAGCAGGCACCAGTGCAGCAAGCTAGAGACGAAGTGAGTCAGACATCAACCGATCAAGCGGCTGCTAAAAGCAGCACCAGCAGCGTTAACCCAGTAATAGCCTCATCTGATCAATCAGCATCGGCCAGTGCTTTTACTCCAGAGCCTGGTGTTGTTCGCGAGATCAACTACGACATGTTTGTTCGGTTACTCGAGGGCACCAAGAATTATCTCATTGATGCCAGAGGATCCGATAAGTTTTCTCAGGGTCATATCAATGGAGCTGCAAACTTCTATGGTGGAGACGTACAGTCGCGAATACCTGATATCCTTGCCAGTGTGCCCCGCGATCGAGTGATTCTGATCTATTGTGATGGTGGTGAATGTGAGCTCTCTCACCATGTTGCAGATGTCTTGAAACAATTTGGATACGGTCCGGTGTTCATCTTTACCGGTGGTTGGGCCGAGTGGACCTCAAAACGTAAATGAGAATATGATCCAGGCGTCACGTCAGTTACTACGTCAACTAGCAGTTCGATTCGGCCTCATTGGTGAATCGCCCGTGATGGTGCAGGCTATGACTCGCCTGCTTCAGGTTGCACCTACAGACCTGACGGTTATGATCACAGGCGAGACGGGAACAGGCAAGGAGGTCTTCGCACATGCAGTGCACGAACTGAGTACCCGCAAGAAGGGTCCGTTTGTAAGTGTGAACTGCGGTGCCATTCCGGAGACACTGCTCGAAAGTGAGTTATTCGGTGCAGAGAAGGGGGCTTTTACGGGCTCCGTTGAGCAGCGTAAAGGATTCTTCGAGACGGCAAACAGAGGAACGATCTTTTTAGATGAGATCGGCGAGATGCCCATCGGCACGCAGGTAAAGCTGCTGCGAATTCTTGAGAGTGGAGAGTACTCCCGCCTTGGTTCATCTGATGTGCTCAAGGTCGATGTGCGTGTTGTTGCAGCTACAAATCGCGACCTAGGATATGAGGTTCGTCAAGGTAGGTTCCGTCAGGACCTTTTCTTCCGACTCAACAGCGTGAACATTCACCTTCCTCCGCTGCGTCAACACCCGGAGGACGTAGAACCATTGGTTGAACATTTTGGACAGCGAGTAGCTGATAAGAACATACACGAATTCAAAGGCATAGATCGAAGTGCTGTTGCTATACTGGAGCAACAGACGTGGCCAGGCAATGTTCGTGAACTTCGCAATCTGGTCGAGACCATGGTTACTCTCGAGCAAGGAGAGCGCATTACGTCGGAGATGCTCGCGCGGTACTTGCCTTCGCAGGAGGACGACCCTCAATCCATGCCTGCAGGAGGAGCACTTGTCAGAATCAGTGGCACCGCGGCACCGTCGAATGAGCTCGACGTGCAAATGCTCTATCGCGCATTACTGCAACTTTCAACCGACGTCTCCGAAGTAAAATCCGTTCTGCGTCATCTTTTGAGCATGTCTGTGGACGTGCACCAAGACGCACCAATCACGTCGCATCATCCGGTGCCAATGCACCAGTCAACACACGAGATGGGAACGATTCGCCCCCTTCATCCTGTAACAGCTGCAATAGCCGACGCTACGGACGATCTCAATCTGGCTGCAATTGAAAAGAAGGCCATCGAGACGGCTCTCCGCCGCACACAGGGCAATAGACGCGAATCCGCCAAAATGCTCGGCATCAGCGAGCGCACGCTCTATCGCAAGATCGACGAATATGGGTTACAGTGAGAGGTATTAGGTACTCAGTTACACGAATTACTCGAATTACTCGAATTACTCGAATTACCTGCTACTCGCTACTCACCAACATCGGTCTTGACGGGGCTGCATCTGAATGCAGTGGGGCTACATTGAACAGGACGAGGTAGCGTCCGTCGGGTATAGACGAAGGAACATAGACAAGCTCTGTAATCGTGCAATCGAGTCGTGGTTCATAAGGCCACTGCCAGAAGCGGTGGTGCGATGCAAGCACGCCCTGATCTTCGAGGCGGTCTACTGTTGGAGCGTCTATGATTAGGTGCCGAATACCCGAGCGCACGATCAGATCCATGGCATCAACATGAATGTACGGTGCATTGGCGATGACCCATTCAGCAGAGCGCTTCCAATCACCATTTGGCAGGGTGCGCAGAACAAGTGTTGATGTGTCGCGGTTTGTCCATGCTGCCTCAAGGTCTTTGAGCATCACCACGACATCTCCATCAACAAGGGTAGGA
>JBEBCJ010000114.1:0-7797 GCA_041157865.1 Bacteroidota bacterium
CAGAAGGTGTTTCCATCAAAATCGGCAACGAGATTACAGATGCCAATCTTGCCGATTACTCGCTTGTGGCAACCACCTATCGCGCGGGCAACGCGCAGGGATCGCTGGGCATTATAGGCCCGCGGAGAATGGACTATGGCCGCATGATCGGCATTGTTCATATGATGTCTACCGTGCTTACAAATACGCTTAACGGCACTACACCAGATACCGTCGATAGTCGTCTTTAGACGGCGCAAACCAAGGATATCGCCATCATGAGTACAGACAACAACGAAGAACTGCATAACTCTGAAGAGGCCACCAGTGCCGAATCACCAGATATAAGCCAAGAGGCAGCCGAGTGGAAAGAGCTGGCGATCCGCAGACTGGCTGAGGTTGAGAATATCCGCAGACGGACCAATCTCGAAAAGCAGGAACTGCTTCTTAATGCGTCCCAGCACACCATCACCAAGATGCTCCCAATTCTCGACGATCTGCATGCCGCCATCGAGGCCTCGCGCGCCACAAAGGATGCCGATGCTCTTGTTCAAGGCATTGAGATGATTTATGCAAAAACAGTAAAAATCTTTGAGGAATCAGGTGTGCACGTTATCGACGTCGAACCGGGCGAGCCGTTTGATGTGGACAAACATGAAGCATTGATGCACACACCTTCAGATCATCCTGAAGGCGCAGTTATCCAGAGTATCCAACGTGGCTACGTTCTACATGACAAAGTACTGCGTCATGCCAAAGTGATCACCTCTGCAGGCAACGGAACAGCAAAGGAATAACAGCATGGCAACGCGTGACCCATACGACGTGCTCGGCGTTGACCGCAACGCTTCGGCAGATGAGATAAAGAGCGCCTACAGAAAACTCGCAATGAAGTATCATCCTGATCGCAATCCGGATGATGCACAGGCTGAAGCAAATTTCAAAGAGGCTGCTGCCGCATACGACATTCTGAGTGATGCTGATAAGCGTGCGCGATTTGACCAATATGGTCATGCAGGTCTGGGCGGACAGCAGGGCTACCATGAGTACTCGAATGTTAATGACATCTTCAGTGCATTTGGAGACATCTTCGGTCAGTCGATCTTTGGCGATATGTTCGGCGGTGGTCAACGTAGCTCGCGCCAGCGCTCACGCAAAGAGCAAGGAGCCGACCTTCGCGTGCGCATGCCACTTACCCTTGAGGAGATTGCTACGGGTGTTGAAAAGACCATTAAGATCCGTCACTACAAGTCCTGCAACACATGCTCAGGGTCCGGCGCAAAAGGCAGCTCAGGCTATACCAAGTGTTCAGCATGTGGCGGGTCTGGCGAGGTTCGACAGGTATCACGAAGCGTCTTCGGCCAATTCATCAATATCGCGCCGTGTACCTCTTGCAGCGGCCAGGGAGAGATCCTCCAGGACAAATGTGAGACCTGTTCGGGCGAGGGGAGGACCGAAGGTGAGACTACGGTAAAAGTCACGATTCCTGCCGGTGTACGCACAGGGAATTACATACCTCTCACTGGCAAGGGGCATGCAGGACGTCGGGGCGGCGAAGCAGGCGACGCAATGGTTGTTATAGAGGAGCAAGAACACGACCTCTTTGAGCGAGACGAAGACGACGTCCACGTGCGGCAGACCATCGACTTCCCCACCGCAGCGCTCGGAGGCGAGATTAACGTTGCAACACTGACCGGCGAGGCTGTTGTAACAGTAGAGCCGGGTACTCAGCCGGGCACGGTTCTTCGCATGAAAGGCAAAGGCATACCGCATGTTCATCAACGTGGCGCTGGAGACCAGTTAGTACACATCGACATCTACGTTCCAACAAAACTGAACTCGGAAGAACGTGCAGCTTTGACCAAACTAGCCTCCAGTAAGCACTTCATACCAACAGAGCGTACAGCATCCAGTGATTTCTTTCAAAAAGTAAAAGAGGCGTTTCTGTAAGGATGCAGCAGAGCGGCTCAAGAAAGGACCTTTTTCTATGAGACGTTCACTCGCGAAAATCCAATCGACCCTTCATGTAACAAAACACGAGGCCCTTGTTGTGCTTTGGCTCTCAGTTATTGTCAGCGTCGGCTCACTGGGTTCGGCACTATATCCAACCTCGACACAGCATCCTGAGTCCGATCCCGGCGCTTTGATCAAGTATATCGATAGCATAGCCAAGCCCGAAACCACAGGTACGGCCTCCAATGTTGTGATTGAAACCGTTGTTTCGCCCCCTGCACCCAAATCCGAACGCGTCAATCTCAACAATGCTTCCGCCAGAGATCTCGAAGCTGTGCCAGGCATCGGACCAGCTACGGCGCAGCGCATCATTGATCGAAGGAAACTCCGCCGTTATTCTTCACCCGAAGACCTTCTCGATGTAAAGGGCATTGGCAAAAAGAAACTCGAAAAGATGCGTCCATACATCATCGCGCCGTAATTTGGGAATGCTTATGAACGTCGCGGCATACTTACATCCTGAACGGCTTCTTGTCTGCATCTGGGAGATGGACGAGTCCATACCCGTGATCCATGCATACAAGGAACTCGATCCGTCATCTGATTTGAGTTTGGCCGAACTCGGGTGCGAGCAAATGGACTTGATCATTCATAGTTCAGATGTTCGTCTGCACTGGTTTCCGGCCGACGGTAGCGCAGACCTACAGGAGCGCTATGGTTTTGAGGGGACGGCATGGTTTGATACCCCGGGATATTCAGCACTGCCGGCCGCCAGTTGTGCTACCATTATTTATGGGCCTACCCCAATGCATGCGAGTATTCAAGCTCGTGAGCCCGTAGTTGAGCGTTGTCAAAAACTTGCACAGGGTGCCTCTATTCACGTCGACATAGATCTGGACATCCAAGCAGCGCTGGAATGCACACAGCCACGAAGTATGCCCTGGTTAGTGGTTGGAAGACGGGGCACCGCATGGCAGGCCAGCTTGATCGGCACCAATCATCTCCCGACTGCATCTGCGGTGTTCTGGCATGATGCTGATTATACCAACGAAGCCATGCTGTCACTGATACACAAAACAATGCAAGATCGGTACGACGTGTGCCTTGACGCAGTAATGGTATATGGCGACAACGTGACGGCCGATCAGATAGCATCAATGCGAGAGACATGGCTTGTTGATGGAGTACGTATCGCCAGGTCTCAACCGTTCGCGCGAATTCGCTCCGTACTTGACACCCAATCGGGACAGAGACTGCTGAAGCGAGCACACGTAGTAGCGCCGTTGGCAGCCATCATGCTGCGTTGTACCACCGCTCACGCATGATCGGCAACCATGCGCATCATTGCTGGCAAACTCAAACATAGAATAATCCCCGCCCCCCCTGGTGTTCAGACACGTCCAACCTCTGATCGAGCAAGAGAAACACTTTTCGATGTTTTGGGTCAGCACGTAGTGTATGAACAAGTCCACGTTTTGGATCTGTATGCCGGCAGCGGCGCATTGGCTTTTGAGGCTCTATCCCGAGGCGCTGCCGGAGCGACACTCGTTGATGCCTCAATACATGTATGCAAGCATCTGCGAGCAACATCAATAGAACTTGGCGTTTCGGACAACGTAACGATCGTGCGAGCTGATGCTCTTAGCTATCTGTATCACGGCAACCCCGACATCACCGATGTAGTCTTTGCCGATCCACCCTACGGGTTGAAGTCGTGCAACAGCATTTTAGGTTGCTTGGCAAGGGGCAATGCACTTCGTGTAGATGGTGTTGTAGCACTTGAGCACAGTGATCAGGAACACATTCTACCACTATCCGAAATGCTTCCACTGAAAAGCATCGAAATTGGAATTACATTGATAGATGTCTACCGCCGTCTGCCCGCGGAGCCGTAAGTTTGCACCATGTCTCGGCACGCCATATACCCCGGATCCTTTGATCCAATCACCAACGGACACGTTGATGTTATCGAGCGCGCCGCTCATATGTTCGACCGTGTTACAGTTGTCGTGGCTATCAACAGCAGAAAGACTCCCCTTTTTTCTGTCGAGGAGCGGTGCCACATGGCTACCGAGGCCTTATCACATCTGCCTTCGGTGCGGGTAGCCGTGCATTCCGGACTTGTTGTTGATTATGCAAACGAGAACGAGGCGCACGTAATCATACGTGGTATTCGTGCGGTAAGCGATTTTGAATATGAGTTTCAGATAGCGCTGATGAACCGCAAGCTTCAGCCCAGCGTCTCAACGATCTTTCTTATGCCGCACGAGAGATACACGTATCTCAATTCGAGTATCATTCGCGAGCTTGCCCGCTACAAACAGGATCTCGCTGACTTTGTGCCCCCATGCGTGGCTGAACGTTTACAGCAGAAGTTTCAATGAAAGTACATATCGTTACGCTTGGATGCAGCAAGAACACCGTAGACAGCGAGACGCTTGCCGGACATCTCACGGCCAATAGCCTAGAGCTTGCTCATAGCATCGAAGAGGCTGATACTGTTGTTATCAATACATGCGGTTTTATTGACCAGGCCAAAGAAGAGAGTGTTACAACTATCCTCGAGGCTGCCGAGCTTAAGCGTCAGGGTGCGATACAACAACTCGTTGTTGCAGGCTGTCTATCTGAACGCTACGGCGAAGACCTTCGCGCAGAGATTCCAGAGGTTGACCATTTCTTTGGTACTGAAGCCTATGAGCAGATTATTAAGGCAATATCTCCTGACCTCAAGTATGCTCTGCTCGGCGACCGGATTTTGTCGACCCCAAAGCACTATGCATATCTCAAGATATCCGAAGGTTGCGATCACCCATGCTCGTTCTGCGCCATTCCACTGATGCGCGGCAAGCACCGGAGCATACCCGAGGATGTGCTTCTTGCAAACGCGAAGAACTTGGTGTCACAAGGGGTTAGGGAGCTCGTTCTTGTTGCTCAAGATCTCACCTACTACGGACGGGATACATTGGGCCAGCGCAAGCTGCCCGAGCTTGTTCAGCGTCTTGCAGATGAAAGCGGTGCCGACTGGATTCGGCTGATGTATGCCTATCCATCAAAGTTTCCTCTCGATTTGCTCACTGTTATACGTAGCAACTCAAACGTCTGCACGTATCTGGATATGCCCCTTCAGCATGCCTCGACCGAGGTTCTCAAAAACATGCGAAGAGGAATCACCCGCCGTACTACGGAGGAACTTCTCGATCAGATTCGTAATGACGTTCCTGGCATTGTTCTCCGAAGTACCTTTATTGTTGGATATCCATCAGAGTCAGAATCTGATGTTGACGAACTAGCCGATTTTATCGAAAAGCAGCAATTTGATCGCCTTGGAGTGTTTACCTATTCCCAAGAGGATGATACCTACGCGTATATTCTTGGCGACCCTATCTCTGCAGAGGTAAAAGAATCGCGCAGGCGCCGCATCATGGATATACAGCAGGAGATCTCATTTGCCAAGAATCAAAGCAAGATCGGGACAGTGCAGCGCGTCCTTATCGAAGAGGAGATCAATGGCGAGTATCGGGGTCGTACAGAGGCAGATGCACCCGAGGTAGACAACGAGATCTATGTGCGCTCAAATTCTGTGCTAGAACCGGGCAGCTTTGTAAACGTTCTTGTGGACGATGCCATTGAGTTCGACCTTTTCGGCTCGCCGGTTTAACGGCGCAGACTCTTGGCAAGCAGCGCGGCTACAATCGCGCTCACAGCAGCCATGACCGTCAGCAGCAACGCCACTTCAAACCGGAATTCGTCGATAGCGGCAACCTGTCTTGACATTTGCCAATGCAGCCCGGCGCGCCAAAGAAACGTCAGGCAAAAGATGACGGAGGCAGACAGCGCCGCCACATGCGTCCATGTTCGTCCATAGGCATGCAAGATTCCAAGCACTACAAACAGCGCACCAAACACTCCACCGTTAAACAGGGCAGATGCGCTGTGCGTGGTTGTGATATAGTGACCATACAGACCTGAGGCCACGAGAAAAACACCGTAGAGGCCCATGACCCATGCACGCTGTAATGGGCGAGACATTACACGCATCGGCCATCCACCATGCGTATGATACGCGTTGCACTCTGTGCGATCTCGCTGCTATGCGTTGCGATAATGCACGTGAGGTTATGCTCTCTTTGAAGATCGCGCAGCAGATCACGAACAAGTCCTGCGTTCACAGAGTCAAGGTTACCTGTTGGCTCATCAGCAAACAATAAGGCCGGAGAATTCATCACTGCTCGGGCGATTGCAATTCGTTGCTGCTCGCCCCCTGAGAGCTCGGTTGGCATATGATCTGTCCGCTCAATCAATCCGACACGTTCGATCAACGCTGATGCACGCCGTCGAGCCTCTCGCTGAGACACGCCCTTGATCAGGGCAGGCATCATGACATTTTCTATTGCTGTGAACTCTGGCAACAGGTGATGGAACTGATAGACAAATCCGATATTGTCCAAACGGTATCGTGCAAATGCTGCCTCGTTCATGGCGGAGTAATCATAACTGCTGCCATGCACAAGAGCCTGAATCGAACCGCGATCGTATACGTCCAGTGATGCAAGAACGTGCAGCAGCGTACTCTTACCAGCGCCGCTCGGGCCTACAATGGCAACAAACTCCTCTGGCTCTACACACAAGGATGCACCACGCAGAACCGTTGTCGAGACTGCATCTGCTGCAGCATACGTTTTGACGATGTCTTGTGCTTGCAGGATCATTGCTGGGGGAACTGCGACAGTACGCGGAAGTCATTCTCGTACAGGTGCCGAATATCGTCGATACCGGTAAGCATCAGAACTACACGCTCTACTCCGAAGCCAAATGCGAAACCACTGTATACTTCGGGATCTATGCCGTTGGCCCTGAGTACGTTCGGGTGGACCATGCCTGCGCCACAGATCTCGAGCCAGCCTGAATGCTTACAGATACGACAGCCATCGCCTTTGCAGAGGAAGCACGACATGTCAATCTCGCAGCTGGGCTCTGTAAACGGGAAATACGACGTTCGAAATCGGAACTCCGCATGTTCATCGTAAAACTTTCGTGCAAAGGCCATGATTGTGCCTTTGAGATCAGCCATGCTAACGCCCTTGTCGATATAGAGACCCTCGATCTGATGGAACTCGGCCAGAGATCGCGCGCTTACCGCTTCGTTGCGATACACTCTACCGGGCATGATACACCGAATAGGCGGCCTCATGTTTTCCATCACGCGTACTTGCACGCTCGATGTATGAGTGCGAAGCAGAATATCTGCCCTTGATGTATGATCAACAAAAAACGTATCCTGCATATCTCGTGCAGGATGATCTGAGGCAAAATTCAACTGCTCAAAATTGTGGGCATCATCTTCGGCGTCAGGACCTTCGGCAACATCGAACCCCATCGACACAAAAATCGCTATCAACCTGTCCACCGTCTGAGTTATTGGGTGTATTGACCCAACAGCTACGCCTCGGGCTGGAAGAGTAACATCGATCTTTTCAACAGCCCCAGCGCGCGTATGCTGCTCTACGGCAGCTGCATGAGCATTCTGAGCAAGAGATCGCAGCTCATTCAGTAGCCTTCCAACCTCTGGCTTGTCTTCCTTGGGAACCTCACGTAGCTGGTCGACTAACGACTGCAGCGTCCCCTTCTTGACAAGGTGACGCAAACGGAACGTTTCGGCCTCTTCTAGCGAGGTAAGGCCCGGCAACTCAGACTCTATCGTAGTGCGGAGCTCGAGAATGTTGTCGCGTAAACTCATGGTGCAAATCTATGTATATACGGCAACGGCGACAGCATCTTTCGTTGCTGTCGCCGCTATTGAGATTAGCGTGTCAGTGTGATTACAGCGACTTAACGATGGCTGTAAAGACGTCGGGATGATTCATG
>JBEBCJ010000115.1:0-5208 GCA_041157865.1 Bacteroidota bacterium
CGTCAGCGTATCTGTATCGCCCGTGCGCTTGCACTAAAGCCAAAGCTTCTGATCTGCGACGAAAGTGTCAGTGCCCTCGATGTGTCGGTGCAGGCTCAGGTGCTGAACCTTCTCGTACAACTGCGCGATGAATTCAATCTCACATACATCTTCATCTCCCACGACTTGAGTGTTGTAAAGTTCATCAGCGACAGAATCGCCGTAATGAATGCGGGCAAGATTGTGGAAATGAACACGTCCCAGGAGCTTTATGCTGCTCCGCAGCAGGACTACACAAAGCGACTCATCAGCGCTATTCCAACTGGTACGCTTGATGTGATTCGTGCCCGAATGAACCAGGCTACTGCATGATTGAATTGCGAAACATCAGCAAGGCGTTTGGATCCAAAGTGGTCCTTAACGGCGTAACCTGTTCGATACCTACGGGTAAGACTACCTGCGTTATTGGTAGGTCTGGTTGCGGCAAGAGCGTTCTTCTGAAGCATATTGTTGGGTTGCTACATGCCGATAGCGGGTCGGTGATGATCGACGGACGAGATATCGAATCGATGTCAAAGGCCGAACTGTTTACGATGCGGCGCTCAATTGGATATGTTTTTCAGGGAGCTGCACTCTTCGACTCATTATCGGTGTTCGATAATGTTGTGATCGGTCTCGTTGAACATGGTGAGAGTGATAGCAATGTACTGGCAAATGAAGGTCGTAGAGTGTTGAGTGCCGTTGGATTGCTTCCCGACGTCAAACATGCGGGAACTCCTGAGTACGAACGGGAATTTTCCATTCTTGCAAACAAACGTCCGAGTGATCTTTCAGGCGGCATGCGTAAACGCGTTGGTGTTGCACGTGCTTTGGTTGGGCAGCCGGACTATATCTTCTATGACGAACCGACAACAGGTCTCGACCCTGTAACGTCACAGCAGATCGACGATCTGCTTCAATACGTGGCCACAAGTATCGAAGTAACGTCTGTTGTGATCACACACGATATGTTCAGCGTATACAACATTGCCGATCACGTCATCATGCTGCATGAGGGGAAGGTGCAGTTTGATGGAACAGTAGCAGAGTTGCGCGCATCTGATGACCCAGTAGTATCAGAGTTTCTGGCGCGCTTCGAAGAGCAGCATGCGCTGTAACAATGGCACGGTTTTCAACTTCTTCAGTACATGACACCACACAACACCATTTGGAAACGCAATGTTCTGCTACATCTACTATATGTATGTGTGCTGTTACCGATGTGTTTCTCGCAGGCTGCAGCTCAATTGGTGCTCAATGGCGTTGCCATTCCTGGGGTTGGATCCTTTGTCGATGCTTCTAAGTATCCGGAAGTAACGGTCCGCTTTAGGGCAACACTTAATGGTCAACCAACAAACGTTGATGTAAAAGACCTCTACTTGCTGGAGACCAACGTGTTTCGCCGCGTTGCCAATCTTACACAGGAAGGTGGCGGCGTTCATACACTGCGGTTTACAACCTCAACATTCAGCACACGCGTAAACAGCGTCCCTACGTCAACGAGTGCAAACTTAGTACTCTACGCTGTGCGCAATGGCGATGTAGGGCAGCTGCCCATTGCATGGGATGGTTTTACAGCTACACGCGGCGGCTCGATTTTCGTAGTAGACAGTTTATTCAAGCGTGTGCCGCTATATCTTGACTATGGTGATGTGGCTCCAGGTACAGAGGTGATGAAAAAACTGAACCTGCGCACGTTTGCGTCGACCGTTGACGCACAGGGCAACGAACGCAGGCTTACCATCGACACACTTCGTACGTCAACATCAAACTTCCGCATCGTTTGGAAAGGCACATATGGAGCGAAGGCTCCGCCAGTATCAGTTGATGCAGGAACGGATTACCGCTTCGATCTCTACTGCAACTCGACAACATCGCAGCCGATCAGTGACGTGCTCACTATTGTCTATGAAGGGGGCATGCGTCACGAGGTGATGCTCTTTGCTAATACACCAACCTACAAGCCAACGACAATCCTTCAGGTGGTCTCGCCCAACGGTGGCGAGAACCTTGCCGCATGTCAGTATACCACGATTGCCTGGAAGGGTGCAATCCAAGGCTTCCATTCCCATGTCGAGTACTCTGCAGATAATGGTAAGTCATGGAAGTTCATCGATTCGACACTTGACTCGACACTTCGTTGGGAAGTGCCTATTGAGTACACGGACAACGCAAAGATTCGCGTGTATCAGAAGCAAGGGGCTTCTGGAGCGCGTTGGTTGGTTGGCGAGCGCTCACCGGCCACCAATATTGCATTTAGTGCCAACGGACGTTATCTGGCTATTGCACATCAGAACGGTATGATCGTTGAGTGGGATGTTGCTACGTCGGCCATCGTTACATCGTATGCCGCAGAAGGGGTACTGCCAGGCCTTACGAAGGTTTCAAGGCTTTCGTATCTCGGTCAAACCCGCTCAATCGCTGCAATTGTTGACAGAGCATCGCCTGCTAAGGACCTTCTGCTGCGTTTTGATCCAGGAACACCTGGGCCAGCTGCTCGTGCCGACGTCAATCATGCAAATGCTGGCGAGATCATTTCTGACAGCACAGGCGCAACCATTTATGTTGCCGGGCAAATGAGTGCTCGACTGCGCGCGTACAATGGTGCAACACTGGCAGAACGTGCAGAGGTTGTTTTGGATGCTCCGTCATCAGCAGCACGGGGTGCCGATGGCGTGTTGGTTCTATCGCTGATCAATGGGGATGTTGTCCGCTTTGACCCTAATACGGGTCGCGAGATCTATCGTTTCAATGCCGACTTGCCACGCATGGGCGGTCCGGCGATTCGAGATCTGTCTGTATCGCGGACGAACAGACTTATCGCTCTTGCAGGTGAGGCCAATGAAGGCAAAGGAAATTCACCGCAGGAGCAACGTACACTTGTTTATGATACGCAAACGAATTCGCTGATTCGCGTTATCTATCGTGAAGGATCGAACGTTGTTGGTGTTACTATTAATCCGAGCGAAACCTATATCACAATGGGTTTTGCAGGCCAGCCGCAGATTCGGCAATACGACGTTGTGAATCGTCAGATCCTTGGTCCAATTCCGGGCATGCCTGGTCACAGCCAACTTATGACAGACGTCGAGTACGGGGCAGATGGCTCTACGCTTGCTTCGTGCTCTGAGGACACCCGTGATAACCTGCTGCTGCGGCGCATAATAACGCCGGAGACGGACGAGTCTGATGGCGTGTTCCGTATCGTACCTCTTGATGTAGCAACACCAGAGGTTTCATTCGGAGTGCACTTCATTGGTGTAACGATCGATACGCTTGTTGGAGGCTCGATCTGTAACACGGGTGTCGTGCCAGTGATCTTCGAGCGTGGAGAGTTGCAGGTGGGATCGTGGCTCGTGCTGCGCGATACGATACAGCGCGATACTGTGCGTCCTGGAGAGTGTCTTCGTGTTCAGTTCCGTGCAGTACCGAAAGACACCGGCAGTCTTGTGGATACCCTCGAACTCATTGCCTGCGAACGTACGTTTCGAATGCCGATAGCTATTCGATCAATCGATAGGAACCTGTCGACCTTTGGCGACATGACGGACTTCGGTGACGTATGTGTGCGTGATACGGTAGGCAAGACATTTATGCTTGTGCGCAACAATGATCCGATACCGGTTGTGATCGACGGGATCTCGATGCGCAAGGGCCTCTCCTCACAGTTCCGTGTTCAAGGGTATCGTCCGGGTGATACACTCCAGCCTGGGGCGAGCATGTCTGTGGAGATACTCTTTGTGCCAAGACTGCGTGGACACGATACAGACGAGGTTGTGATCCGCTATGCAGGACAGCTCGCGGTTGATAGATCGATCCGCGTTCTTGGACGCGGCGCCGGAGCCGACATTGACATTTCGCATCCAACCCTTGCTTTTATTCCGGAAGTACAAGAGCGCAGTGTTGTACTCGCTAATCGAACCGGCAACCCTATTACGCTAAGCTCAGCTGCGTTTACTGCAGGAGCCCCGTTCACAACAACGGCGTTGTTCCCAGTTGTGATTCCTCCGGCAGATTCGATCACCATTGTTATTCGTTATACCGGAGGACAGATATCGGGCTCAGATGAGCTTGTATTCGAAGTGACGCCATGTGCTGCTACAACAAGCATTCGCTTTGTGCAGTACCAAGGCACGGCAACAGTATGGATGCCCGATGTTCGTGTTGATCCACGTGGTGTTGCACGCATACCCGTTACTGCCTCCATCAATGAGAACATTCAGTACAAGGGACTGCGTCCGTTCGAAGGCAAGATGCAGGTTTATCAGCGGCACTTCTTTGCCGACTCGATATCTGTTCCCGGCGGCAGTGGAGAGGTTGTCTCGCAAACGGTTGACGGAGATGTTCGCACGATTACCTTCCGCATCAGTGGTTCGTATTCTCGTGAGAATGTCATTGCCTACATTATCGGCCGCGCGGGCATTGCTGAGTATGATTCCTCATACGTCACATTTGATACCACAGCAGCGGCGTTCGGTGCAGCGGTAACAACCGACTACAAGAAGGGGCTCTTGCGGATTGCGAATCCAAATCCAGATCGTCATACACTGGTTACGAAGGGTCCAGTCATTCGTTCGATAAGCCCCGTTCCCGCATCGTCTGATGTTTCCGTTTCTATTGTGTCCAGCCAAGCATCTCCTGCAACACTGCGCATCATCGATGCACAAGGAAGCATCGTTCAATCATCACAGCATCAGATACCTGTGGGGATGTCCGAGCTTGATATTGATATTCGTTCTTTAGTTCGCGGAGTATACACGGTGATGCTTGTGTCGGCAGACGCATTCACGTCTCAACCTCTTGTTATCGTTAGGCCATGAGAATTCGCGTTTTTCTAGCCGCACTCGTTGTAAGCACTATTGCGTTATCAGCGCAGGACACTACACTTACGCGCATGTATGTAGGTGGTGGAATTGCCACTGGGTACAATCAGTATTCTGCCAACTTCTCAAAGATCGGCCCAATGCCGATTTGCTGTGCTGAATTTACTGGTGGAGGCGGATTCCACCTTGGATTCTCACTACACGTAGGCTATGAGCCAACAGAGACGTTTATGGGTATGCAATACTCGTATGGTCTTCGTATAAGTGGTATGGGGCTTGGGGGCTCGCTTACCGATGATGAATTCATAGGCTTTGTTATTAGTAACGGCGAAGTAGGACAGGGTCGTGCGCTTCATACAGTCGAGAC
>JBEBCJ010000116.1:0-8374 GCA_041157865.1 Bacteroidota bacterium
CCCTCGAGCCCTACCTGCCGCACGAGATCTTGTATCGTTCGAAGAAAGGCTTTGGCGTGCCTATCGGCAAATGGATGAGCGATGGAAAGATCGCCTTGCAGAACAGTCCCAGCACCAGCGGACTTAGCCACGATTTCGTTAGCAAGCAAATCAACGACCACCGTAACCTCTCTGCCGACAACCGAGCGTTCCTGTGGAACTGGGTGGTAATGAACGCATGACCATTCTGCTCATCAACTACGAGTATCCTCCGATCGGCGCTGGCGCTGCCAACGCAACGCGTCATATCGCAAAGGCCTTGGTTGAACTTGGACATACGGCCGTGGTCTTGACAGCTGGATATCGCGATACGATTGGCTATTCCGTCGAGGATGGGGGAGTGCATGTACACCGTTTGCCATCTGCTCGTAAGAGTGTGTCATCATCAAACCCACATGAGATGCTCAGCTTTGTCTGGCATGCATGGCGTGCCCTCGGTAGCATCGTTCAGCAGCACAGTCCAAACAGAGCAATACTCTTCTTCAGCATCCCATGTGGCTTGCTGGGTCCAACGCTTCGTAACAAATGCAAAATCCCTTACATCGTTGCATTGCGTGGCGGCGACGTACCCGGCATGGAGTCAGGCATGGATTGGGTGCACACGCTACTAACACCTATCCGTCGGCGCGTGCTCAGACAGGCAACAGCTGTTATCGCTAATTCACGGGGCTTAGCGGAAGCATCCGAGAAGGCTGACCCTATACCCGTGAGCGTCATCCCGAATGGCGTAGACACCGAGTTCTTTCGTCCACCTGCAGAGCCGCCTAAAGGACCATTTACATTTCTATTCGTTGGCAGATTTCAGCAACAGAAGAATCTCCCTGTCGTGATCAACGCCTTTGCCGAGGCATTTGCGGGTTCAGACGTTAGACTCAAACTCGTAGGCGACGGACCCCAGCGTGCCGAGCTCGAGTCGCTCGTTCAGCATCTTGGCATCGGGTCGCAAGTGAGCTTTCTCCCATGGCAAGACAAACACGGACTATTGCAGCAGTATCAATCAGCGCACTGCCTCATCAACTACTCGCTCTACGAGGGTATGCCCAATGTTGTTCTCGAGGCAATGGCTTGTGGCCTGCCCGTGATCTTAAGTGACATCATGGGGCATGAGGAGTTGGTGTCTACCCATGCTTGCAAACAGTTAGTGGACACAGGTAGAGTAGATGAATTGCTGCGTACCATGTATGAAGCTGTGCATGAAGTTTCTTCATCAATGCCATACGAACACAGGAATGACAAGTTTGTGCCCGTCAATTGGACAACGATAGCACAACATTATCTCGATTGCACTGGATTGCGTTGAGCTATGAAAGCTTGGTTTACAACGAATCGCACGCGTTACATGACACGCATCCTGCTTTCAGCTGCGCTGTTAGCTGTCATCTTGCTCAATGTTAATATTTACGCTGTTGCGTCAACATTTACCATGTTTCCTTGGTGGTACTTCATCGTTGCAATTGCCCTAAATGCACTTACGCTCTATGTTGTTGCTCTACGGTGGTGGGTTGTTCGACCTAGCACCTCTCTCATGCGAAGTCTACACGTAACATTTGAATCGCAGTATCTATCCTTCATCTTGCCGAGTGGCATAACATTCGACGCTACACGGGTACTTTCCACGAGGTCTGATCCCGGTGGGATTACGCGCAATGTAGCATCCATTGTTATCGATAAGATTATCGGTATGGCTTGCGTTCTGATACTGTTCGGTTTCTCGCTCATTACTGGCCAAGTGCACTTTTTAGAGGCAACGCCCCAAACGTTATTGTATGCCATTCTTGCTATGACTGTTGTTCCGGCACTTATCGTGTTGTTGTGCATAGTGATGCGCAAAAGCTCGACCATTATATGGATTGCTATCGCCCTGTTGAACAAGGTCTTCGGAACACGGCTACACAAATATGCTCTTGCTTTTGAGGAGCTTCAATCAAGCGTTACCGTAATCGACTCTAACCAAACAGGACTCGTTTATAACATGATACTGGCATTTGTATTTCAGGGTATGCTCGTGTTGCGCTATTTCCTCGTGGCCTATGTCTGTGGATTTTCCTTATCCACCAGCGAGGCAATATTCGCTTCAGCTATCGTGCAGGTTGCTACAATTATACCGATAGGATTTGCGGGTCTGGGAATAAAAGACTTATCATACGTAGCCGTGCTCACCGGGATGGGTATTCAGCCCGCAACTGCCCTAGCAGCATCACTCTCAGGATACCCCATTACCATTGTGTTTGGTCTGCTAGGATGGGCGCTATCGGGACGATCAATGGTAAATCGCAAATGAAACTAGCAGTTAAACATCAAGTGCCGCGTGTTACCACGATGCTCTCAATAACATTAATGTAGGCTCTTGCCTTGCTTTCACGCGTAAAGCTATTCAGGTAGTTGATATCTGAGTTCGGTCTCTGCTTTTGCTTAGTCACAAGCCGCTCACGTAACGTCTTGGCGATACCATCAATATCATCTGCAAAATGGGTGCCAGTGCGGCTATTGATGATGAGTTCGCGGACTGACGTATCAAGCGGACCACCTGTGGCCCAGATCTCCGTACCTGATGATATATACTCAAAGATTTTCCCACTAAAAATACTTTCACCGTTTGCCTTCCACTCCATGAAAAACAAAACGTGCGCATCGCGCTGTATCTGTAGGGACTCAGCGCGCGAAACCATGCCAACTTGCCTGACGTACTGGGCAACATTACAGGCAATTGCTGTTTCTTCCACGAACGTGGAATAGGGGCCAACAAAAACAACTTCGAGCTCAAGTGTCTTTTCCACTCCTTGCCCATCGTTGATCTCATCATGAAGATTAGCTATGGCAGTAAACAGTAGTGATGGGTCGCGTAGCTCATGCATCCAGCCAGTGTAAACGATACGAAAGATGCCGTCGCTTGGAAAGTACTGCAAAGTTGGTAGCACTGCGGTGTCAGCTGGTTCGAATCCATTTTCAATCGTATGGATTGGAAGGTGTTCATGCATTTGTGCGAGCTTGCTACTGAACGACTCATTGGCAGTGACGGCAGCATCGGCACGTCGAAGGATCTTTCGTTCTAGTAGTCTCTCGTAGATGTTAAAAGGCCACATACCAGGATATGGAAAGTTGCCAACCCACAGGTCCCGGTAATCAGCAATCCAATGTGCAGCAATGCCTTTGGTCTTCATCTTGTGTGCCAGCAGGTGTGTTGCATAGGGGCCATGTGTGCTAACGACCATATCCCACTGCTGACAGCGGCCCACCACTCTCATCACATTGCGCCGCCATAGGAAGAAAACGTCAGGAAAGCGTTGCGCGTAGAAGATGCCGTATTTACGTTGCAGTGGCGAAACAATGTCAATGCAAAACCTGACGAGTCTCGAGAACATACTCGGCTTCGCTGATGCTGAGGCAGTTGCTTGTTGGTTTAGGATAGGTGCTGGCCGTTTGGTGAACTCATCTATCCAACGGGGAAGCCATGGTACCTCAATTACGCTGCAGAATGTTGTATCAAATGTTAGGTCGTCGAATGACGGGGCCTTGCTACTTGTTACAACCGTTACATCGTGTCCAAGCTTCGTCCAATACTTAGCCCACGAATAAGGTCGATGTGCTGCCATCGAGTTACGTGGTGGATAGAAATGAGCAATAATGAGAATACGCACATTTGCCTCAGCAGTTTATTGTGGCCGACAGCAACCGATTTGCTATCACGTGCGAAATCTAGCTTAAGAATGTGAAAAAAGTAGTGGAAAATGTGAGTTAACTAGTAGCGATTAGTGTTGATTTGACGATGTCGAATAGTTGTATTGCGACCTACGTCCCATACATGCTACCAGCAGAAACAATTGTTTGGGAGTGAAAGGAGCATGAATTGAGACAGAAACATCATCCAGAAGAGTAGACCATCGGGATCTTGCGTTCAGCTTCAGGATGATTTCCTTGGATTCGCAGCAGTGATGCATGGGCCGGTAATATCGATCCGTTCAAGTAAGGAAATTTGGTCGAAGAGAACGTTTGAGATTTGGAACAAACTCTGGCTCCAAATTGTGTGGCAGATTAAGGGAGTTGATGTTGCGGCAAAAAGTAGCGTAATCGCACAAAGACTCTGGGTACAATACTGCGTTAAGCCTAGTTATGAGCCCTGGGATCCTACTCTTTGGAAGAATACAACGTCTTCATCTAACCAAACATTGAAGCAACCGCGTTTGGGGTGTCAGCTTATCCGGCCGATTCGACTCCCGGCAGAGTCCTGAACAACCTGAGGATTCTCTATGCGTTGGTTTTCATGAGGGATAAACCCAAGGCATTGCAAGATGTGCTGAACAGAAGAGATAGCTTGTTTAATCCGTAGAGGTAGGTCGTTGCAAAGCAATGTTGAGCACTAGAAATTGTGAAATGTGTCCCTGGCCTTGCTACTTGGATTCACATCGGCCAACGGTTTGACTTGCCCAACTTGCCCTTAAGTGAATCAATCACGGCATGCCTAACGGCACGGCTGGTTGCCAACATCTCTTTGGGTTTTGTTAGTCCAATCACAAATAGACGCGCCAACATTTAGCCCAGCAGCGCAACGACATCCAGGATGTAGAGCCGGTAGTTCGTTGAGAGCGCCCATAGCAGAAAGAGATGGTTGCGGGTGCTATAGTAAACCCGGGCTGGGTCGAGAAGATTACCCAAATATCGTGACGATCCACCATCAATTCTATCGAGATCAATCACCACAGCGGGCACCACAGTATACATCGGAATCTTCTTGACAGTAGCTCTTCTCGTGTACTCACGCTTCGATTACATTCACAAAATGTTGCTACGATGTCAGAGATGAGGCTGACCTCTTGAACTGCCAACGTATTGTAGAGGGGGAGTCTTAAAAGCCGGTCGCTGAACTTGTCGCAGTTCGCAAGAATGGGCTGAGCATTATGACTAGAGTAAAACTCACTTCGATGCAATGACTGATAATGGAAAACAGCATGTATCTGGTGTCTTTTTAACTCAGAAATCAACACAGTTCTGGCTTTTTCAGAAGGACAGATCAGATAAAAAAGATGTGCGTTGCCAGAAGCATATTCAGGATTCTTGGCAAGATGATACAAGCCCTCTGACTCTGTGCCGATGAGTGCGCTCATGTAGGCTGACCACAATGACTTCCTAGTACTCTTTATTGAATCAATGGCTTCGAGCTGTGCCCACAAAAAGGCTGCTGTGATCTCAGAAGGCAGAAATGAACTACCTGTGTCAGCCCACCCATACTTAGCAATCTCGCCTCGAAAAAAGCGTGATCTGTTAGTTCCCTATTCCCAAATGATTTCAGAACGGTCAAAGTACTGAGGATCATTGATCGCTAACATCCCACCTTCACCCGAGATAATGTTCTTGGTCTCGAGAAATGAGAATGCACCGAAATGACCTATACTGCCCAGTGTCCGGCGTTTTCCATCACTACTGATGTAATAGCTGTCTATCGCCTGCGCTGCATCCTCGATAACGAATAGGTTGTATCGCCCGGCAATGGCCATGATTGCATCCATGTCGCATGCAACACCAGCATAGTGAACTGGCCCGATCGCTTTGGTGCGTTCAGTAATCAGTTCCTCGATTTGTGTTGCATCAATATTTGGTGTGGCTGACTCAGAATCGGCAAAGACAATCTTTGCACCTTGCCGCACAAATGCAAGTGCCGTTGACACAAAAGTATAGCTAGGCACAATAACCTCGTCACCCGGGCCGATTTGAGCAAGTATGGCTGCCATTTCAAGCGCATCCGTGCAGCTCGTGCTCAGCAGAACCTTGCCAAATCCATATCGATCCTCAAGAAACTTGTGGCATCGCTGAGTGAACATACCATTACCGGATAACTTGCCTGCACGCGCCGCTTCGGATATGTAATCCAGTTCTTTGCCAGCAAGGTAGGGGACGTTGAATGGTATTGTCATTGTTGTTCTAATCTCAATGGCTCGGTTGAATAAACATTGATTTCTCAGCAAACAGTGCTATCGAACTTCATACCTCCGACCATTCATTCTCGGATCTGAATTGTCGGACGTCGAGAAGAATACAACATTTTCCCAGTGGTTGAATCGCCCCTTGCCAAACTTACGGATGTCGTCGAACGCGCTGTGTGCTGGGCCGAGTGGCTTTCCATCCTCAAACACTGTTAACGTAGACTTTTGAAGATTTGAGACGTCATTTGCTCGATTACGCAATTCGGGAAATTCAGCGATATATCCGCCTTGCTTCTCTGGGGCTGCAAACAAGATGGTGTTCGTGAGTTGATCACCACGAAACACCCAGGCCATTGTTGCGCCGCCATAATCAATTGTGAACAGGGGCTTCTGACCGTGCGGGAAAGGATAGCGCTTCTGGTAGATCGCTTGACGAGATAGCACGTAGAAATCTGACGGTGAGATGCCACGCTCAAATTGATTGTACGGCACAATTGTTACAGAGGTGTCTTCTGTAAGCCAATCCCCAGGATAGCTTGCATGAATCGTTACCGACTTGCCCGGCTGTTTGTATTCCGCCACAATCTTTGAGCCGGCAAGGAAGATCTCTTCGCCCCAGCCCGCCCAATGGCCTGCGCGCCCTTGACCATACAATGGTTTGTCGGCAAACTCGCGATCTGGCTTGTTCCAGAATGGGGTGAATGCCCCAATCACCGGACGAAACATGAAGAGCTCGCCAAACAACACCAGGGCACACACGGTCCCTGTCGCGATCGTGTATTGGGGTTTTAGTTCGGCTAGCAACGATGTAGCCATGAGAACAACAAACAAGGCTATCACAAACAGAAAGATGTTCAGATACCTTGTGCCAAGTGGTGTTTGCGTGACCGCATAGGCAAGCGGGAACAACATGACCAAGAGCGCTGCTAATGACCAACCATGAGGCACCACGAGTGTCTTCTTTGTTAGTAATCCAGCAATTGGAGCTACAATCAGGAATAGCCATACGAATGTGGGGAGTCCGTTGGCAATGACACTATACGATGAGATGGTTGCAGCCACCATGTGTGCGGAAAACGATGGCTGCATGTAATGCGCAGTTGCATCATTAAATGATTTCGTCGGAAGATATATGCCCTGAGGTGTTGGATGATAGGGGTGCACATAGACGGGGTACGCATAGCTGCTGTATATCCCCAATCCCACAAGTACGACAATCACAATAGCTGTGATAACAGGAAGCTTTCCCTGCAGACTGTTATTCCGAACTTTGTGTCCAACAAACCTGTACGCGAACGATGCCACAATGGCCAACGCATAGATGGCCAAACTGGCAAGCACAAAGGCTGACGATGAACTGGCTGATGTTGCACCGGTGACTGAGAGATAGCCAGTAAGTGGATTGAGAGCGTTTGGCAGCGAAAACCGCAATCCTCCGTGAATGCTATTCACGAAGGCCCATGTTGTGCCAACGGTAAGAGAGGCAATAACCATCGATAGTGCCAGTACTCCAAGTGCTCTCAACCAAGAAATAGACTTCGTTGCTTGCTGTTTAGAGCCTTTGGATGTTTTCTGCCATGTCGCAGCAATGAACACCGCAAAGAACATTGCCAATGCAAAGAACGGTGATGCTATGATCTTTTCCTGTGATGCAAGTGCCCCCATCCCTACGGCGGACAGCGCAAGTTTAAGGCTTTGATTTCTAACGGATGCCAGTGCAAGGGCTAGCGTTACAAGACCCAGCATCACAGATAAGAGGTCGTAATTGGCAACCTTGAACGCAAGGATGTTTGTTGGTATCAGCAACGACACCATAAAAAATGCCACAAAGAATACCTGGTGGTGCTCTCTCGCGACAAAGTTTCTGCGCATCACCTCAAACAAGATCAGTAAGATAGAAAATCCAATAAGCCAGTGTACCGCCTTCGTTAGGCTGTGTAGCATGTACTGCGGTGGTATGACACCTATTGAGAGTTTCTCTAAAGCTTTTACAGCTGTTCCTGTCATAAGTATCGAAGTGCGATAGCCACCCATGTTCCATTGTCGATAATTGAAAACACGGGTGTCTTCCAATTCGCGGATCATGTATGTCTCATCACACGTTAGGAATTACGTTGTTGCTTCACTTGCGAGAAACAACGCAGGCGAAATCACGAGGCAGAGCAATGCAGTGCGAAGTGCATTCCCTGTGAGATAGTACCCAACAGTGAAGAGCATTGCAAACGACACAATAAGAACGACATTGTCACCACCAAGTGCTGTGAATTGCGAAAACACACCTACGATTAATAAAATGAGAGCTAAGCCCCCCAGAGCCTGATGTTTTCTATTCGTTGTAATATCCATGGTCATCAATCAGTAAGATGATGAAAAATACATGAAGCGTAAGAGAGTTGATTCTGATCGTCGAGTGTGTC
>JBEBCJ010000117.1:0-17498 GCA_041157865.1 Bacteroidota bacterium
GATCGTAAAGCCTGCAATTGAGTTGCTGGCTGGCTTCCCTTCCGTAGTTATCGGCTTCTTCTGTCTGGTTACTGTTGCATCATTCATCCAGGATGTAACCGGCGCCGCATATCGCCTCAACGCTATCGTGGGCGGTATCGGCCTGTCGTTGGCCGTCATTCCGATCGTGTTCAGCATTGCCGAAGACTCTTTGAGCGCCGTACCCAAGACGCTGCGCGAAGCATCGCTGGCGCTTGGATCGACTGAATGGCAAACTGCCTATCGCGTGATGCTGCCTGCAGCAGCACCGGGTGTATTTGCAGCCGTGCTTCTCGGTATTGGTCGTGCGTTTGGCGAAACGATGATCGCCATCATGGCCACGGGCAATGCGCCCCTTTCATCATTATCTCCATTTGAACCGGCACGTACCGTTGCTGCAACGATTGGCAGCGAGATGGGCGAGGTGGTATGGGGCTCAGAACACTATGGAGTGCTCTTCTTCATGGGCGTGCTGCTGTTCGTGTTCTCATTCGGTCTCAATGCAGTTACAGAGCTGTATGTGAAAAAGCGTCTCATCAAGAAGTTTCAGGGACGTTAAGCATGATCGCCACACAATCGCATATTTCAGCTTCTAAACGTCTCCTAGGCTTCTTCGCAGTGCTTGTGGCTCTCACGGCCGCAGTTGCTGTGTTGGGGGTGATTCTTGGAATGATCAGTTCGTTCATTGCTAACGGCGGCAACTCACTTTCTTGGGAGTTTTTGAGCGAGTTCCCCCGCAACAACAACACCGAAGGTGGCATATGGCCCGCGCTGGCAGGAACCACGTTCCTGGTGTTGCTCATGACGATCCTTGGCGTTCCCGTAGGAACGGCAACGGCGATCTACCTTACGGAGTTTGCAAAACAGGATTCGTGGTTTGCCCGTAGCGTTCGGTTTGCCGTAAACACACTGGCAGGCGTGCCATCAATTGTCTTTGGTCTGTTCGGAGTAGGTTTCTTTATCCAGTTTCTTGGCGGCGGCATCGATTCGTGGCTTGGCACAAGCTCTCTTGGAGACGGGTCGCTTTTGTGGTCTTCGGCAACCCTGGCGGTGCTCACGCTTCCGGTGGTGATTGTCTCTGTAGAAGAGGCACTGCGCGCGGTTCCGCGAGATCTACGTGAGGCCTCATTAGCGCTTGGTGCCACGCGCTGGCAAACGATCGTCAAGGTGGTGATACCCAATGCTGTTACTGGTATTCTCACGGGATCTATCCTAGCCGTTGGGCGGGGTGCCGGTGAAGTGGCGGCAATTCTGTTTGTGGGTGTGACGTATTCCTCGGAAGTCCTTCCAAGTAATGTCACAGAAAAGTTCATGCACCTAGGGTACCACCTGTTTGTGTTGTCGACCCAGTCTCCTGACGTCGACAAGACGCTGCCTTTGCAATACGCAACCACGCTTGTGCTGTTAGGCTTAACATTTCTGTTGAATCTCACAGCCATCCTTATTCGATCACGTCTACGTAAGCGGTAACGAACCAGAATCCCTATGGCAAAAGAATTTCCGGTCAAGATCGAGGCCCATGGCTTCAACTTTCATTACGCTTCCAAACAGGCGCTCTTCGACATCAATCTGAGCATACCTGAAAGACGCGTCACAGCGTTCATTGGTCCGTCGGGTTGTGGTAAGTCTACATTCCTGCGTTCAATGAACCGCATGAATGATCTGATCGACGGCACTCGCATTGAAGGCCACATGATGATCGATGGCGTAGATGTCTATTCTAAGGATGTTGATGTTGTAACGCTGCGCCGGCGCGTAGGAATGGTGTTTCAGAAGTCAATCCCGTTCCCGAAGTCTATCTACGAGAACATCACCTATGGATTGACACTCAACGAAAAAGTATCGAAGACAGATCTCGATAACATCGTTGAATCGTCGTTGCGCAAGTCAGCACTGTGGGACGAGGTCAAAGACCGCTTGAATCATTCAGCACAGGGACTTTCGGGCGGACAACAGCAGCGCCTATGCATCGCCAGAGCAGTGGCCATCAATCCAGAGATTCTACTCATGGATGAACCTTGTTCTGCACTTGACCCGATCTCGACCGGGAAAGTAGAAGAACTTATAACAGAGCTCAAAGACACATACACAATCGTTTTGGTGACGCACAATATGCAGCAGGCCGGGCGCGTCTCCGATTTCACCGGCTTCTTTTTGATGGGGTCTCTTATCGAGTTCGATAGAACCCGCACACTGTTCACCAGTCCGTCACGAAAAGAAACGGAAGATTACATCACTGGCCGATTCGGATAATCACCATGCACAGAACGTTTGAAGAAGACCTTGACAAACTCCGCACGCGCCTCATTCGTATGGGTTCGCTTGTCGAGGAACAGGTAGAGTTTGCGATCCGTGCCCTGCGCGAGGGCAATCAGGAACTTGCACGCATTGTTGTAGACCGCGATGACAAGGTAGACAAGCTCGATCTCAAGATTGACAAGCAATGCCAGAAGATCTTTGCACTCAATCAACCTGTTGCATCTGACTTACGTCTGCTTTTGGCTGCAGTAAAGATCAATAATGAGCTTGAGCGAATTGGTGATCAGGCAACGAACATTGCCTCAATCGTGCTTACGACACCCAATGCTGTCCAGCTTGCCAATCAGATCGACATTCATCGCATCTCACAGGCTGTCTACACAATGGTCAAGTCCAGCCTTGATGCATTCATCAACAACGACCCGGAACTTGCAGCTCACATCCTTCCGTCTGACATTAACGTAGACCACCTCTACGACCTCTTGCGTGGAGAATTGATCAATGCGATGAAGGACGATGTTGCGCTTGTAAGTGATGGTGCAAACCTTCTGCTCGGCTTGTATGATCTGGAACGCATGGCGGATCATGCGACGAATATTGCCGAGAACGTAATCTTCCTGACCGAGGCCAAACTTGTGCGCCATCGCGCAGTGAACGAAGAAGGTATCGACCTTATCAAGTCCATGCAGGACCGCGATAGCGACTAAACCTGCACATGTGTAAGTTTGCCGTATGGCAACTAAGGGGATAATACTCGCCGGCGGCAGCGGTTCGCGCCTGTATCCAATGACGTCTGCTTTTTCAAAGCAGCTGCAGCCTGTCTATGACAAGCCCCTGATCTATTATCCGCTCTCGACGTTGATGATCGCAGGCATACAGGACATCCTGCTGATCTCGACCCCGCAGGATACGCCAAACTTTGAACGTCTGCTTGGCGACGGCAGCCGATATGGTATCAACCTAACGTATGCCATTCAGGATGCACCGCGCGGTCTAGCAGATGCGTTTCGGGTTGGTAAAGAGTTCGTTGGCAACTCAGATGTGTCGCTAATCCTGGGTGACAATCTCTTTTTCGGTAAGCTCGACTTCTACCGTAGAGCCCTAGCCAATAATACAGGTGCAACCGTGTTTGGTTATCCTGTGACCGATCCCGAGAGATACGGCGTCGTGGAAATGGGACCCAACGGCAAGGTACTTTCAATTGAAGAAAAGCCAGCACATCCGAAGTCGAACCTGGCCATCCCCGGCCTGTACGTATACAACAATCAAGTGGTAGACATTGCCGCGGACCTCAAACCGGGCAAGCGCGGAGAGCTCGAGATCACAGATGTTCACCAGGTCTATCTTGAACAGGGGGCTCTCAATGTCGAACTTATCGGACGCGGAGTAGCTTGGTTAGATACCGGCACACCTGAGAGTCTTCTCGATGCAGGTGTGTTCGTGCACGCAATTGAAAAGCGGCAGGGGCTCAAAATTGGCTGCCTCGAAGAGATCGCATTGCAACAGGGATTCCTAGACAAAGACAGCTTCGTTGCTAGCATCTCCCAACTTCCGAAGTCAAGCTACCGCGCCTACTGCGAGTCGCTACTCACACTTTGAGGAGTTCCGTGAACCGCATTCAGCGTCTGCAATCCACGATCCAATCCTCGTTTGCAGAATTCTTCCAGCGCTCAACCTCCACAGGCATCATCATCCTTGCGATGACTACCGTGGCATTGATCTGGACAAACTCCAGTGCCTATAGCTCGTACGTCGCATTACTGCATCAGCCTGTCGAGTTTGGTTTCGCTTCATGGCACCTGCACTTTACCTTCGAGCACTTTGTGAACGATGGACTAATGGTGCTCTTCTTTTTGGTGGTAGGACTCGAGATCAAACGGGAGCTTCTCGTTGGCGAACTCTCGACAAGACAAAAGGCGCTTTTACCGATGATCGCAGCAGTCTTTGGTATGATCGGACCAGGCCTTACCTACCTTGCATTTAACGCAGGGACACCCGCCGTGCGAGGATGGGGCGTGCCAGTGGCTACTGATATCGCGTTCGCACTTGGCGTTCTCGCGCTGCTGGGCGATCGTGTGCCAACAGGCTTACGAGTATTCTTGGCTGCACTTGCAATCGTAGACGATCTTCTTGCAGTGCTTGTGATAGCACTGTTTTATACTGCCTCCCTGAACATCCAGATGCTGTTTTATGCGGCTTTAATAACGGCATTGCTCTACGCAGGTAACAGACTTCGGATAAACTCGTTATGGTATTACGGCATCCTAGGCTTTGTGCTCTGGCTGCTTGTGCTATCAAGCGGGATACATGCCACCATTGCTGGCGTCGTACTTGCAATGTGCATCCCGGCTGAATCACGAATCGACAGAGTCTCATTCTTCACACGGGCTCGGGGCATCTTAGATGCAATTGCCCATCGTACCACGACCGATGAAGAAGAAGGGGCTCAACTGGACGCAGTGCATTCTCTTGAGCGCATGTGTGAGCACGTACAAACCCCTCTGCACCGCATAGAGCATGGCCTTGGAACGTTTGTTTCATTTGTGATCATGCCCGTGTTTGCGTTGGTAAACGCTGGAGTTCGGATTGAACCAGAGATGGTAACGGGTTTGCTTAGCCCCGTGTCGCTCGGCATAGCTCTTGGACTCTTCGTCGGCAAACAGGTTGGCATTACCCTTTCTGTATGGCTCTCATGTAAACTCGGTATCTCCCAGCTTCCTTCCGGTGTGAACATGTTGCAGATGTATGGTGTGTCCATCTTGTGCGGCATTGGTTTCACCATGGCCCTATTCGTTGCTCATCTGGCCTTTATCGATCCGAGTCATCTGGCTCTCTCAAAACTCAGCATTCTGCTTGGAAGTACTATATCTGCGGTTGCAGGTGCGGTTGTCCTCAGGATGCTACTACCAAAGAGATCAGTCGCATGATCACGTACCAAGTGGAAGTTGCTGTGCCGGAGACACTTGAAGAACAGTGGCTACAGTACATGACGTCAGAACATATCAGCGACGTTCTCAAGACTGGTCACTTTACATCAGCACGCCTTACCCGCGTACTCGAACCAGTGTCCGATGGGTATGCGGTCTTTCGCGTGATCTATCGTGCTCAAACGCAAGAAGCACTCGATACATACAGAAGAGAAGCTGCTCCGGCGCTGCAAGCCCACCATACAGCCATCTTCGGCGATGCCGTCAGGGCTACTCGCAGCGTTACGGAAGATGTCTGGTCGGGCTGTTAGATGAAATCCTGTAGTCTTCGACGGCAACACCACCAATAAGATGCTCTTGGATTATGCGCTCGAGAACATCAGGAGTGCATGAATGGTACCAGACATTATCTGGATGCACAACGGCAATCGGGCCCATCACGCATATGCGAAGGCAATCGGCCTTGGTGCGATAAACGCCCCCTTCAGTATCAAGCCCCAACTCTTCGATGCGCTTCTTGAGGTAGCTCCATGATTCACTGCCGAGATCTTCTGTGCAGCACTTTTGCGTAGAGGGCGTGGCGCATAGGAAGATGTGCCGCAAGTGAGAACCCGGTTTGCGCAATACAACCTTGTTCATGAGGCGCTCTTCTTGAGGCGTCATGGAATCATTCCCGACTGATCAGCTACCGGCTCGTAGTCGCCACGAATGAGCAAGCCATGTGCCCGCATAGCTGTCAGGACACCCATGTTCAAGCGGTGCAGCACGACGGGCTCTGGATTATTGTCGTCTGTTGTATACCAGCTGATTACCGTAACGGCAATTCCCTGCTGAGTAATGGCACTCACATTCACCAGAAGCTTTTTTGATTTGAGCACACTACTTGGGTCCTGGCTGATAACACGCTTTACGTCTTCGATAAATCGTTGCAACGTTTCTGGTCCAGCAGCAATATCAACGTAGACGGTTGACTTAAACCGACGAACATTGCGCATGTCCATATTCTCGATCATCGCATCTGCCATCTTTGCATTCGAGATAAACATCACGGTGTCTGCAAAGGTCCGAATGCGCGTACTGCGAAAACCGATCTCTTCAACAACGCCTTCGATACCTTGCGTAGATATCCAGTCGCCAACTACGAACGGACGTTCCGAGAGAATGACCAATGAGCCAAAGAGATTCTTGATTGTGTCCTGCGATGCAAGCGCCAGCGCTGCGCCGCCAATGGACAAACCAGTGATGATCGCTGCGATGTTTACACCCAGTGCGCCAAGCGCAAAAGAGATGCCTAACACAGCTACAAAGAACTTTACTGTCGACGCAACGAGCGGCGCAATGGTTGCGGCAATGTCTCGTCCGTGCTCCTTATGCCGCATAACATACGACACCATGCGTGTGCACATGAGTTCTACGAACTGGTACACAGCTATCGTAACGAATATGATAGCTCCTGTATCCAGAATCATTTCTAGCTTGCCTGCGGCCTTGGACGACAACTCTAGATAGTCGAGAAATGCACCATCGAGCCGTGTTACGATCAACAACGCCAAACTGCGCGCTACAGAGTTAACAAGGTTAGGGTGCGAAACCGTCTGATATGCAGTGCGGAGAAACCGTCGTATCAATGATGCAAGCAGTACCCGCAGAACGAAGACCACAACGATACTTCCAGCGAGCATCGTCGCCAAAACGATCCATTGCCATGTTGTAAGTCCCAAAAGCATCGAAGTACCTTACTGACTGTTATTCTTCGCCTGGTGTGTTTAGGCGTGCAAAGAGGCTCTTTATTTCAGAGATCTTCATCTGGCCTTTATCACCCTGACCATGAATACGTACGGATGCAGAGTCTTGTTCGATCTCCTTGTTGCCAATCACCAGTGCGTACGGGATCTTCTTTTGCTCGCTTTCAGCAACCTTGCGATTGATCTTCTCGTTACGCACATCAAGATTGATGCGAAGCCCCATGCGTTCGAACTCTGCAGCCAGGTCCTGTGCAAATGAATGATGGGCATCTGCGATCGGAAGAATGCTTACCTGCACAGGAGAGATCCAGAACGGAAAGTTCCCTGCATAGTGTTCAATCAGGATGGATATAAAACGCTCCATCGAGCCGAAGGGGGCCCGGTGAATGATCACTGGTCGGTGCTTCTGGTTATCAGCACCAACATACTCAAGGTTGAAGCGATCGGGCATTACATAGTCTACCTGAACAGTACCGAGCTGCCACTTCCTGCCAATTGCATCGCGAACGATAAAGTCGATCTTTGGTCCATAGAATGCTGCTTCACCTTCGCCGATGAAGTACTCGAGCCCCATCTCATCAGCTACTGCTTTGATCTCTGCTTGAGCGCGCTCCCAATACTCGAGGTCGCCGCCATACTTCGCGGAGTTGTCATCGCGGAATGACAGCCGAGTCGAGACATCCATACCAAATGTCGTGAAGACCTTTTGAGTTAGCTCTACAACATTCTTGATCTCATCCTTCAGCTGATCATGCGTGCAGTAGATGTGCGCATCGTCTTGTGTAAAGCCACGTACACGTGAAAGCCCGTTCAATTCGCCTGACTGTTCGTAGCGATAGACGGTTCCAAACTCCGATACTCGGTATGGCAGATCACGGTAGGAACGGGGCTTGTTAGCGTAAATCTGGTGATGGTGTGGACAGTTCATCGGCTTGAGCAGATACTGTTCATCCTCTACAGTGATCGGATCATACTGCGAATCTGCATAGTATGGATAGTGTCCCGATGTCTTGTAGAGTTCTAAATTCCCGATGTGTGGAGTGATCACTTCATGATACCCACGCTTTACCTGTTCGTCGCGCAGGAATGCTTCGAGTCTTCTGCGAAGGATTGTTCCATTCGGCAGCCAGACTGGCAAGCCCCCTCCCACCATCGGTGTGATCATGTAGAGTTCGAGTTCTTTGCCAAGCTTGCGGTGATCGCGGCGCTCGGCTTCCTCGCGCTGCTTGATGAAGTCTTCGAGCTGCTGCTTTTTCGGGAAGGCAATGCCGTAGATACGTGTAAGCATCTTACGCTTTTCGTCTCCGCGCCAGTAGGCACCGGCTACTGACAGAAGCTTCGGATACTTGATGTGTCCAGTTGATGGCACGTGCGTACCGCGGCAAAGGTCTGTGAATTCCCCTTGCTGATAGAACGTAATCTCAGAATCCTTGAGACCCTCGAGAAGTTCGAGCTTATACTCATCGCCCTTTTCCGTGAAGTAGGCAACGGCGTTGTCCCATGTCATCTCAACACGCTGATATGGAACATCCCGCTTTGAGAGCTCCATCATCTTTGCTTCGATCTTTGGCAGGTCTTCTACGCTAAGCTTATGTCCGCCTGGCAGGTCTACATCATAATAAAAACCCTGCTCGATAGGCGGCCCAATACCAAACTTCACACCAGGATAGAGCGCTTCGAGCGCTTCGGCCATCAAGTGCGCAGTGGAGTGCCAGAAGATCTCTTTGCCTTCGTCGTTGTCGAACGTCACAATGCGTATTGATGCGTCGGACGTGATCTCACGTGACAAATCATAGGGCGCATCGTTAACGTAGATACCAACAGCAACGCGAGCTAAGCCATCGGAAATGCTTTTGGCGATATCCATGCCGGTGGCACCCTGAGGATACTCACGCTTGTCGCCATTTGGGAGGGTAATAGTAATCATACCCTCGAAAATACGGTTCAATCGTCGGATGATTGCTGTTTCTTGCGCGAACCCTCGTAGAGTTCAAACTCAAGGAGTCGGCATTCGATATCGGCACTCCAGAAGGGTATTCGGCGCTTCGACCGAAGACCAATCTCCTTTGCCAGAGACATATTGCCAGTAAATACGTACCCCGTATAGCCCTTGCAGTGCTGCTTCATGAAATCGCCAATGGCACGATAGGTTTCTTTGAGCTCGTACTCATTTCCCAGGCGCAGACCATACTCTGGATTGTAGATAACAATCGGTGTATGCTCAGAGCTTTCTGTAATGCCCTCAGATGGCGGCACCTTAACGTTCATAAAGTCCATTGTCTGGAATTCTACGCGGACCCCTGCTCGGCGTGCATTATCCTTCGCGTGCTGCACAACCAGACCATCGATGTCAGAGGCAAGTATCGGCGCCGCTGGGGCTCCAAGCTCTGCATCGAATGTAGCATTTCTCATCTGTGTCCATGATCGCGCATCAAACGGCAGTAGGTGCAGAAAGCCAAAGTTGTTGCGATGTGCACCCGGAGCAATGTTCTGAGCGATCATCGCAGCCTCGATGGCCAGCGTTCCACTACCACACATTGGATTAACGAATGGAAACTCCGACGACCATTTTGTAGAGAGCACCACCGCTGCTGCCAGCGTCTCGCGCATAGGGGCTTTCGCCGGATGCACACGGTATCCGCGATCGGAAAGGGGCTGTCCAGACGTATCAACGTACATCATGAGGTCTTCGTCGTGCCAATACAGAAACACGACCGACCGATCGGTAGATGAGCCGCTGTTCGGACGAATGCCTTTCTTGTCGCGTATGCGGTCCACAACAGCATCCTTGCACCTCATGTTCGCATACATGTCATTGTCGATGCTTGGTGTGTTTACCGAACTGATGATGCTTACATATCCGTCTGCCGGGATCCATTCCTCCCACGACACAGAGTTTACAGCCTCGTACATCTGATCTGCTGTACGTGCCTGCCAGCTGCCGAGACGAATCAGCACTCGGTGCGCTGTCCGAAGCCATAGGTTCAGACGTAAACAATCATCCAAGGTACCTTCAAGTTCCACTCCGGCAGGCAGCTCTTGCGTTACGGTGTAGCCGAGTGTCTCTACCTCTTTTCGAAGGACCGGCGGGAACTCACGTGGACAGGTTACAAGCAGTGGGAATGTCTCAGCCACGAGGCACGCTCATGACCGTGCGAAGTGCACTCAGTAGCTCGTCTACATCTGATTCCGTGATGATAAATGGAGGTACCAATCGAATCACATTGCCCGCCGTTGCATTTGCTATAACGCCCTGTTTGAGTAGATCCTGTACATATGGAGCTGCATCCGAATTCAATACCACACCCTGCATGCAACCGCGACCACGTATCTCACGGATCTGCTCTGGGAATGCTGATCGAAGCGCCTCAAGTTGCTCTTGCATGTAGCTACCAATCTCGCGGACATGATCCATCAGTCCGTTGCATACTTCTTCTACAACAACGCTACCTGCTACACATGCAACCGGATTGCCACCATAGGTTGTGCCATGCATACCCTTGTCAAGCAGTGCCGCGGCTTCCTCTGTTGCCAGTATCGCGCCGAGTGGCAAGCCCCCTCCCATGGCCTTGGCCACGGTAATGATGTCTGGACGAACGCCATACATTTCAAACGAGAAGAAGTCGCCCGTGCGACCGATCCCGCTCTGTACTTCATCGGCAATGATCAAGAATCCGTAGGTCTCTTTGAGCTTCACGAGTGCATCTACAAACTCTTGCGTAGCCGATTGAATACCACCCTCTCCCTGAAGGAACTCGATCATTACAGCGCAGGTATTTTCGTCAACCCGCGACTCAAGGGCATCGACATCGTTAAATGGCAACACGAGGGTGTTGGGTAAGAACGGCCCCATCCCGTCTTTGTAAAGGGGCTTGTCCATCAACGACAATGCGCCGTATGTGCGACCATGGAAGCCACCCGTAAAACCGATCACGTCGTAGCGTCCACGTGCACTTCCATACCTACGTGCAAGCTTTAGCGCGCCATCGGTTGCTTCTGCGCCCGAGTTTGCAAAGAATACACGAGGGTAGCCGCTTGCACGCACCAGCTGCTCTGCCAATACAACCTGCGGCTCCTGATAGAACACGTTTGATACGTGCATGTACTTGCGTATCTGCTGTTCGATCGCGGTGATGATCTTTGGATGAGAATGGCCTAATGCATTTACAGCAATTCCTCCGAGCATGTCAAGATACGAGCGCCCGTCGGCATCGACGATACGTGCTCCTACTGCATGATCGATTGCAACAGGGATCCTGCGGTATGTTTGAAACACGACAGAATGTTCGCGCTCCATGAGTGCCGCACTTGCGGTAGTGATAACTTCTGACATTACTTTTCTAGGATGGTTAGTTCGACACGACGATTCAACGCGCGCCCCTCGTCCGTGTCATTGCTTGCTACCGGCTTCGTCTCGCCATAGCCAACTGCCTTGAGCCGTGAGGCTTGAATTTGCCCCTCGTTGATCAGGAACGTACGCACGGCGTTTGCCCTGTCATTGGAGAGCACAAGATTGTCTGCGTCCTTGCCCATAGCATCGGTATGACCGCTGATCTGAATCGTCATCGTGGGATTGTCTGCAAGTATCTGGGTAAGTCTCCGAAGCTCAGCAAACGACGTTGACTGCAGCGTTGCCATCTTGCGGTCGAAGAAAATATTCTTCAATTCGACTGTTGCGCCCTTCTCGATCGGCAGAAGGTAGAGATCTTTTGTGAGTTCGACGTATTCTGTAAAAGCGGAAAAGTCAAGGTTCTCATTTACGGAGAGATATCCGGGGGCATCTGCACGCAGTGCATAAGACTCGCCCGCTGGCAACGTTACCTTGTACTCACCAGTCGTTGGAGTAGAGCGCGCTCTACCTACTTCGTGCCCAGTTGACAGGACCTCGTAGACAATGTCTGTCTCGATTGGCTGCTGAGTCTTTCTATTGATGACCTTGCCGGATAACAACACAACTGGCTTGGGGCGCACCTTCTCAGGAAGCTTTACCTGGAATATGTCGGCCCCACCAAATGCATTGTTGTAAGAAACGAAATAGGCGAACTTGCCATCGGCCGGCAGTGTGTAGGCAAGATCCCAATCTGGAGTATTAATCGTTGATCCGAGATTTTCAGGGGGCGACCAGTTCGTCCATGTGGAATCCAGTCGTCGTGTCACGTAAATATCGAACTCTCCATACCCACCTGATCTGTCCGATGCGAAGTAGAGCGAGACGTTATCTGCCGCAAGAAACGGCGTTGCTTCTTGTCCGCCAGAATTAACAACACCACCCAGCGAGACTGGCTCGGAAAAGGAGCCATTCGCTTTCCGAAAGCTCACATAGAGATCACGATCCCCGTATGAGCCTTCGGTTTGAATGGCAAGAACGATCGCTGTGTTGTCATTACTGAGCGCGAATTCACTGTACTTTGAAGCATTGTAGTACTTCTCAATGAAGACAGGCTGCGGTGTTGACCAACCGTTGACCTGACGCTTTGCGATCGCGACCGTTCTGCGACGAAGTGATGGGTCGCTGTACGAGTCAACCAGCAGCATCGTGTTACCATCCGGAGTGATCGAGCAAACACTGTTGTTCCCGCGGTTGTTGAGTGTGTTCCCGAGGTTTTCGGCCGGACCCCATGATCCATCCGGTTTGCGAGTGCTCATCCAGATATCTTCGCCACCTCCACCAATGTTCTCGGGAGAGTCCTTGCGGCAGAAGTAGAGTGTCAACCCGTCTGGCGCAATAATCGGTTTTAGATCATCATACGTGCTGTTAACACCAACGCCCAGATTCATGGGCACTGCTGAAGATGAATCTTGCATAAAGCCCTTGGCTGTCTGCATCGACAGCAGACAGCCAAGGGTCCATATGACTAATGCATGCGTCAATGACTTACTTGTTCTTTGTGATGGCCATTGAAATCTTCTCGAGCGGGTTGTCGCGTCCATCGCGAGGCGAATTCACGATTGCATCGGCAACCTCCATACCGCTGAGAACTTCACCAAAGGCTGTATACTGATTATCAAGCCATGGAGAATCAGCAACACAGAGGAAGAACTGTCCACCAAAGCTGTTTGGATCCTGAGTACGTGCTGCCGACAGCACGCCACGCACGTGTTTTACGCTCGAAAACTCTGCAGGTACTTTATCTGGGTGCCCGCCGGTTCCCCACGTGCTGCGGTCGCCGCTGATCGAATTTGGGTCGCCCCCTTGAATCATAAAATTCGGGATCACGCGGTGGAAGGCCGATCCATTGTAGAATCCTTCGGCTACGCGAGCTTCAAAGAATGCTGCGTGTTTGGGCGCAATGTTATCCCAGAGACCGATCACGATCTTACCAAGTTCCTTATTGCCTTGAGTCACTGTTATCGTGTATTTCATGTTGTCGTTAACCTTTGGCGTTACTGTCTGCGCGCATGCACCTATCGTGTTCACGAGCAGAGCGATGAGTGAAAAAGCGAGTATTCGCATGTAGATAGACTCCTGTGAAGTGTTACGGTTTCATTCGTTTGATTGACGATATCTTGATCGCTTTCTTGGGCACGCCATCGGTATCGCCGAGCGGACCCGCCTCTACCTCTGAATTCCCGATCTTTTCGACCACGTCCATACCATCGATAACGTTGCCAAAGATCGTGGAAGTGTATGGAAGATTTGTAGCCTGCTCAAGACATACGAAGAACTGACTGGTGCCCGATCCGCTTGTCTGCTTGCGCGCCATGGCAACAAGACCCTTTCTGTAGCCTTCTTGCGCTGATGGTAGCGACTTATCTAGTTCCTCAGGAAGCATCTCTCCAGTGGCTGTTTCTCCCCCCTTGCCCCAATCAGCCTTGGCCTTCGAATCCTTCGTTGTCGGATCGCCCATCTGAATAACAAAATTCTTTGCTACCCGGTGAATCAGTATGCCGTTGTAGTAGCCTTTGTCGACCAGTGCAAGAAAATTCTGAACAGTTTTGGGTGCGTCCCTCCCATAGAGCTCAATGGCAAACGAGCCGGCACTGGTCTTAACCACTACCGTATCCGTCGTTTCCACCACGGGTGTGAGTACACCCGATGGCGCAGATAACGTTTCTGCTGGAGGAGCGATCTTCTCAAGTATCGGCTCCTGCCTTGCGGCTGGTTCGCTGCAGCCAGTTAGTAGGATCACTGCACCGAGTGCAACTCGGTAGGCTACAAAAGAAGCCAACGTCCTTGTCTTGAGATAGTTCAGTAGAAAAGCTATCGACCAATACCCACTGATGAATGCCGCCAGTGTTGCCAGAGTAAGCTGAATCCCACCGTCATCCCAAGTGATATTGCCTGCTTGCTCATAGAATTCAAGCACGCCGGCTGCGAATATTGCAGGGATGGAAAGAAGGAATGAGAACCGTGCTGCATGTTCACGCGTCATGCCACGCAAGAGTGCTGCAAGAATTGTGGTGCCGCTGCGGGACGAGCCCGGAATGAGCGCAAGGCATTGTGCTCCTCCGATGGCAAGTGCGTCAATCAAACCAAGGTCGGATGTAGACCTTGTGAAGGTGGCGATGCGCTCTGCTACCAGAAGCAACAGTCCGACACCAATAAGCGAAAAGGCAATAACCGAGAGATCTTTTGTTAAGCCCCCTTCGATGATGTCCTTGAGCGATAGACCGACAACCACGATCGGTACAGTTCCAATGACCACTAACCATCCAAGTCTTGATTCAGCGGACTGCTGTGAAAAGGCACGCCTACCCGAGCCGAGGTTTTCTGCCAACCAATGCTGCACGGTACGACGGATTTCATCGCGGAAATATGCCAGCACCGCGGCCAGGGTACCAAGCTGAATCGTCGCCATGAAGGCCGTCCACTTTTCAGGATGCGCGGGATCGATCACGCCAAACAGCGATCCTGCGATCGTAAGATGCGCCGTGCTGGAAATCGGTATGAACTCTGTAAGCCCCTGGATGATGCCAAGGAGCAATGCAACAATGATCGACATCCTACAAAACTACACTTTCAGACTGCCTAATGGGCCTCGTACCATGAACTACCGACGCCCGTCTCGACCACCACAGGAACGCCTTCCAGAGGAAGGGCCTGCTCCATCTCGGTCTTGACCATCTCGCGAAGGTAGGGGGCTTCTGATTCTGCCACTTCAAACAGCAGTTCATCATGCACCTGAAGCATCATGATCGCACCGGAGTTTTCCATCAGCATCCTACCGTGCACGCGAATCATGGCCAACTTCATCATGTCTGCGGCCGTGCCTTGAATCGGCATATTGATGGCCGCACGCTCAGCAGCAGTTCGCAGTCCTCTATTAGCTGCATTGATCAACGGGAAATATCGCCTACGACCAAGCAGGGTGCTTGCATAGCCCCTTTCCCGAGTAGACTCGATGGTTGAGTCGATGTACTGCTTGATGCCAGGATACTTCGCAAAGTAATTCTCAATAATGGTCTGTCCCTCTGTTCGAGAGATGCCAAGACGCTGGGCAAGTCCAAATGCGCCAAGACCATACATGATACCGAAGTTTACCGTCTTTGCTATGCGACGCTGCTCTGTGGTAACGTCCTTGATCTCAACGTCATGCAGGATGGCAGCAGTTGCCGCATGGATATCTGCACCTGTAGCGAACGCAGCAAGTAGGTTAGGATCGCGGGAGATCGCGGCCATGATGCGGAGTTCGATCTGCGAGTAGTCAGCAGAGACGATAACGTTGCCCTTATGCTGCGGAACAAATGCCTTCCGTATCTGCAGTCCCAATTCTGTGCGGATCGGGATGTTCTGCAGGTTGGGGTCGGTAGACGACAGACGTCCTGTTGCTGCCACCGTCTGATTAAACGTGGTATGGACTCTACCTGTTGCAGGATTGATGAGCCGTGGTAAGGATTCAACGTAGGTTGAACGCAGCTTCTCTACCTGACGGTAGTCGAGGATCATCTGAGCTATTGGATACGTCTCGGCCAGCTCCGTCAACACACTGGAATCGGTTGAATATCCCGTTTTTGTCTTTTTCGACGACGGCAGCATGAGCTTTTCAAAGAGTACTTCGGCCAGCTGTTTCGGAGAGGCAATCGTAAACTCTTCGCCAGCCTCATTCCATATCTCCTGTTCTAAACGTTTTGCTTCACTGCGCATAAACTCACCAAGACCGCTCAATGCCTGCGTGTTGATGCATATGCCATTGCGCTCCATCGTGACAAGTACGGGCGCCGTGGCAAACTCGACGCGCTGCGCGAACGACAACAGATCTTGCTCATGAAGTGCATCTCGCAGTTTGTGACAAAGCTTAAGCGTTACGTCGGCATCCTCGGCGGCATACTCTGCAACTCTGGCAGCGTCTATGTCGCGCATGGATTTCTGTGAGCTCTTCTTTTCACCAATCAGCGTTGTGATGGAGATTGGCGAATAGTTCAACCAGCGCTCCGCGAGGGCATCCATATTATGCTGCTTGTCCGGGTCGAGCACATAGCTAGCAAGCATACTATCGAATGCAAGTGGCGCTACATGCACGCCATACCTGCTCAGGATCAGCATGTCGAACTTGGCGTTCTGTCCTACCTTGCCAATTGCTGGGTTTTCGAGTAGCCCCTTTATCTCCGGAAGGATCTCTGTAAGGGGCATACCATGACGTTCCTCGTGTCCACCAAACAACGAGCCTTCATCTGTGATTGAAGAGTCGTCGACGTCCACGTAATAGGCAACCCCTTCCTTTGCTGAAAGCGCAATGCCTACGATGGAGCACGTCATTGCATCAAGTCCGGTGGTCTCAAGATCGAACGATATCTCGGATGCACCAGAGAGATCGTCCATCATTTGTTTGAACGAGCCGGGCGTATCAACGAGTATATAGTCGTGCTCGACATCTGCGATCGTTTGCAGCCTGTGTGCGTCTTCAACAGGCTGCTCAACGGTATCGCCCGGGACTGCTGCATACTTTGCGAACTTCCGACGCAGTGTATGGAACCCCATTTCTTCGCAGAATGCATCGAGCGCTGAAGAGTCGATGGGTTTGCGCACAAGCGCAACGCGCTTTGCATCGATGGGCACGTCTGTATGTATCGTTACAAGCGTTTTGGACAAAAAGGCTTCTTCGCGATGCTCTGCGAGCTTCTTCTTGACCGAGTCGCGCTCGACCTCGTCGAGATGTTCATACAGCGCTTCAAGCGATCCATATTTCTCGATCAGCGGGATCGCCGTCTTTTCGCCAACGCCTTTGACACCGGGTACATTATCTGAAGAATCGCCAATGAGAGCTAAAACGTCGATGACGTGATCAGGACCGACTCCAAACTTCTCGCGAACTTTTACAGCGTCCATAACATCGTACTCGCCGACATCCTTACCTGGACGCAGAATCTTGACTCTGTTGTTCACGAGCTGGAAGTAATCCTTATCCGACGTCACACAGAGTATATCATGTCCGTCGTTGCTCTCGCGCTTACATATCGTGCCAATAATATCATCAGCCTCAAAGCCCGGCATCTCTACCATCTCAAGACCAAGCATCGTGATCATGCTCTTGATGCGGGCGAGCTGCGGCACCAGGTCTTCGGGGAATGCATCACGGTGAGCCTTGTACTGATCGTAGAGCTCATGACG
>JBEBCJ010000118.1:0-14280 GCA_041157865.1 Bacteroidota bacterium
GATATTGAGCGATTCTGCACCCTTGATTACGGGAACGATCAGGTTACCGTCAAGAAGAGCTGTTGCCATACCAAGGTGCGTACGACGGTGTTGCAGAATATTCTTTCCGTCGACGCTTACATTGATTCGTGGATAGGCCTTGACGCCTTCGCAGACTGCATACCCAAAGAACGGATTGAAGGTAAGCTTGAAACCTTCACGCTTCAAGAATGTATCCTTCTGCTTGTCGCGAAGCTTCACGATGCCCGTTACATCTGCTTCCGCAACACTTGTTACGTGCGGCGATGTGTGCTTCGAACGAACCATGTGCTCTGCAATGAGCTGCCGCACACGGTCCATCGGGACAACTTCGATATCACCAGTAACAGCTACACCAGACGATGGGAAGGCATTCACGGCAGCAGGCGCAGCAGCTGCTGGTGCTGATGCCGGAGCTGCGGCCGCACGCACGGCACCCGTTCCTCTGTTGGCCACATAGGCCATGATATCGTTCTTTGTCACACGTCCTTCTACGCCTGAGCCCTGTATACTGTCGAGCTCCTGAACACTGATACCTTCGGCTGCAGCGATGCTGCGAACAAGGGGCGAATAGAATCGTGTACCTGATTGTCTTGGGATGCTTGATGTTGCTGCGCTTCCAACTGCTACTGCCGCTACCGAAGCTGGCGCTGCAGCTACTGGCGCTGCCACAGGAGCAGGGGCTGGTGCAGGCACTGCCGCAGCCGGTGCAGGAGCTGGTGCTGCTGCGCCCCCTGAAAGACGTGCAATAACTTTACCGACCTCTACTACATCGCCTTCTTGAGCAAGGATCTCCGTCAGTGTACCCGACGACGGCGATGGGACTTCTGTATCAACCTTATCTGTCGAGATCTCAAGAAGAACCTCGTCGCGCTCAACGGCGTCGCCTACCTTCTTGACCCATCGCAGAACTTTGCCTTCTTGGATCGATTCACCCATTTTCGGCATCACAACCTCTACGCCACCACCAGTTGCTGCAGGTGCGGCTGGCGCTGGCGCAACCGGAGTTGGGGCTGGCGCAACCGGAGCTGGGGCTGGTGTCGGGGCTGCTGGAGCGGGAGCGGGAGCTGGTGCCGGTGCTGGGGCTGATGCACCAGCTGAATCGCCAAGCACACAAATAACCTTGCCCACTTCAACTGTGTCGCCTTCTTGAAAGAGGATCTGCGTGATTACTCCAGATGCTGGCGATGGGACCTCAGTGTCGACCTTGTCTGTGGAGATTTCAAGGATAACCTCGTCACGCTCTACCTTGTCGCCAACGTTCTTAACCCAGCGTAGGATCTTGCCTTCTTGAATGGATTCGCCCATTTTGGGCATGACTACTTCGATACTCATGTATATCGTCCTAGTAGGATGTTGTTCTTTTCCAGAATACTGCGTTCGATTTCGGCGCGCAAGTTAACCAAATTCAGCGGATGGAGAGCAGGTCTTCTAGTGCATTTCGCAGGGTGGGATGGGCAAACCTGAACCCCAACCCTTGCAGGCGGTTTGGAAGAACATGCTGTCCATGCAGGACAACATCTGCCTGACGTCCAAGAAGTAGCCGGAGAGCGAATGCCGGCACGGGAAGCCACGTCGGACGCTTGAGCACGCGTCCCAACGTGGTGATAAACTCCTTCATTGTTAACGCATCAGGAGCCACAAGGTTAACTGGACCGTATACATCGTCATTGTCTACCGCCCATACGAACGCGGCAACCACATCGTCGATGTGTATCCACGGCAGCCACTGTCTGCCCGACCCCAGCACGCCACCCACAAAGAGCTTTATTGGCAAAAGCATCTTCGGCAGCGCCCCCTGGGCACTATCAAGCACTACACCAATCCGCATACAGGCCACTCGCACACGCTCACTGGCCTTCATTGCCTCGTGTTCCCAGGCTGACGTTACAGTCGCAAGAAATGTTGCGCCTGCACCCATCGCCTCGCTTGATGGGATCATCGTATTACCGTAGTAGCCTACTGCCGAAGCATTGATAAGGCAAGGGGCCCTCCGACTTGAAAGCACAGCATCTACCACTTGTCGCGTAGCCTCTGTTCGGCTGACGAGTATCTCGTGCCGAATACGCGACGACCACTTGGGTCCGCCTACGCTTGATCCAGCAAGATTAATCACTGCATCTGCCTCGTGCACACGCTCAGACAGCTTATCCCAGCTGGCAACCGTGCAACCCGGAACTGAGTGCGAGCCCCGTGAGATAATTGTTACGTTGTCTCCTCGGGAAACGAATGCCTGTGCGATTGCCCTTCCGAGAAAGCCGGTTCCACCAGTTATGACGATGTGCTTCATGGCAGCAGTAACGAAAAAGCCCGTTCGATAGTTCGAACGGGCTTTGCATTGCGATTAATGAGCTTAATCAGTCCTGGGCAATGACCCATACCTTCAGCGGAGCTGTAAGATCGGAATGCAGCTTGACCTTCACCTCGAAGATGCCCAGCGTCTTGATGGGTTCATCGATAATGATGTTACGCTTGTCAACGCCATATCCGCGAAGTTCAAGCTCCTGCGCGATCATAGGCGCAGTAACTGAACCAAACAGGCGCCCCTCTTCACCGACCTGCATGGAAACCGTGATCTGCAGGTCTGCAAGCTGTGCAGCAACGACTTCAGCCTGCTGGCGAGCCTTTGCTTTGCGGACTTCGTATTGCTTCTTTTCTGTTTCGAGGGCACGGATAGCCCCGTCTGTTGCTACGTACGCAAGTTGATTCGGTATGAGAAAGTTGCGTGCGTACCCCGGCTTGACAACGACGATCTCGCCAATGTTGCCAAGGTTCTCAACGTCCTGTCGAAGAATGATTTTCATAACTAGTACTTTCGTTTGACGTAGTGGGGATTAAAATGCTTCACCGGACTTGGCCGCTTCAGCCATGGCTGCAGCACGCGCTGCCTGAGCTTCTGCACGCGTCTTGCGGAACTCACGCAGCTTTGGATCCAACTGCAGAGACAATTGACGCATTACTTGCTCTTCGAGGAAGTAATACTTTTCGAGCATCGGCAACGTTTCTGATGGCGCTTCGAAGACCATGTATACGTAGTAGCCGTTGTACTTCTTGTTGATCGGGTAGGCCAGACGGCGGCGCCCCATCTTGTTCAGCTCGACCATTTTGGCGCCGTTTTCCTCAAGAAATGAGGTGGTGCGGGCTATGATCGCCTCAATGTCTGCATCCTCGAGGATGGCATTGAGAATGTATGTTGATTCATACAGACGTTGTACGCCCATACTGTGCTCCTTTGGTTGCTTGCGCATCCACCAATATCGACGTACTGGTGGCAGGGTTAGAAAATAGCCTGCAAAACTATGGTTCGGGAATCACATACGCAACTCCGCATTGGTAGAATTTTTGACTACGGCCTTGTGCGCGTCGTGCGGGCTAGGGTGAATTTTTCACGTATCTTCGTGGTCCTAGCCACACTGTGTGTGGAGGAATGAGTATTTCCCACAGTATTGTTTTGTTCAGAACTATGTCCGAACAGCCTATCGAGGACGTTAACAACGCCCCATCCGAACCTGCAGCAGATGCGCAAGCACCGAGTGCTGTGCAAGTCCCTACAACACCTGCTGAGCAGGCAGAGACCCCTTTGCATAATGCAGCTGCCGAGCAGGCAGTCAGTGCAGATGACGACTCTGCAGCTGGCACGCCAGCTCCAGAAGCCTCCCAAGAAGCAGAACTCTCAGCTGATGCTGCCCCCTCTCTGACAGAAGAGGAGAAGGCGGAGCAGGCAGCAAAGCGCGAAGAGGAACGTAAACGCAAAGAAGAAGAGCGTAAGCGTCGCGACGAAGCATATTCAAAGCTCGAGTCGATTCATGCTGAGAAAGCTTCGTTCGAGGTTGTCATTGCCGAGCGAGTCAAGGGCGGACTGCGCGGAGACTTTGAGGGGCTGCGGATTTTTCTTCCCGCCTCACAAGTGGGGCTGCGCAAGAATGCTCCTGAAGATGATCTCAACGAGCTTGTGGGCAAGTCTATCTCGGTAAAGGTGCATGAGCTGCAGTCTGACGACACAGGTTACAAGTCTGCGGTTGTAACACGCCGGGATATTCTTCTGGACGAATACTGGGGCAAACTTGAGATAGGCACTGTGCACGAAGGCGTCGTTTCGTCTGTTACGGCATTCGGAGCATTTGTCAACATCGGCGGCATCGAAGGTCTTGTGCACGTATCTCGCCTTTCGAAATCACGCATCGACAATCCCGCCAGTGTTGTCAAAAAGGGTGATAAGATCAAGGTTACTGTTACCGAGGTAGACCGTGAGAAGCGCAAGCTTGCACTCTCACACAAAGAACATGAAGCAGACCCATGGGTTGGTGTTGCAGAGGCATTCCCAGCCGGTAAGCGCGTAACTGGTACTGTTCGACGCATCACCGAGTTCGGTGCATATGTGCAGGTGGCGCCCAAGATCGAAGGACTGCTTCGCATTTCCGAACTCAGCTGGACAAGACGCGTCAAGCATCCATCCGAAGTTGTATCAGTTGGGCAGGAGCTAGAGCTCGAAGTGCTTTCTACGAACGTTGAGAAGCATCAAATGGCTCTCGGCTACAAGCAGACGCTTGAGAACCCATGGCTCTCACTTGCAGAAGCCCTGCCTATTGGCGCTGAGACGACGGGAGTTGTTCAGCAGTCAAGCACGCAAGGGGCTGTTGTCCGCGTTAATGATACGTTCGACGGCTTTATGCCACGTTCGAAAATGCTCAATGCTGCTGGACGCGGTGCAAAGGTGCAGATCAATGTCGGCGATACAATAACCTGTGTCGTTGTAGATCTCAACGGCGAGAATGCTTCACTCATTCTGGCAATGAAGGGCGAAGACGGGTCGATCGGAGGACAGCAGGAAGAGCATCACCCGCAGCGCGAGGGTGGACGTGAGCGCGAGGGCGGACGTGAGCGGGGCGATTCCTATCGCTCTCACCAGCAGATTCCGCAAGATGCAGGCGTTACCCTTGGCGATCTTCTCAAGGATGCTCAAAAGTCAATGCTCCAAAAGTGAAATCCGTTCTCACGTTGATGTTTCTTGTTGCTGCAGCCACACTGTGCGCACAAACAAATTCCAGCGTTGTCATGCAGCCACGTGTGATGTCGCCCAGTGAGTTCATTTCTACCGATTCAAATGAAGTTGAGGGGCGCACCGGCATACCTGGGCAGGTTCGTGCTCCGTCAACTCAGGAGCAGGATAGCGCATACCGTCAGGCGCTGAAGCTACAGATCAGTGCATCAACGCGCTTTGCTGTTGCGCTGCGAGAGGCTTCGGCATTACTGCGAATGCTCAGTGCGACGAAACGTGCAGCCACTATCTGGGATCAGATCAACGAGACGATGAATATTCCAGCCTCGGTACTCGCACCAAGGCCTCAGGAGATCGCGCAGTATCAGCTAACGATAGCAAATGCGATGTATGTGCCCGGAGTTCTTCTCTATCCGATGGGCACCGGAAATATGCAGGTAGGCCTGTCGGATATCGCCAAGGTATTCGGTCTCGGCGAAGATGTAAGCCCCGAGATCCGTTACGTTGTGGATGAGCAGGAGTTTGTCGAGATAGTTATCTACTCAGCACAGGCCATGATCGTTTCGACACTCTATAGCGGCATCCAACAACCTGGCGTATACACCGTCACTTGGTCTGGAGCTGCACAAGACGGTAAGCCGGCAGCTGATGGTGATTACATCGCCGAGGTTAGACTTGGCACGCAGCGCATCATGCGGAAACGTATTACTTGGAAGTCTCGATGATCAAGGTTCTGTTCGCTCTTGCACTTGCTCTTCTGTGCACATGGGAACAGGCAAGCGCAGAGATCGAACCGCGCACAATCGTCATACACTTTCATCCTGCATCAGAATTGGCTCAGCGCTGGCTGCGTTCTGGAAGAACAGGGCAGATATTGGCACTCAAGGACTTGCTTGGCGAGCATACCTCTGAAGCCTACATTAGCGATGCTACGCTGAAGTGTTTAGATCAAGCTCTCTCAGCAGATGATGCACTGTACAAACGTGGGCACAAGGAGCCCCTTGACTGTATAGCGATCATAAAGTACACGTCGGACATTGATCCGTACATCGCATCTGCAAAGCTCCGCAGTACGACTGGGATTAGCTATTGCGAGCCCCTTCCAAGAATGCATATCGTGGGTGAGACGAACGACCCCCTGCTGCCCCAACAGTATTACATTCCGCTGATCAAGGCTCAGCTTGCATGGGACAGCCTCGGTTCGGATAAGACGATAGTCGTTGGCATAGCAGATACTGGGATCGACACGACGCATATCGACCTCCGATACAATATCTGGCGCAACCCAGGAGAGACCGGCTCGGATGAGAAGGGTGGGGATCGAAGATTTAACAAGGTGGACGACGACAACAATGGTTTCGTGGATGACTGGTACGGCTGGGATTTTGTAGGATCGACAGGTCAAAACGAGGACAACGCGCCGCTGCCCGGCAATCCTCACGGGACGCATGTTGGCGGCACTGTGGCTGCGATGCACAATAACGGAGAAGGAATTGCCGGAGTTGGAAAACATATCATACTCATGCCCTTGAAGATTGGCGGAGACGACCAGTTTTCAACGTCAATTTCTCGCTCTGCCGATGCTATACTTTATGCTGCCAGCATGGGCGCATCAATCATTAACTGCTCGTTTGGCAGTCCTTCAAGCTCTTTCGCAGATATCAAGGTGATTCAGCAGGCCGCTCAGCTCGGGGCGCTCGTTGTAGGTGCAGCAGGAAATGACGGGCAAGAGCTGGCCTACTACCCAGGGGCATACGAAGAAGTCTTGTCTGTTGCAGCCACTGATGCTAGCGACAGAATTGCATCCTTCTCGAACGTGCACCGTACAGTTGACGTATGTGCGCCGGGTGTAAGTATCCTAGCAACAGTCCCAAACGACCGCTACGAAACATATGACGGCACGTCAATGGCAGCGCCGATCGCCAGCGCTATCGCAGCCATGGTAAGACTCGTCCACCCTGAATACACGCCTGCTCAAACACATGCAACCATGCGCGCCTCATGTGCAGACATTGATAGTCTCAACCCTGATTTCCCAGGGCTTATTGGCAACGGCCGCATCGATGCATCTGTCGCCCTATCGTCGGCCATGCGTAAGTGGGCAACTGTTAACGCCTACTCAGTAACAGACAATGACAGAGATTCTGTGTTCGACACAGGCGACACACTAGCAATTGAGATCACACTTACGAACACCCTGAGATCTCTTGATTCATGCTATGTGCGATTCACCAACAGCAGTGCATCAATCGACATTTCTCTGCTCGACACAACAATCATCTTTGGTCCAGTAGACGAGGACACACGCCTGCGTGCGCCCAAGCCACTGCGTGTGGTCCTTCCTGAGAAGCTACCCGATAACGGACAGCTTCGAATCCTAGCCCACATCTTCGATAACGACACTCGCATTACAACGTCTGCAATTCAGACTGTCGTGAATCCAACATACAGGACTATTCACGCCAACGACATCGAGGTCACTGTTAACTCATCGGGAAACATCGGTTTCAACGACTATTCCTCCAACACACAAGGCGTTGGATTTCTCTACAAGAACATTCGTAACATTCTTTACGAGGGGGCTTTGCTGATCGGGACCGGACCCGACCGACTGCCCAATGTAGCGCGCGGCGTAGAAACTTCAATTAAAGACAAGTCATTTCGCATTACTGAGAGTGCCTCCGTACTCTCCGACAGCATCTCCTCAGGCTTACGGGTGCGTTCGCGTTTTACCGATGCAGACGATCTACAGCCACTTGGTGTAGAGGTAACGAGCAATGTGATAGCGCTCAATGCCGACTCAACCAGCAACACCATCTTGGTTGCACTCCGTGTCAGCAATACCACAGACTCTCTGTTTACAAATCTTCATGTTGCTGAGTTTTTTGACTTTGACATCGGCGATGCTGGCGAGGCAGATCTTTGTGAATGGGATCCTGAAGAGCAGATCCTGCATCTGTCCAACACCGCTTCGCGAGACCTCCCACGTGTGGGCCTTTCAATGATCTCCCCGCTAACGATCAATGCGTTCGCACTTGACAATGAAGGTTCGAGTGATTGCCCAAGCATTTACGACGATTTTGTGCGGGCAGAGAAATGGCTCGTAATGACTGGCGGTATACGTCGCTCCCGATCGCGTGTGACCGACGTCTCCGGTGTTATTGGGGCTGGCCCCATACGTCTTGCACCCGACAGCACTGTTGAAGTTTGCTTTGCCATCGCAGCTGGATTTACCGAATCTGATGTCGTTCGCGCCATGCGTTCCGTGAAAGCAGAGGCTAAGAGACTCGGGTTGAATGTGGGCGAAAGCTACATACCTGCAACAACCGATCAAATCATCGCTGTTTCGGGTGGCACGTTACAGTCTCCAGGCGAACGCGAGCTTACCTTCAGGCTCTCCGGGCCTGCAAGCGTAACAATCAACCTCATAGATATACGTGGCTGCTCTGTAGCTAACCTGTATGCAGATCCTTACATCGATGCTGGCGAGTACGACGTCCCGATCAGCATTCCGCCAGTATCAGCTGGACTGTACTTTATTCGTCTAGGCACAAACAGGGGGCAGACGGTCTTGCCGGTGTTGATATCGGCAGCAGAATAACTCCCGGGCTTGGCTGGCCTCACGCCTTTCGCTTAACGAGCACGGCCACTGCTTCAACATGATACGTCTGTGGAAACATGTCAACGGGAGTGACCACATCCACATCGTACATCTCATGCAGCAAAGCACAGTCACGAGCTAACGTTGCAGGATTGCAGCTTACATACAAGATGCGCGGAGCTCCTACGGCCAGGATATGCCGCACTACTTGCTCATGCATGCCATTTCTCGGCGGATCGACCATGATAACATCTGGCTTTGCAAAATCGGATAATCGCGTGAGCGCAGATGGATGATGCAAGTCGACTACATGGAATTCAACATTCGTAATTGCATTACGATCTGCATTAGACTTGGCATCTGCTATGGAACTCTCAACCAACTCCGCACCGATAACATGACGCGCCCTTTTTGCAGCGGGCAGTGTTAATGTACCGGTCCCGCAGTATAGGTCCCACACAACACTTTCTGATGTGATGCCTGCCCCCTGCATAGCTTTGTCTACAAGTTGCGGCAGCTGGATCGTATTTGTCTGGAAGAATGAAAAGGGGCTGATGCGATAGAGAATACCGTCTGAGACCTCTTCAATGTAGCCGGAACCTACTGACGTGGCGATTGCTCCTATTGCAACAGGAGACCATGTGTCGTTGATCGCATGAATCACAGTTGAGTGTTCAGGAAGTACTTCGGCGATTGAAAGCCACCTCTGAACAAACTGCTCCTCGACGTCGGAGGATGGAGTCGTTGTAATCAGCACCGTCATCACCTGTCCACTCGCAGCGCTCGTGCGGATTACAAGATGGCGTACAAAGCCATGATGATCGCGTTGATGATATGCTGGAACCTCGTGCACTTCTCTGCATGCGTGCGTATGCTGCAGCACGCGGCCTGCAATGTCGGATTGGAGCATGCACGATGTGATGTTCCTCACCTTGTCGAATCTTCCCGGCACATGCAGGCCAAGCGCGAAGTCTCGCACGAAGCGCTCACCACTATCGATTTCCTCACGCGTAAGCCATGCAGATCCACCAAAAGAGAACTCCATCTTGTTGCGATAGCCGAAAGGGGCTGGCGATGGCATCGTTGGGGCGATCTCCCCAACCGGGATGCGCGCAAGCCGCTCAAATGAATCAACGACGTGCTGACGTTTCCACGTAAGCTGGTACTCGTAGGCAAGATGCTGCCAGGAGCAACCACCGCAGATTCCGAAGTGCGGACATGGAGGCGTAATGCGCTGCTCAGAGCCCTCGATAACTTCAATCGTCTCGGCGATGATATGTTTCTTCTTCTTACCGATGATTCGCGCGCGGACGCGCTCGCCAGGGAGAGCCCCCTTTACAAAGTGCACATGGCCATCGATACGGCCAACTGAAATTCCTTCGAAACCGAGAGCGTCAATAACTATCTCAATTTCTTGACCAACTATGGACTTGCGCATGCATTGACGTGGTATGTTTGAACGGCAAAGTTAACCTTGCTTTGGACTTCACCCTTGAAATTCGTCAGCATACCGTACTTCCAACTCTTATCTCTCGTTGCCTTCGCAGTGCTGCTGTCGGTGGGATTTGCCTCAGCACCCCAGGAAACACCCATGGCAACGATCTCAGCGGTATCAATCGCACACAAGTCCACTTCGTCGTCGATACTCTTCCAGAGCCAAAGTCAGGTACGGACACCTAAAGTTGCTGAACGCACTACGCGTGGATGGGTTCTTCGCTTCGACCGCACGACGATGAGCGAACAGGCGCTTGATGTTGCAATGATGAGCACAAAGCTTGCATGGAAGTTTGAGCAGCGCGGAGCAGATTGCTTCGTCACGGTGACATCTACCCTAGACTCTCTCACAACCAGACGCATAAGTCCATCGGAGATAGAAGTCAGCCTAACGAAGAAGTCTCTACAGCGACAGGACGCGGCCGTTGCGCCACCAATGTCCTCAGCCTCGACGAAGACTTCAAAGGGTCCTTGGACACTCGATGTCATCGTCATTGATCCCGGCCATGGCGGACAAGATGCAGGTGCAGAGGGCGTGAACGGTGCATACGAGAAGAATGTGGTTCTCGCAATCGGACGCAAACTTCGAGACATCCTGTCCAGATCTATGCCGGCAACAAGGGTAGTGATGACCCGAGAGACCGATGTCTTTATCGAACTGTTTCGGCGTACCGAGATCGCGAACGATGCACGGGGCAAACTGTTTGTGAGCATCCACTGCAACAGTATGCCAACCAAGCCGCATCCTGCACATGGCTGCGAGACATACATATTACGTCCAGGCCGTAACGATGATGCGGCGCGCGTAGCTCGAAGAGAAAATGCTTCTGTAAACTTCGAGACAACCAAGAAACGCTACGAAGGCATGACGGAAGATCAGATCATTGTGGCAACAATGGCCCAACGCAGCTTCGTTAAACTCAGTGAAACCTTCGCTGTAAGGATCCAACGCGAGGTAACCGGCACGGGCGTGCTCGAAGACCGTGGTGTGAGTCAGGCGGGCTTCTTTGTTCTTGTTGGAGCATCTATGCCAAATGTTCTTGTTGAAACAGGATTCCTTTCGAACACCAAGGATGCCGAGTATCTTGCGTCACCAAAAGGTCAAGCTGCTATCGCGCAAGGGCTAGCTCGCGCTATTCAGGAGTATGCCAGGGAATACGAGCAATCATTGCAACACTGACAAACAACGTCATCCGTCAACACGCAACCACACGTGACACAAGCATCATCATATTCGGTTCGAGACCTTGCATCTAAGATGATGCCCTTCGTGCGTCCTGCATGGAAGCTTGTGATCTTCTCAACCATCGCTAATCTTCTGTTCTCGGTTTCAAATGCCCTCATTCTCGCTGTTGTCGAGCCGATTTTTCGAACGTTGTTCGGCAGCAGTCCGTCAGCAGCTTCGGGCAAGCCACTTCCAGCAGTCAACGGACTGAAAGCGGCATTTGACGAGTTCATGTCGATGATCCTTCAGGGTACAGATCAAAGCAGTGCTCTGCGCAATATCTCCATCGTTCTTTTTGCTCTCTTTGTCGTGCGAGGCATCACAAAGTATGTTGGGTCGGTCTTGACAACACGACTGGAAGAAGGCATCATGAAGCGAATTCGAGATGCTCTCTTTCTTCACTTAACCAGGCAATCGCTGGACTTTTTCAGTAGGCGCAAAGCTGGAGAGATCATATCGCTTCTCACGAATGACATTGGGATTCTCAATCATGCAACGGTAAACTCGATTACGATACTCTGGCGTGAATCGTCCACAGTTGTGATCTATGTTGGTCTGTTGTTTGTGATCAGTGCTAAGCTTACGATCATCTCTGTTTCGGTGGCAGGCCTTGGATTGTTTCTTATGCGCACAGCAACAAGGCTGCTTCGCAGTTACGGGGCTCGCATGCAGGCTGCCCAAGCTGATTACACAGCAACACTCCAGGAAGCTGTCCAGGGCGTGCGTGTCGTAAAGGCAATGAACGTTGAGCCCTTCATTGCCAATCGATTCATTGGCCAGACTTCGGCCTACTTCAACCGTGCCGTACGTAATACCCGCGTTATGGGTTTGATTCCAGTTGTCAACGATACGTTCGGCATCCTTGCTCTTATTACGGTCTTCTACATCGGTAGTCAGGACAGTGCAGCGGGCATCATCACTCCATCAAGCCTGATGACGTTTCTCTTTCTGCTCTTTGGATTGATGCAGCCAATCAGCGTGATAGCGAACACAGTGGCAGGCATGCAGCGTGGTATAGCAGCCGGTGCCAACGTGGCATCGGCACTGGATACAGAACCTACGATACGCTCGGGCACAACAAAGGTTGTACCAGCGAGCAATGTCCTTTCTGTTCGCAATGTATCGTTTGCCTACGGAGACAACAACGTCCTTCATAACATAAGCTTTGATGTGCACCAGGGTGAAAAGATTGCCTTTGTAGGCGCATCTGGCAGCGGCAAGTCGACAATGCTCGATCTGTTATTGCGCTTCTACGATCCGCAAGCTGGCCAGCTTCATGTCTTCGGCAAGGACATTCGGGAGGTAGATCTCGACCACTACCGCAGATTGTTTGGCGTGGTCTCGCAGGAGGCGCTGTTGTTTCATGACACAATAGCGAGCAACATCAGTCTTGGCGAGGATTCACAGGACATGCAGCAGATTGTGAATGTTGCGAAGATTGCTCACGCAGACGAGTTCATTCGTCAGCTTCCCGATGGATACGATACTGTTATCGGGGACCGGGGCATGCGCCTTTCTGGCGGACAACGACAGCGTCTTGCTATTGCACGTGCTCTGTTTCGCGAGCCTTCCATCCTTCTGTTCGACGAGGCTACGTCGGCTCTTGACACAGAGTCTGAACGCTTAGTTCAGACGGCTATCGACGAAGCATTGATCGGGCGCACGGCGATCATCGTTGCTCACCGATTGTCCACGATCATCAATGCTGACCGCATCATCGTCTTCGACCAGGGCAGAGTTGTCGAACAAGGCACACATGCCCAGCTACTTGAGCACGCAGGTGTATACGCACGCCTGTATGAGATCCAATATGCAGGGGCAACTCAGTAGGGTTGTCGCACACTGAATAGTGTGTAGTCTTTTGTGCTTACCACTTCTGTATACATACTCTCCAGCTCCTGGCGCATTTCATCCAGATGTGCCCTATCGCGACCCGGGTGGTAATAGACAATTCGCTCTACACCTTGAATCAGACTAAGTGCCGCACCATCAATACTACCCGTCGGCATTGGTACGCTCTGATGCGTTCGGCCGAGCATGCGACCTGTCATCCAGCCGTTTGTATACCAATCAAGCTGGGCATTCATACCGTCTGTGGCATGATGCTTGTGATAGACATAGGTAAATGAACCGTCAATGGTGGGACGATCATTGAGCTCGTAGGCAACTGTTCGCGCCCCTTGAACGAGATATGGACTTCCCATGAGCACAGTGAAGAATGCGATCATGGCGGTTCCTGCAATTGCTCCGTAGTACACAGGCGTATAAAGGCCAACTGCAAGTTGGAGGGGGCGTGTAAAACGCCCGTGCCGAAACCACTGGACCATGACAACGACTGCAAAGGTGAGCATAGCGGCTACTCCTACAAGCCTTCCAAAGCCCGATGCTCGGAGTGCAAAGGTTGCCAGTACAGCAAGTGTTGCAGCAGCCATTGCGGCAAGTGCCCCAAGAAGAAGTCTAGGAGAGTCGAGCCGACTGAACCGCTCCAATGCATACACACTAAGAATTGAAGCAGCAGGAACAGCGTACACAAGTGAATGGTATGTACGCTGCTGCTGTATCAATACGGGAACAATCGATATGACAAACCACAAGGCAAGTAAACGCTGCGATGATTCACGTTCAGTGGGCAGTAGCTCACGACGGATGATAACGCTCACACACCATACAAGGGTCAAGACCAGCACTGGACTACTACCTACAAGTAACAACAATGCATCCAGTGGCCCCGTTGGCATGTACATCAACTCAGCTACGGGTACGTCAATAGACGACGCAAGCAGCACCTGATCACCGTAGGTCGCAAACATCGTAAGTAACCATGGCAGGGATGAGGCAAGCCCAAGTGCTGCCGTTAGACCTACCATCGCTCTTCGGGTAATCATCCAATATCCTGCTGCAAGGATGAACAGCAGCAGACTTGCACCCACTGAGGTAAGTCCT
>JBEBCJ010000119.1:0-19939 GCA_041157865.1 Bacteroidota bacterium
GGAGTATCTGCCGGATCATACGGCTCCGCAACCGAGGTTGGTTCATTTACCGTCGACTCGAAGGGTCGTGTGACAGCAGCTGCGAACATCTCGATATCAGGTGTTACTCCAGGCGGTGCAGCGGGCGGAGCACTGACGGGAACATATCCTAACCCAACCCTTGCCACAGGTGCCGTAACATCGACGTCGATTCTCGATGGGGCTATAGGTACAGCAGACATTGCAGACGGTGCTATTACGAGCGCGAAACTTTCAAACACCGCTGTAACGGCAGGGTCCTACGGCACTGCAACACAAGTTGGTTCGTTCACTGTTGACGCACAGGGTCGTGTGACAGCAGCGAACAATGTAACAATCTCTGGCGTAGCGCCTGGAGGAACAGCAGGGGGCGATCTAACAGGATCATATCCAAACCCAAGTGTTGACGGCCTTCAAGGACGTGCCGTAGCTGCAACTGCGCCGACGAATAATCAGGTTCTCACGTGGGACGCAACAGCAAACACATGGAAACCCGCAACGTTCTCAGCAGATGCATCTACAATCGGCGGCAAGCAGGTTACATCACCACTGAATCTCGCCGATGGCTATGCCCTTGTCTATGATGCAGCCACAGATAAGTGGGTTGCTGAGAGTCCGTCGGGCAACATCGGCAAGTTCGTTCTCACTGAAGGCACGACCATTGATATCGACCTGCTCCGCGGGGCAACCACGGTGATCAACAATATCAATATCTCTGAAAACGCATTCTTCCGCATGGTAAATGCCGGACAGGGCTCAGATATCACCGGATTTGACAACGGCGAGAACGGTCGTGTGATCATCATTATCAATCAGTCTTCAAAGAACATCACCTTCCAGAACGAAGACAACCGCTCTGCAGTAGAAAACCGCTTAGTGCTTGGTGTTGCGAACAAGACCATCGGCAATAATCAATCAATCACGTTTATCTACTCTGGAACGCTTCAGAAGTGGGTACTCATGGCTACAACGTAATGACAGTAAACACAAGTCATAATGGGATACCTGCCATGAAAACACTACTTATCATCATCGTAGCGCTGTGCGCCACCCTCGTGGCTCATGCCCAATATGGTGTTGCCGGTGGATCTGTCACGAGCGGTGCCGTTGCAAGCCCTGTGTCTGGATCGTTCGGATTGCGCGCCACTATCGGACAGCCGTTTCTCGGCAATGCTGGTCCTGCACCTAGCCTTGCAGGCGGTCTTCAACACATTGGAGACTACATTCAGCAGAGCTACGAGAACACGACCATCGTGCTTGCTGACAAGATTCAGCAGGTTGGCGACACGTTTGATTTCCAGTTGAACTATGGGGCACCATGCGCCTTCTTTCAAGACGAAGTCGAGCGCGAATGGGAACTCAAGCTCACGTTCAACAGGACAATACTGGAGCCCCTTACCTTTAACTCTGTCGATGACAACGGTCTCTATCATACCATAACCGTGCGCGGCATAGCTAAGGCTGAATCGGGCCCACTTGCAACACTCAAATTCCTAGCACTTCTTGGCAACGATTCGGTGTCTGCCGTAACAGTTGAATCATTCCGGTGGACAAGCATCAGACGTCAAGTCACACGATCTACCCCTGGTTCTGTAACACTCAAGGGGCTTTGCACCACATACGGTAATACACGTCTGATCAAAGCACCCGGTAAAACATCAATTCTAGTTGCTCCTAATCCTGTGAGCGGCGCCTCGGTTGGTATTCGCCCGTACGCAGAGACACAGGTAGTTGGTATGCTAGTTATCACCGACATACACGGCAATGTGATCGTAACGCGTGCAGGTGTAGAGGCCGGGCCAATGTGGCCGCTTGTTAATGTCGAGCTACCTGTGATTCCATCAGGAGCATACACAGTTTCGTTCATCACTGCCGATGATATCGCGCGGACAACACTACTGAAGCTGCCATGATGAAATTATACGCGATAGTGGTCATCGCCTTTACTCTTGGGGCAGCGAACATGCGCGCACAGGAGTCTGATACAGTAAAGAATGATCCTCAAGCACACAAAATGGAATGGTCTGTTTCCATCACTGGTGCGTATGCAATGCATGAGGTTGACTTCAATTCCCTGCCTCCTATCGAGAATTGTTGTTTAGGGTTTGAGAATACAAATTCGATAGGATATGGCGGATCTCTCGGCATCAGTTTCCCACTTACCGAAGGCGGGCTGCGCATTGGGCTCAACGCCGGGTACATGCAACTGCCGGCCCAATTTTCATCGTTCACAACAGACCCTGTGTATGTTCCGGGGCAGGGCACTGTCAACGCTGTGTTCAAGCACCAGATCGACCTTACATTTCACGCAGTACCTGTCGATGTAATGTTCGAGTATCCAGTCCTCGAATCCCTATGGTTCGGACTAGGCGTAAACGGTAACTACATCGCATCAGCATCATACAAGCAGTTAGAGACACTCGAAGAGCCCAGCAGCCTCACATTTGAGAATGGCAGCAAGACTCGTATCGATACAACAGCATCATTGGCCGGATACAATTCACTGGTCATTAATGGTGTTGTGTCCTTACGTGCTCGCCTGGCCAGCAACCTTGGCTCGATACGCGGGATCGATCTTTCCGCTTCGTACGTACACCCTTTCACAGATGTGTACGACCCGCAAACGTGGCAGGGTCTTGCGGGGAATCCTCCGCGCTCGTATTACATCAATGCCTACAGGATCTCGATGGTCAGGGCAGGCCTTTCGGTTGCGTTTTAAACGCTAAGCACATTCCTTCAACACATTCTCTCCATGTGCACATGAACAAGATTCACGTAGCGAACCCAGTCGTTGAACTCGACGGCGATGAAATGACACGCATCATTTGGAAGTTCATCAAGGATAAGCTCATCCTTCCCTATCTGGATCTCGAGATCAAATACTATGATCTCGGCATGGAACATCGTGATGCGACGAATGACCAGGTAACCATCGATGCAGCCGAGGCCATCAAACAGTACAGTGTGGGCATTAAGTGCGCAACCATCACACCGGATGAAGCACGTGTAAAGGAGTTCGGACTTAAGCAGATGTGGAAGTCGCCCAACGGCACCATTCGTAACATCCTCGATGGCACGGTCTTTCGCGAGCCGATTGTCTGTTCGAATGTTCCGCGTTTGGTGCCGAACTGGACAGCCCCGATTTGCATCGGACGTCATGCCTTTGGCGATCAGTACCGTGCAACGGACTTTTTGACAAAGGGCAAGGGCAAGCTCACGGTTACCTTCACTCCAGAAGATGGCTCCGAGGCGCAAAGTTTCGAAGTGTACAATTTCAAGGGTGATGGCGTTGCACTCGCGATGTACAACACTGATGAATCCATCAAGGGCTTTGCCCGGGCCTGCATGAACCAGGCACTAAGCAAACAGTGGCCGCTCTACCTGAGTACAAAGAATACCATCTTGAAGAAGTATGATGGCAGATTCAAGGATATCTTCCAAGAGATCTACGACACCGAGTTCGCATCGCAATTCGAGACTGCCGGCATCACCTATGAGCACAGACTTATCGACGACATGGTAGCCTCTGCGCTGAAGTGGAACGGCAACTTCGTGTGGGCATGTAAGAACTACGACGGCGACGTTCAGTCAGACACCGTAGCACAGGGTTTCGGCTCGCTCGGACTCATGACATCAGTTCTGGTTACGCCGGATGGCAAGACCATGGAATCGGAAGCTGCCCACGGCACCGTGACACGTCACTACCGCGACCATCAGCAGGGCAAGCCAACATCGACCAACCCTATCGCCTCGATCTTTGCTTGGACAAGGGGCTTGGAGTTTCGCGGCAAACTTGACAACAACCAAGAACTGATCAATTTCTGCCACACCCTTGAGCGCGTCTGCATTGAAACGGTAGAGCAAGGCAAAATGACGAAGGATCTTGCTGTGTGCATACACGGCAACAAGGTCAACCACGGAGAGCACTACCTCTACACGCAAGAGTTCCTCGACGAGCTCGACACAGAACTGCGCTCGCGCCTGCAATCAGCATGAGCCTCAATCCTGTCGAACGTCCAACGCTCCATTACTTCCAGGATACGCTCTGCGGATGGTGCTATGGGTTCGGTCCAACAATCATGCGCGTTGCGGATGAGTGGTCGGAACATCTTGATGTGGTTGTGTATTCCGGCGGAATGATCACCGGAGACAACACGCGAGCGCTTTCAGAAATGGCAGACTTTATTCGTGAAGCACGTAAGCGTGTCGAAGAAACAACTGGCGTGTCATTCGGCGATACATTCTTGCATGGACTTCTCACACGACAAGATATCGTGCTTGACAGCGAGCCCCCTGCCAGAGCCTTAGAAACGATGCGAGCATTACGTCCAGAAAGTACGATTGCCTTTAGCCACAGACTGCAGAGTGCGCTCTACGCAGACGGGATGGACATGAACAGCGATACCACATATCGCATGCTGGCCACGGAGGCAAACCTCGACGCAGACCAGTTTCTGCACGTGATGAATTCATCAGAAATCCACGACGCCGTTGCCGATGAGTTTGAGTACGTCTTATCTCTAGGCATAGGAGGATTCCCTACCGTTTTGCTCGAGATCGAAGACAACGTGCATATGCTTGCACATGGCTATGCGCCTTTCGACCACATCGACACTATGCTGCGATCCGCACTTCGTGCGTGATCGTTGAGGCCTTGGCGAGCATCGCATAGACTCCGCAATACGTCGACTTCGACAGCTGAATCGCACGTTCGATGGCATCCTTGTGGCGCTCTTCACAGTGCACCTCGTAGACGATATGCATTGCAACATATGTCTTGGGATGATCATCAGATAATGTGCCTTCGACCGCCACGCGAAGCCCTGTAAACGGCACCCGCATCTTCGGCAGCAGCGAAGCCACATCCATACCTGTGCAGCCGGCCAGGCCAGTTAAGAGGAGCATTTTGGGGCTAACTGCCCTATGGTCCGGGTCTTCGTGTGGAGAAGACATCAGACGAATAGTTCGCTCCTGCTGATGAGCATCGAAAGTAAGGTCGTGTTTCCACTCAACGTCAACGATATGCGTTGCCATTTGAGCCCCTTGAAATGTGCATTACTTGTGAATAACCGGTCCGTACCACACAATTTCGTATGTTTGTACGTCAAATCAATGACACGATGCTTACTGCATCGCGGTTGTTCTTCTCTCTGCCCCGTTCTCTCCTAGTTGTCGCGGTGAATCACGGTTGCACAGTTTGCTGACAAGGTCAGCACGAGAGTTGGTAGCCGATTCACACATATTCACAATTACGGAGAGGTCAATGACCTTTGCTGATTTGTCGTTGTGCGCCCCACTACAGAAGGCGGTACAACAAGCGGGCTATACACAGCCTACACCTATTCAAGAACAAGCCATCCCGGTGGTACTTTCTGGACGCGACGTTTTCGGGTGCGCGCAGACAGGTACTGGGAAGACGGCTGCGTTCGCACTTCCAATCCTCAATAGACTCCATGCCGAGGGTCCACAGCGTGGAGGTCCACGCGTGCTGATCCTCGCGCCTACACGAGAGCTCGCAATCCAGATAGACGAGAGCTTCCGTGCTTATGGCAGTGGTATCAAGGCTCGTACTGTCGTCCTGCTTGGAGGCGTTAGCATCCGTCCGCAGATCGAGCGTATCCGCCGTGGTGTAGACATCGTTATCGCTACGCCTGGCCGTTTACTTGATGTAATCGACCACCGTGCATTGCGCCTTGACAATGTTCACACGTTTGTACTTGACGAAGCTGACCGCATGTTAGACATGGGATTTTTGCCTTCGATCAAGCAAGTGGTAAAGCTGATACCTACAGAGCGCCACACATTGTTCTTCTCTGCGACACTCCCGAAGGAGATTCGCTCACTTGCAAACTCGATCCTCACAGATCCAGTACACATTGCCGTGACGCCGGAGAACACAACAACGGAGATGGTCGACCAACGACTATACTACGTCGAGCGCGATCGTAAGCGTGCACTTCTGACTCACCTTGTCAAGGAGGATCTCGAAGGAAGTGTGCTTGTCTTCACCCGCACGAAGCGCGGTGCCGACCGCGTTGCGAAGGACCTCATGACAGCCGGACTTCGAGTTGCGGCAATTCACGGTGATAAATCGCAGATGGCCCGTCAGCGTGCGTTGCAGGATTTCAAGTCTGGCAAGACACGTGTACTCGTAGCAACCGACATCGCGGCTCGTGGTATTGACATCGCCGAGCTCCCGTTCGTTGTAAACTATGATGTGCCTGAAAGCCCAGAGACATACGTGCACCGCATTGGCCGCACAGGTCGTGCAGGACGCGCCGGAGTAGCTCTCACGATCGCAACACCCGAGGACCGCAATCCTCTGCGTGATATCGAAAAGCTGATCAAGATGCGCATTCCAACCGTGCGCGATCATCCGTTCGAAGGATAACAACCTCCGTATATTTGTCGAATTATTCTGACATTCACACGAAGCACATGACATCGTCTGAGGAACAACACGAGCACCATACTCCCGCAGCCAACGAGGGCGGACAACAAGGCAACGAGGGCCGTAATAGGCGCCGCAGACGCCGTGGACGCCGGCCGGGAGAAGCTCGTCAGGATGGACAAGAAGGTACGCAACAGGAACATTCACAGCAGGGGGCCGACAACACCCCTGCTTCGAATGAAGAAAGCCAACCACAGCAGGGTCCAGATGGAGAGCGTCGTGGTAGGAATCGACGCCGTAACCGCAGAGGCCGCGGTGGTGAGTCTTCACCTGACGGGCCTGCAGAGGCCACTGGCGAGCCGGGCAGCTCGGAAGAGGGTGCGAGTGCCCCCATTCAGGTTCAAACCGAACCTGCGCAACAGCAGAGGCAAAGACAGCCTCAGCACCAACCAAAGAAGCAGCAGGAAAAGAAGGAACGTCCACCTCGTGGATCTGTCCTTAACAGACGTCAGACCCGCGGTGATTTCGATGATGCACCAAAGGTGAAGAACGAAGCTCCAGCCTACGTACCAGTTGTGGCGGCTACTGTTGAATCGTACGTTACACAGCACAAGGGTTGGCAGCGCGAGGTTCTAACAAGCATTCGATCACTGATCAAAAATGCGGTACCAGAGATCGAAGAGTCGATCATGTGGTCGCAGCCGGTCTTCAGCTCAAATGGTCCTATCTGCTTCATAAAGGCCTATGCCGATGCCATCCATTTTGGTTTCTGGCGTGGAACGGAGCTTGACGATAGCGACAACCTCCTCGTCGGGGGCGACCTCATCATGATGCGTCACATCCTGATCAAGTCCGCCAAGGACATCAAGGCAGATATATACGAGGGCATGGTGCGTCAGGCTGCTCGCCTTAATCGCGACAAGGGCGATCCAACACTGTCCTGAACATCGACTACATCGACAGCAGTGCTACCATCAGCGTAACGCGCTCTCGAGCGCAGTGCGGGCATCAGTCTTGTCGTCCCGATACTTGACTATCAGCGGCGTACTGATGGCAAGCCCATGGTCTTGTGCCCACTCCGAGGTAACACGCCGCGAGCCGGCAACAACGACTGCGCCCTCGGGAATCTCGAGTGGTATCTCTGATGTGCTCTTGATCACCGTTTGATTCACGAGGTCATACACAGGGGTCGATGCATTGAGAATCACACCACTGCCAAGCACCGCCCGTTTGCGCACAAGCACACCCTCGTACACGCCGCAATTGCCCCCTACCATCACGTCGTCTTCTATGACCACAGGACGCGCCCCAGCCGGTTCGAGTACGCCACCGATTTGCGCGGCAGCACTGATGTGAACACGAGCTCCAATCTGTGCGCACGTACCCACAAGCGCATGAGAATCGATCATGCTGCCCTCGCCTATCCATGCGCCAATGTTGATATACATAGGGGGCATGCATATCACCCCAGGTGATACATATGCACCAGTACGAATGCTAGAGCCACCAGGCACAATGCGCACGCTGTCTTCGATATGAAGGGTCTTTGTTGGAATTGTGTCTTTGTCGAAGAAGACAAAGTTGTCATCCGTAGACATATCAACCATTTTGCCTTTGCGAAACAGCAGCAGTATCCCCTGCTTTACCCACATATTCACGACCCAGTTCCCATCGTTGCCTGGGCTAGCGGCACGAATTGTCCCCGTGTTCAGTGCACGCAAGAATTGTGTGCAGACATCCTCAAGATGCGAATCGTAGATCACATCTGTGGCTGGAATGGCAAAAAGACGCTCGATTTCATGTTGGAGATTCATGACTTCCCTTTCTTCACACGTTTGATCGTCGAGCGTGAGAACGCAAGATTGAGAATCTTGTAAATCAACCGCGCTGTTGTAAGATCTGGATGGCTGACGTGTTTCACCGGCGCCAGTTCAACCACATCGAGTCCAACAATACGCCTGCCGGATGCCACCAGCTGACGAATCACATCAATGGTTTCGCTGTACATCAAACCATCTGGCTCGGGTGTACCCGTTGATGGCATGATCGAGGGATCAAAGACATCAACATCGAATGTAATGTAAACATCCTTAGCAAGCGTATCTACAACCGACTTCTGCCAATTCTGGCCGTATAAGCCCCTTCGGATAGCTGAAGCATAGAATGTATTGATCTTTTTGTCTTTTATAAACTGCGCCTCTTCGATGCACTGCGCGCGAATCCCGACTTGCGTGATGCGCTTTGTAGGGAAAAACTCTGCTACGCGCGCCATGAATGATGCGTGCGACCAAATCGACCCTTGATACTCCTGACGAAGGTCGGAGTGTGCGTCGAAGTGCAGGATACTCATGTCTGGATGCTTGCGGTAATGCGCAGCTATTGGAGCTGTTGATATCGTATGCTCGCCGCCAAGCGTTACTACAAATTTTTCCATTTCGAGCAGTACATCTACCTGCTCCTCAATAACATCGAGTGCCTTTCGATCCACCTTATGTCCAAACACCAGCGGCTTTACCGTGGCAATACCAACGTCGAAGCATAGCTCTTTGTTTGTCTCATCATCGTAGAATTCTACATATGCACTCGCCTCAAGGATGCCCTTGGGTCCGTGCTTGGCACCTCCGCCATAGCTTACCGTATGCTCATACGGAGCCGATACAATGGCAACCTTTGATGATTCTAGTGACGAGAACTCTTCGTCTATCGCCAGGAAGTTCGATTTGGATCCGAGTGTTTGCATTTTGCGGTATATAGTGTGAGCAAGGGTCGCAATTTAGCTGTATCATCAGCCAGAATGAAGGGAGCATTTACGGTATGTCAAGCATACGTCGGCAACGCATTGGTTGGTATCTCTACGATTTCGCCAACAGCGGCTTCAGTACTTCAGTTATTACGGTCTTCTTCGGACCCTATATCACTGTGCTTGCCATGAATGCTCTTCAGGGAAGTGAGCAGGCCAGCTTCCTTGGGTTTTCCGTTCATCCGGGTGCGGTTTATTCATTGTGTGTATCGGCATCCGTGCTACTGCAGGTAGCCGTGATGCCGCTGCTCGGCAGCTACATCGATACCACGCATCGGAAGCGCGCAGCTCTTCTTTCAACGGCTGCAATTGGGTCTATGGCTACGATCGGCATGTACACTCTCGATATGCAGCAGCCCCATCCCATCATGATCGGTGCAACGTTGTTCATCGTGGCCAATCTCGCCTTCGGATCCAGTATTGTGGCATCGAACTCATTCCTCAATGATCTGGCAAACAGTAACGAACGTGACGATGTTTCCTCGAAAGGTTGGGCACTCGGATATCTCGGTGGTGGGCTGTTGCTGCTGATTCATCTGTACATGTACTCTCAATGGCCAGGTTCGATCAATGTCATTCTTGCCAGTACCGGTCTGTGGTGGCTGATCTTCTCACTTGTTTCCGTCTCACTGCTCAAAGATCCGCCCCGCATGCTGCGGAGCCAGCAGCCCAACATCTTTCGTCAGGCCTTCGTATCTCTGAAAGGCCTGCGTGAGCATCCGAAGGCCTTTCAGTTCCTGGTCGCATTTCTGCTCTATAACGAGACAGTGCAGACGGCGATTTCGATGGCCAGTATTTACGGTAAAATGGAAATGCACGTAGGCGAAGAAGTACTCATACTCGGAATCCTACTCGTACAGTTTGTGGCACTCATTGGCGCGTTGCTCTTCAACCGCCTTGCCTCGGCCATAGGTACTCTCTCAGCAATACTTGTATCAATTCTGGGCTGGGCCGTAGCACTTTGCGCTGCACTGATACTTCCTGCATCAAGTGCCAGTTTCTATGGGCTCGCTTGCATCATAGCCCTCGTGTTAGGGGGCATACAGGCATTGAGCAGATCATATTTCTCAACGCTTATCCCTGAAGGTACCGAGGCCGAGTATTTCGCACTCTATGAGATAAGCGACAAGGGCACTTCATGGATCGGCCCCCTACTTTTTGGAATTGTTGTTTCGTATACGAACAGCTACCGATACGCACTTGTTTCGTTAACACTTTTCCTGGTCGTTGGGGCAGTGCTGTTACTGAAAATGAAACGGCGCGGGCTAGTTGCCTAACCCGCGCCATCTATTCTTCGAAGAAACGTATCGGCTTTAGTCCATGATCTTCCGCAAAAACGCAGGCTGATTGCCCGCGGCCGCTTTCTTGACGACGGGTATGCTCATGCTGGCTTGCTCAGTAGACGGAGTAACCGGAACACTCGGTGATGCCGGAGTCTCTTGACGCGGCACGCTGACTATTGTGCCGGACCGCTGTTCCTGCTCACGCTGCCGCCGGATATATGCTGGAACATTAAGATCGTTCATGTCCACATCTGATGGCGACGAGGGCGTGATTGCTACCGGAGCAGTGGAGGTGCGTGCCGCATCTACTGATACTTCCTGTTCAGGTTGCGTACGCACGATCTCAATGGTTGGTGCAGACACGGTGATTTTCTTCTCTTCTTGACGGCGGAATCCTGTTGCGACAACGGTGATGGCGATTTCATCCTCCATGCGCTCATCAACAACTACGCCATGAATCAAGTTGACTTCGTCGCCGGCTGCCTTTTCGATTGCCGAAACAGCCTCGCTCACTTCAAACATCGTCATGCTGTGTCCGCCCGTAATGTTCACGAGCAGTCCTTGCGCCCCATAGATGGACATTCCCTCAAGGATCGGGGAATTCAAAGCATTTTGTGCTGCCTCGATGGCACGGTGCTCGCCACTGGCAACACCGATACCCATAAGAGCATCACCCATACCGCTCATAACGGTTCGCACATCAGCGAAATCAACGTTCACGTATCCAACACCAGAGATGATATCGGCAATGCCCTTGGTCGCATTGTAAAGAACGGTGTCTACCATTGCCAACGCATCAGCAAACGTCACGTTCTTGTCCACTACGCTCAGAATGCGCTGATTCGGAATAACGATCAACGCATCAACGTTTTCGCGCAGCTCCTTGATACCGTTCTCTGCAATCTGCATGCGGCGTTTAGACTCGTAAGCGAACGGCTTTGTGACAATACCGACAACGAGGGCGCCAAGCTCGCGACCAACACGAGCGATCACCGGCGCTGCTCCAGTGCCTGTGCCACCACCCATACCTGCGGTGACAAAGATCATGTCGCTTCCGGCGAGCGCATCACGCACGTCGTCGATGCTCTCCTCTACCGATGCTCGCCCTTTGTTGGGGTCAGCACCGGCGCCAAGACCGCGCGTTGCGTCCTTGCCAAGCTGAAGCTTGATGCCAGCAGGATTGTTCATGAGGGCCTGCCGATCGGTGTTTGCTGCTAAAAACTCAACACCGTCCAAGCCTCGAGAAATCATTGTTTTGACGGCATTTCCGCCGCCACCGCCAACGCCCACTACACGTATACGCGCATCGGACATCAGCGAAGATGTATCCAATTCGATTGCCATTATTCCCCCCGGAATACAGTCGTGTTCTTCAAATTACGTGAATTAGAAGTTCTCAAACCAGTCTTTGACACGATTTAGCAGCCCTCTTTTTTCCACATGAATCTGCTGGACATTTTGCTGGTGTTCAACAACGGGTGTTTTCTGTGCTGAATCGCTTACTACTTTGCTCTGCTGTGTTGCGTCTGTTGCAAACTCCGCCTCGTGTTCGATACTGTACAATGCCAATCCGATCGCAGTAGCATGGGCGGGGGTTGTGACCTCACGTGCAAATCCATCGGTGCCGAAGCCTCGTGGCAGGCCCTTGTTAACGGGTAGTCGGAATGTTCTCTGTGCAAGCATTTCCGACCCGTACAGATCGGCACTTCCGCCGGTGATAACGATCCCAGCTGTGAGCTGATGAGTTAGCCCACTGTCGTGAATGCGTGCAAGCACAAAATCGTAGATCTCTTCCATGCGCGGCTCAATGACCTGACACAAAATCGACTTCGAAAGATCTGTCGGCGTGCGACCACCAACGCCCGGTACTTGAAAATGCACATCTCGCAGAATACTGTCGGAGATCGCATGACCGTATTGAACCTTGATCGATTCGGCGTCGCTATTGCGGATACCGAGAACGGTAACGATATCATCAGTTACACGCTGACCTGCAATGCCGATCACACTGACATAGCGCAGAACATTGTCCTTGAAGATGGCCATATCTGTAGTTCCGCCACCGATATCGACAACTGCTACTCCCACTTCTTTCTCAGCCTCGTCGAGCACAGCCAATGCACTTGCCATGGACTGCAGCACGACAGCATCGACATGCAGGCCAGCGCGTTCTGCGCACTTGTAGATGTTCTCCACTGCAGATGAGGATGCCGTGATGACCAGTGCATTTGCCTCGAGTCGGCGTCCGCTCATACCCAATGGATCGCTGATACCATCTTGACCATCGATGATGTAGTCCTGCGGTATAACGTGAAGTATTCGACGATCTGGAGTAACGTTTACCTGGTGCAGTTCATGATGCAGGCGCTGCACATCATCCTGTGATATTTCCGATGTGCGCGTTGTGACGATACCACGTGTGAACGATGTGGATATGTGTTCACCACTGACACCTATAACAACCCTTGCGAGTTCGTATCCGCTTTGCTGGGCTGCACGGTCTATGGCAGTCTTAATTGCTTCGGCGGTTTTGTTGATGTTACTCACGACACCGCGCTTGAGTCCATCGCACTGAGCTATACCGGTCCCGATGACCTCAACACTATCCTGAACTGGATCATACGCAGTTACAACAGCACAAACCTTTGTTGTGCCGATGTCCAAGCCGACATGAATTTCTTGTTTACTCATGTAGAGCCCCCCGGCTGCATAAGTGGCATTGTTGCTTGTTGATGATACCGCAGCACTACCTGGTGGTGCCAGCGCAAATCTACTTCGCGAACAGAGCACATGTTGATGGTGTTAGCTGCATCTCTCCAAAACACATTCATGTCTGTAAGAGCTGTTTGAATTCGCTCACTGCTGAGCCTGCCAAGATTCCAGACCGTTTCATCAGTAACCATTGATACAGCTGATCGTGTTTGATTAACCCGTATCTCCGAGATCGATTGGTACAGCCTTGTGTCAAGCACCCGCGAAGCACTAACAAGAATGGCAGACATCCGCAGAATATCCTGCTGTGTAAGCCGCGAACCGTCATGCGAACGTAGCACAGGAACATTGTGTGCGGTTCGCTCGCCGGCCTGCGGCAGAACAGTGCCGTGCTGGTCGACATATCTCAATGACCCATCTTCGTAGAGCACATGCGCAATTGGCAAACGCTCCTCCACTTGAACAGTAATCTCTCGAACGCCGCTAAAAAATACAGATGCATTTCGTACGTAAGGAATGGCCTCGACATACTTGCGAATGGTGGCTAGTGAAAGGCTCTTGATGCTTCGATAACGCAACGAGTCTACTGCATGTTGTACTGCAATCCTACTTAAGCCGGTTGCTCCAGCAACAGAAATGTTGACTACCTTCTGCCGCTCATGCCACTGAGCAGACATGAAGGCCAAGAAAACAACACACAGCAGCGAGACAACAAGTCCCGATGAACGCTTGCGCTCAATAAAAACAGGCCGCTGTTCTGGTCGCTTACGTGCCACTATTTCCCTGTGGGGCACAGAGGTGTTATTCACATCTGTGCACAAGTTCAATCTACGTTGCCAATGATTCTTGATAAACAGAACAATGAAAGTGGGTTAGTTCTGTCTATTATCAAGGAGTTACTATGCCAGCAAATGTAGATGATTGAAATACAAAACGCAAGTGGAAATCAATGATATGCCAAGGATATACACACAGGATTTCCACAGGATGTGGAAATGTGCAAAAGCCTAGCTTAAGGCCCGCGTGCGTCCCCCGTCTACCAGAATACTTGTGCCCGTGATATAAGCCGCTGCGGGCGATGCCAGAAAGACCACAGCATTGGCGATCTCGGACGGCTGGGCAAATCTGCCCATGGGTATCTCTGCCAACATGTGTTGCCGTACGTCCTCATATGCAGCCTGACGCACAGAGGCTTGACGAGTGATGATTGCCTCTAGACGCTCTGTTTCTGTGGCGCCCGGCAGGACGTTGTTAACCGTTATGTGCTGCTGAGCGAGCTCGCCGGCGAGAGTCTTCGACCAACTTGCCATCGCTCCTCGAATTGTATTACTCACACCAAGTCCATCTATGGGCTGCTTCACCGATGTCGAGACGATGTTGACTACACGTCCATACATGGCATGCTCCATGCCCGGCGCTAGAATCTTGATCAATCTCTGCGCTGTAAGTACATGTGCATGAAATGCTTGCAGCAGGCTATCCACAGTACTGTCAACAAGTCTTCCAGCAGCTGGCCCTGCTGTGTTATTCACAAGAATGTGGATAGACCCGTGTTTATCCACATCGTTGTTCACAGCGGTTATCAACGCTACCTCGTCTGTTGCATCCACAGCAATAGCGTTATGAGATTGATTCTCATGCACCAACGGCAACTGGGTGCGCACGGTCTCAAGCTGGTCGCTTGAGCGGGCCAGTACGACCACGGAAGCACCGTTAGTGGCTAGCTCCATTGCAATGGCTCTTCCGATCCCTCGCGAAGCCCCGCAGACTAGGGCACGCCGACCATGTAAATCCAAATTCATGCTGTGTATCCGTGAGTTTGTAGCTTTGTCTGTTCTGCGAAACTACCAAGCGAAAGGCTACCATCATGGCAGTTATTCCTCCGTTCAACCTCTCGAGATGGATTGACGAACACCGCGACTTACTCAAGCCGCCGGTTGGCAATGCCACGATCTATCAGGATACAGAGTTCATCGTGATGATTGTTGGCGGACCGAACTCGCGAAAAGATTATCACTACAACGAGGGCGAGGAGCTCTTCTACCAGCTTGAGGGCGACATCACGGTAAAGATCGTTGAGGACGGCATCAGGAGGGATATTCATATCAAACAAGGAGAGATGTTCCTGCTACCGCCTCGAACTCCGCACTCCCCACAACGTCCAGCCAACACCATCGGCCTTTTGGTGGAACGCACCCGCAAGGATACTGAACTTGATGGGTTCATGTGGTTTTGCGAGTCGTGCGGCCACAAGCTCCACGATGTACGTCTATCAGTGACGAACATCGTGGCTGACCTGCCAAAGGTTTTTGAGAGCTTCTACCAGAGTGAGGAACGCCGCACATGTGGTGCTTGCCACGCTGTCATGCAACCACCTGCCCCATTGCACTAGGCCCGTTGTGAAGATTGATTGTCACGCCCACATTCTCCCACAAACCTGGCCCTCGCTAAAGGACAAGTTCGGCTACGGCGGATTCATTATGCTCGACCATCACAAGCCCGGCCGGGCCCGCATGATGCGCGACGATGGCACGTTCTTCCGAGAGATAGAAGAGAACTGCTGGAATCCGTTGGCCATTCTTGCCGACATGGACCGGCACAATGTTGACGTAATGGTTCTGTGCACTGTCCCAGTGCTGTTCTCGTATTGGGCCAAACCGGAGCACGCACTCGAATGGTCAATATTCCTCAATGATCATCTGGCCGATGTTGTCAAAGACAACCCGCAACGATTCATCGGACTCGGCACAGTACCGATGCAGGACGTTGCCCTTGCCTGCCGTGAGCTGCGAAGGGTCGTTACCGAGCTCGGCATGCCTGGCGTTGAGATCGGTTCAAACATCAACGGTATGAACCTGGATGATCGCTCACTCGACCCATTCTGGGAGGAAGCGCAAAAGCTTGGGGCAGCCATCTTCATTCATCCCTGGGATATGCTGGGTGCTGATAGGACGCAACGATATTTCCAACAATGGCTCGTAGGCATGCCTGCCGAGACAACTTTGGCCGCATCATCGATGATCTTTGGCGGCGTGTTTGATCGCTACCCAGACCTGCGAGTGATGTTCTCACATGCAGGGGGCTCGCTTCCGTTTACGATTGGTCGGTTGTCGCATGGCTACCATGCCCGCCCCGATCTCTGCAATGTGAATGATGTTGCCGATCCAAGAACCTACATCGGCAAGTTCTGGGTAGATGGAATTACACATGATGAGCCTGCATTCAAGTTTCTACTCTCTCTGTTCGGACGGGACAAGGTTGCCTACGGCACTGATTATCCGTTCCCGCTTGGCGATCTCGAACACGGCCGATTTATCGAAGAGATGAGTGGCATAGACGACGACACAAAAGATGCGGTGTTCTCGAGGTCGGTTTGTGATTTTCTTGGAATCGACCCTCGGAAATATCGGCGAACTGTGTAAATTCGTGTCCGCTCTCGCGACGGAGGGCTCGCATAATGGTATTGCAGCTGTCTTGAAAACAGCCGGGAGAGATCCTGTGGGGGTTCGAGTCCCTCGCCCTCCGCTCCGTCCGAAAAAAGATTCACCACATTCTTTCTATCACGTAGGCACGGACGTCCTGTTCGTGCAGGAGCCAACATTATGAAGCGCATAGCACCTCTGGCTATTCTCACGGCCGCTATCCTTGTATCATGCGGCGGCAGTTCAACACCTGAGACACCAACTGAAACATTTGTAGCAACATCTGGAAGCTATTTGCTGCACCAGAACACCTTGCTCACAATTGATACGGTAACCAAAAACGTCACTGAAACACCAGCACCATCAGACAGCACAGTCGTTGGAGTTGCTGCTGGATTTAACGGCAAAACATCAACACCGTATGTTGAACTTATCGGTGGCTCAGCGACAGACACGTCACACTACTATCAAGACGGTGGAGCCCTCTACACAGCACTTCCACTGAACTATGACATCGGCGGAATCCCTCTAGACCTTGGTTTCAAGTGGGCCAAGATTTATGATAACGCGGCAGCCTCGTGGACAGCTCTTGCCGACACAATCACACCGGTAGATCTGCCGATTGGCGGCTACAAGCTTTCTGCCAAGCTCAACTTCCAAGGCCAGTCGGTAGGCACCGAGAATCTCACGATCAACGGCACAACAGTCTCTGCGAAGAAGGTCAAGATCGACCTCAACGCACGTTTGTACGCGATGGCAGGTCCAACATCGCTGCCAGTCGATGTGAACCTGGTCGTGTTCTATTGGTTGGCAGACAAGGTCGGAGTCGTGAAGATGGAACAACCTGCAACGATCATCAATCTCGGACTTCTCGGCCAGCTAATGGGGTCGCCCATTCAGGCTGTTCCCGGCATTCGCTCAGTCACTACGAAGTATGTCGTAAAGTAAGGCGAGCGCAACATCGGCATCTATCAGGCGGACGCTCAACAATGAGCGTCCGCTTTTCTTTTGTGTGCCAACAATTGATGTATCACGCGCTACATGCTAGGGTGTAGGGTCGCACGTCCAAACGTCACATCGGTTTCTCTGCTGCACACTGTTGCGGCACACGAGAAACATTCCGTCCGGCATGCGCATGGCGTCTGTATCATCATCAGGTGTGTTCAGAATCTCCACAGGCAGTGGCTCCTGCCACATTCCATTGCGAAAGACCGAGATATAGACGTCCATACCACCTTGACCTCCAAAACCGTTCGAGCTGAACATAAGAGTATCGCTGGAGATCAGTCGAGGCGTTGTTTCAGCGTATGGAGAGTTAACAGCACTACCACAGTGCACAGGTTGACCAAACGAACCATCAAGCTGGCGCTCAACTTGCCAGAGGTCTGTTGTTCCGATACTGCCAGGACGGTCGGTTGCAAAGATCATGAGCTGGCCATCCGGAGAAATTGTTGGACACGACGTATAGAAGTCACCAACAAGTGATGTTACAGGCTCGCCTACCACAATCGTATCTGCAGATCGGTGTAGACGCACGATCGTAGCAAATGTCTGGCGCGAGCGCATACTGTAGGCAACGCCAAATGCATCTCCATTGGGAGCAAACGTTACGTATCCTAGAGCCGCCGAACGCTCGCCACTGCGCACAGGGCATGCCTGCAGCGAAGAAGATCGATCACCAGTAGCATACAAACCAGGAACACCGTCAACGTCCCGCGTGAAGTACGTCTTCTTTGATGCAGCATCATAACTGGGTCCGTACGTTGCATAGACCGAGGACCACGCTGCTACCGGACGACATTCTGGCGTGGTATCGACAGACGGCACATTGAATCGCACGAGCATACTCATGCAGAGCAGAATACCGACCATCATACGCCCCTTGTCTCCGGAGTCCAAACAAACTTGTGCTGCTGCAGTTGGAACCGTACCTGAAGATGATCTTCAAGTATCCATGTGACGAGGTCAACAAACTCAAGCTTGCCAAACACGCACGACATCAGAACGGCACCCACACGAGTCTCGAGGTCATATTCGCGAACAATCGAACGAGCATACTCGTAGTCAGCACGGGAGGCGATTACAAATTTCACCTCGTCGTTGGCATCCAAGACACAAAGGTTGGCAAGATTGTTCAGAGTCGACATTCTCGAATCCGGACACTTTACGTCCATGATAACAACCGCACGAGGATCGACGGCCCTAACATCGATATGACCGCCGGTTTCCACTGCCACCGTATAACCGCTTTGGCATAGGGTAGAGATAAATGAGAATACAGCTTCCTGTTCAAGGGGCTCGCCGCCTGTAAACTCAATGAACCTACACTGGTTGAGTTCGGCAAAGGAAATGACGTCATCGAGGCAGAGTGTTTCCCCGATCTCTCTGTGGTCTAATGCATAGGGAGTGTCGCACCAGACACATCGAAGCTTACAACCCTGCAGGCGCACGAACACACACGGCATACCAGCTCGGGTACCTTCGCCCTGGATGGAGTAGAAGATCTCACTTGTATTTATCGTTGCTGCAGCATCCATACCGTTCAATTTACGCCACCGAACTCAACGTCGTCTCATCGAACATCTCAATCAAGCGCCTACGCAGTTCACTGTGCTCCTGCTCACGTAGTTGTGGATCTTGATCCAGCAGCTCAAATGCATCCTGCCGAGTCTGTGCGATGAGCTCACCATCAGTTACAAGGTCTGCAAATGCAAATTCTGGAACGCCGCTTTGGCGCGTTCCCATGATATCACCTGGCCCCCTTAGACGAAGGTCTACCTCGGCGATTCGAAAACCATCAGTTGTCTCCTCCATTGTCTTAAGCCGAATTGGAGCTTTGGACATCTCTTCAGCATCAACTGTGCGGCGCATCTGATACTTGAAATGATCTTTTGTTGCCAGGAAACAGTAGGACTGCTCTGCGCCACGCCCTACGCGTCCGCGAAGCTGATGTAGCTGTGAAAGTCCGAACCGCTCCGCGTTCTCGATCAGCATCACCGATGCATTGGGCACATCGATGCCAACTTCGATAACGGTTGTCGAAACAAGGACATCAAACTCTCGGGCAAGGAACGCCTTCATGACATCTTCCTTTTCGCTCCAGCCCATTTGGCCGTGCAGCAGCCCAACCCGAAGATCTACGAAAATGTTGTCACACAGGTATTGGTAATGTTCAACGGCGCTCTTGGCATCAACTTTCTCGCTCTTCTCAACCAAGGGATACACAACATAAGCCTGACGTCCGAGGGCAACTTCCGTGCGTATGAACCCGAATACGTCTTGGAGTTTCGATTCGAATACCACACGAGTCTTG
>JBEBCJ010000120.1:0-4843 GCA_041157865.1 Bacteroidota bacterium
CCGCTCTTCACGCGCGAAGGCAGGCCAACCCACTTACCGTCGAATGGAACGGCCGTCATGACCATGGTCGTGTCTTGAGCAACGACAGTTGTACCATAGCCAAGAACCTTGTCGATGGTGACCGTGTGATGTCCAGCGCATGTGCGTGCGTCTTGCTCACGTTGGATCTTTACGTAACACCCAACGACAGGCTCGTTTGTGATTGCATTGCGAACCCGAATTGTTACGTTGTTAACAGGCAACGGAAGCAGTGACTGCGGAATCTCAGCTGTGTAGACCCCAGGCCTATCGGATTGCGGATCCCACGATGTCACAAATGCGCGGTTGCTGCGGCAGGGCAGGGAAACAGCTGTTTCGTCTTCCGTGGTGTTGATGCACAGGCCAAGATTGACGGGTTCGCTCCAGTTCAGCCAGGTATCGTCGAGTCTGCGCGTCATGTAGAAGTCTGCCTTTCCACGACGGTCCTCACGTCCGGCAGAGGCAAAGTACATCGTGCGGTTGTCGCACGCGATCCACGGAGCCCCCTCAAAAGCAGGCGTGTTGATGCCGCTTCCGAGAGGCTTGAGCTCTGATGGTCCGCTGCACTCGTCGAGGGTTATGACGTAGAGGTCAAGATCGCCCTTGCCCTCGGCAAGCTCAAGCGCAACGATCACGGCTCCAATGTCTTCCGAAAACGTCGCAAAGAAGTTCTTGCTCAGACTTGGCACCACAACACCGACTTCGGTGAAGGGGGCTTTGATGGACGCACGATTCAAGAATGCCAAAGAGAGATTCAATGAGTTCTTCATGAAGCGTCCAGCTACAAGAGCATGGAGTCCGTCCTTGGTCATTCCGAAAACAACCTCGGCATTGACATAGGCCTTCATCACGGTATCAAAGATGCGGATATCAGCAAGCTGCGCGTTGGTCCACTGACCCTGCTTATTGTAGGACACCCAAACATCATCGGGATCGTTAGCACCTCCGAGATTATCCGGATGGTACTTGCGGTCGAGGTAGAGTTCGCCCTCTGGACCCAGCACTGGTTGCGTTGTGGGCTGGAACTTGTTGATGGCATCTGAGAGGCGGACCTTGTTGCACGATGTATCAACTTGTGCCGACAAACCAATCGACCCCAGCACTACAAGCATTGCGATCAGCATGAGCGTTCCTTGGTGCAGTTCCTGACGTAGTTGCTTGATCACATCCCACCCATATCCACGGTATTGAAGAAATCGCACAAGCTTTTCCTCTTGCTGCTTGGGCGAGGTAGACGCGAGCATACGGAGTTTTTTGCGAGCAACAACACGTGCTCCCTCAAGAGCGTCGTTCTCTTGGTAGTGCTCCTCAATGGCACGGTCTACGATATCCTGCGGCACACCCTTGGTGAGCAGTGTCCTGCGTGCCATGATGCGTGAAAGGGGCTTACGCTCGCGTGATGCCTCGAGAAACCTTGCAGCATAGGCGTTATCGTCGATGAGACGAAACTCGCGCAGCCACTCCATCACGTTCTCAATCTCTTCGGGTGTTGCCTCGGCCTTGGTCAGAAAGTCGAGGATATTCTTTTCGGTACGGGGCTTATACGTCGCAAAGCGGTAGGACTTTTGACGTAGCACAATTCGGCGGTCCTCCTTGCGAAGTTTCCGCTCCAGCTCATCTGTCATGACAAGCCCCTTGCGGAGTCCAAGTGCTAGAGCAACATCAATTGGACATGCCGCAAGGAACTCATCATCAACGAATACAGAGCACCTGCCGCCATCCGAGCGGTTGCGTCGGATAGTGGTGATCGTACCCATTGTTACTTCTTCGAGCTCGATCCAGTAGCTGGGATATTGAGAGCTTCGCGCACGGCAACGTCGAGCGCTGCATAGAGCGGAGCGTTTTCGGACAGCAGCTTGCGCATGCCGTCACGACCCTGAACGCGTTCTTCGTTGAACGAGAACCACGAGCCGGACTTCGTGATGATGCCTGTTTCAACGGCCACATCGATCATGTCGCCCAGACGCGAGATGCCTTCGTTGTACATGATGTCAAACTCTGCTTCACGGAACGGAGGAGCAACCTTGTTCTTCACGATCTTGGCGCGCACGCGGTTACCCACGATGTCTTGTCCGTCCTTGATCACGTCTTTACGGCGTACATCAATACGAAGTGACGCATAGTACTTCAAGGCGTTACCGCCCGTTGTTGTCTCTGGGTTGCCGTACATCACGCCGATCTTCGAACGAAGCTGGTTCGTGAAGATCACCGTTGTATTGCTGCGTCCGATAGCAGCGTTGAGCTTACGCATGGCCTGACTCATCAGGCGCGCCTGCGAACCCATTTGCGCATCACCCATGTCGCCCTCGATCTCCACGCGTGGCGTAAGCGCCGCAACGGAGTCAACGATCACAACATCGATCGCACCCGAGCGCACGAGCGTCTCCACGATCTCGAGCGCCTGCTCTCCAAACTCCGGCTGCGACAAAAGGAGATTGTTAAGGTCAACACCCAGACGCTGAGCATACTTCACATCAAGTGCGTGCTCCGTATCAACGAATGCTGCCAAGCCCCCTGCCTTTTGTGCTTCGGCGATTACTTGGAGACAGACAGTTGTCTTACCCGAAGATTCTGGACCGTAGATCTCAACGATTCGACCGCGCGGCACGCCGCCGATACCGATCGCTGCATCCAACGACAAACAGCCCGTTGAGATAGAGTCAATCTCGACAGGATTGTCGTCGGAGAGCTTCATGATCGAGCCCTTACCGAATTGCTTTTCGATCTGCTCCATCGCCAATTGCGCCGCCTTCAGCTTCGCGTCGTTGGGTCCGCCAGTTGCTGCTGCCTTGGCTTCCTTCGTCTCTTTTGTTGGTTTTGCTTCTGCACTCATGGTCGTCTACGTTGTAATTGAACATTGTTTGCTGTACTTCACTGTGCCGTCAATCACATGAAACGTGACACACCGCGGCACACCGACAGGCAAATTACCGCTCTGGTAGGGGGCAGGGGGAGGGGAGTTATCAACAGCAAGGGGTACGGGGGTACCCAAGGGTACGGGGGTACGTGAGGGTACGGCCCCGTCTTTCCCGCGAAAGAACACCCCGCGAAAGCGGGGAGCGGGAAACCAGGATGTAAGGGCGAGCCGGTGGCTCGCCCGAATTGATCGCAATGACGCAAGCTCCCTCGTCGCTTCGCTACTCGGGATGACGCAGCCATCACTTTTTTTTTTCAAAGGGCATCGAGCGCGCCTTCGGCGCGCTCGATGCCCCACCCATAACACAACGCACGATGCGTCATCCCGAGCGCCGCAGGCGCGAGGGACCTCACGGTATTGTGTTGGCGACGTATTGTTTTCTGGTCACCCGCTTTCGCGGGTGCGACGATCCGTACCCTCGTACCCCTGTGTACCCCCGCGTACCCCTTTGTACCCATTGCGCCCCGCCTCACGTTGTCACATTCTCCTCCTCCCGCGCCTCTTGTGATTGATGCGCCTTTCCCACGTTCCACTTCTGCTGCCCACGATCTGGATCTGCTGCTCGTGCGTGCTCGTTGCTGGGTTGGGGCCTGCCCCAATTCTGGTAGGGGGCAGTTCATGTGTTGCCGTTGTAATTGCCGCCGCGCTTGCGCATGGCGGACGCTATGGCTATGCCACGCTTTTGGCATGTGCTGCCATTGGCTCGCTACTAAGCAATGAGGTGCGCGAGCATAGGGTGGTGTCAACAACGAGGATGGGGATAGCTGCACCTGCATCGCACAGGGCGCGTATCGAGGGAGAGGTAGACTTCGTGAGGGTACGTGGAAGTCGTGTGACGCTTGTGGTGTGCGGACATGTCGATTGCGCTGAGTTCGAGTGTGCTACGATGCGTGTTATGCTCACGTACTTTAGGCAGGATACGCTGCGTCCAGCGCCAGTGGCAGGGGAGTATGTGATTGCTGATGCACGAGTGCGGCTGCCGCTAGAGAAGGCACTGCCAACCGATATCGATGAACCGGCCATGCTGCGACGCTACGGTGCGCTACTCGTGGCCATGGCAAAGCAAGTGCATGTTGTGGCTGGGGCAGGGCGCACACAGCGCATCATGCACAATGTCCGCAGCTGGGTCCGTTGGCGACTGCAGCAGGTGCTTCCCGATGATGTGTATCCTGTTGCACTTGCGATTCTGATCGGTGATCGTTCAGCCATCGAACCCGATGACGCAAAGGCATATTCCCTCAGCGGCACGGCTCACATGTTTTCCGTGAGCGGATCGCATGTTGCTATTGTTGTTGCAGTGCTGATGATCTTCTCAGGGGGCAGGGCAAGAATTGGGAGTTTGCTGCTCTGGTGCCTTGTGCTGTCGGCATACATTTTCCTAACGGGCGCAGAGCCCCCTGCCGTGCGCGCTGGTACCATGGGAGTAACAGCACTCATCGGACGCTACATGCAGCGCGATGTGTATGCTCTGAATCTGCTTTGCGCATCTGTGATTGTGATGGTTTGTATCAGCCCCTTGCAGATCTACGATGTGGGCTTTCAGTTGTCGGTGTTGGCAACAGCATCGTTGATTGTTCTACCAGCGCTATACCTCGAACTCTGGATGCGCATCACCAGCAAGCGGATTGGCAGGTCGTGGCTGCGTAGGATTTACCAGACGCTATCGCTGAGTGCCGCGGCCACCGTGGGCACGGCGTTGCCGTCGATGGTTGCCTTTACCTCTGTGGCAGTTGCAGGCGTGCTCATCAATCCTGTTGTGATACCGTTGCTTAGCCTAGGTGTGCTGACAAGTGCGGCTGTGCTCTTGCCGCTGCCGAGCATGTTAATCAATCCATTTGTGTGGGTTACCTCAATGCTCGTGCGAAGCGCCGACGCATTGGCGCATTGGGCGGCCAGTGCCGGAATCGA
>JBEBCJ010000121.1:0-9223 GCA_041157865.1 Bacteroidota bacterium
ATCAGACCGTCAAGGCCGTACGAGATTACATTGAAGAGAAGAGGCTGTATCGGAGGTAGGGAATCACGGGTGTTACTCGAATTACCTAATTACTCGAATTACGGGAATTACTCGAATTACAAGAATTACAGGAATTACTCGAATTACGGGAATTACTCGAATTACAAGAATTACGGGAGTTACCGGAATTACTCGAATTACAGGAATTACTCGAATTACGGGAGTTACGGGAATTACTCGAATTACGGGAGTTACGGGAATGTCATTCAGAAATTCTGTAATTCTGTAATTCAGTAATTCAGTAACTCTGTAACTCTGTAACTCTGTAACTCTGTAACTCTGTAACTCTGTAATTCTGTAACTCAGTCATTCTCTAACTCTATAACTAGGCAGTTACCTACCTACAAACCATGGATCATCAAGAACTCAAACTCCTGGCATCAATGATTGCCAACGAACTCGAAAAGCGCCATAATGCACCGATGGCATCCAAATGGCAGCATGGTACGATGATCTTCAAACCAGCGGATGACTCGCTGAAGCAGCACGAGATGTCGATTGAGCGCTTTATGCAGAAGATTGTGATGATGCGTGATAATCTGCGTGTTATGGAGCAGCAAGTAAACGCCAATGCGAATCTTAGCGTTGCAGACAAGATCAAACTGCAGGGATACATTACCAGGATCTATGGCTCTATGACCTCGTTCAACATTCTCTTTGCTGAAGAAGAGGATAAGTTTCGAGGCGCTGGAGGAGGGGAGTAGGATAATTACAGAATTACAGAGTTACAGAATTACAGAATTACAGAGTTACAGAGTTACAGAGTTACAGAGTTACAACGATGAAAGTCTACCAAGTCACGGTGGTAGGGCGTCATTGAGTCATTCAGTAATTCCGTAATTGAGTAATTGAGTAATTGAGTAATTCTGTAATTCAGTAATCCATTGTTTCAACGGTTCTGAAAAAAAAACGTCCGACTGCGTAGTGCAATCGGACGTTTGTTGTTCGGGAGCGGGACCGACGGGGCTCGAACCCGCGACCTCCGCCTTGACAGGGCGGCGCTCTAACCAAGCTGAGCTACGATCCCGTAACCGTTACGCTGGTGGACCCAAGCGGGATCGAACCGCTGACCTCTTCAATGCCATTGAAGCGCTCTCCCAGCTGAGCTATGGGCCCGTTTCACGTAGAAAACGGAGTGCAAATATAGGGCTATATGGCGCAATTGCAAATCTGATTATCGAATGAACTGCAAGTCGCACCATCGCTGATAGATTCCACCTTGGGCAAGCAGTGTCTCATGTGTCCCGGATTCAACGATACTGCCGTGCGAAAACACATAGATCACATCACAGGTACGTACGGTGCTCAGTCTGTGGGCAATAATCACGGATGTGCGGTTGGCCATGAGGCGCTCGAGCGCATCCTGTATGAGGTGCTCACTTTCTGCATCAAGCGAACTGGTAGCCTCGTCCAGTAGGAGAATTGGAGGGTTCTTCAGTAAGGCCCTTGCGATGGCAACGCGTTGGCGCTGACCGCCGCTGAGCTTCATGCCCCGCTCGCCAACAAGAGTAGCGAAACCTTCTGGAAACTCTTCGATAAACTCAAGTGCATTAGCCCCTCTGGCAGCCTCGCGAACGTCCTCATGCGTTGCGTTTGGACGTCCGTACCTGATGTTCTCCTCGATCGTGCCACCAAAGAGCACAATGTCCTGAGGTACAACACCGATGTTGCGTCGAATCTGCGCAAGTGAGTACTCTGAGGCCGGCTTACCGTCGTAGCTGATCGTGCCGGAACTTGGCTCGTAGAGTCGTTGAATCAATGCCGCTGTGGTTGACTTTCCAGAACCGCTTTCGCCGATAAAGGCAATCCTCTGTCCAGGAAGAACAGATAGTGACAACTGCTCTACGGCCATGCGATCCTGACGGTCTGGATACGTAAACGATACGTCCCGCAGCTCTATGCCACGAATTGCTACTGCTGATGAATCTTCACCAACATGCTCACGTGTCTCTTCCATGAGTTCCTTGATACGGACAGCCGCGCCAAGTGACTTTTGAATCTGACCAAAGAGCTCTGCGAATGATCCAAGTGCACCGCCAACAAACATCGCATACATGAGGAACGAAAGCAGTTCTCCCATGGAAACATCGCCAGCCTGCACCAGGCGAGCCCCATATAAGATTACAGCCGCTATACCACCAAAAATGGTGAAGATGATGAACGTAACGAACCCCGCGCGCAAACGGGCTCCCTTGATCGCTAAGGAGACATTCTCGTCCAGAGCAGACTTGTATCGTGCTATCTCATGCTGCTCCTGAACAAACGACTTCACCGACTGAAGGCTTTGAAGAGTTTCCTCGACAATGGTGGACGTTGTGGCCAATGCATCCTGCGTTTTGGTCGAGAGTTTGCGCAGCCTTCGTCCAATAAGTACGGCTGCACCTACGATAAGTGGCATACCAATAAGAATTGGTATCGTAAGCTGTACACTCCTGGTCAGTATCAACACGATCGATCCGACGAGGAAAATTGACTGTCGAACAAGCTGAAGAAGCGAGAACGAAAAGGTCTCCTGTATCTGCGTAAGGTCACTCGAGATCCTGCTCGACAGCTCACCAATCCGATGTTTTGACAGCGTGGCAAGAGGCAGTTTAACGATGTGCTGAAAGAGATTTGAGCGCAGCGAGGCAATCACTTGCTCAGTTGTTCGGGACATTGTGATCGAGACCGCATACCCGATAACAGCCTGAACGGTAAGTAGTCCAAGAAACAATCCACCTGTTTGATACAGACTCGACGGATCGTTCGTTGTTAGGATCTGGTCTATGATCGTGCCAGTCATTGCCGGGAACACGAGACTGATACCGCTGCTTGGGATCATAAACACCAATGCAATGATCATTTTCCAAGCATGGGGCTTGTAGTGCGACAGCAGAAAGGAGAAGGAATTACGGTTTGACATTGTCTTAGTTGACAGCAAATGGAACTGAACTCATGCCACTACTGTGGCTAACTGCTATCACATAAACACCGCGAGCAAGTGGTAGCCGGGGAACGACGTGCAGCCTGTTGCCTTCGTGTTGATATGTAACATCCATCTCCCTGCCATCGATGGTAACGAGCCTCGTCGAGAATATCTCGGTATCGGCAGATCCCAAGGCTAACAAGACAGCATCTGCACCTGCTGCAATAGGTTGGTCGATCACCGCCATTTCTGCCATGGTTGAAGTGGCGGCAACGCTCGTGATTGTTGTAGGCAGCCGCACCGCACACGGCACGTCCACGTTACCACGCGCAACTCGAAACGTTGCGAAATCGCCGGGGTAGGATCTGACACGTCCCCGGGTTGAATCGGTGGCGGTAATATGAACCTCTACAGTATCACCACCGACGAAGACTTCATCCGGGAGCTGTAGGAAGTACCAAACACCCTCAATCGGACTACCCGTGATTTTCTGTCGTTGACCTGTAGTAGCATTTGTAACCACAGCTTCTACGGCTGTAGGATTCGAGCAGAACACAGGTATGAACATCGCAGTTAGGGGGCTTACGATTACCACGCTCGGGCGTCCAATGCCCGGACCTAAATCCTTCGCTGCGGCAAGAGTGTTTGCCACACCATGCCCCATCGCTTCATCACGTTGATTTGGGAACATGGAATGGGCATACAGCGCATTGCGAAGTTCATAGAGCTGCAAATCCGGATACAGACCGCGGAGAAGAGCTAGCTGTCCGGCCACCATTGGTGTGGCAAGCGACGTGCCTGAAGATCGAACCATCGTGCCATTTGGCGTCTGACAATGTACGCCCATGCCCTGGGCAGTGATCTCTGGCTTCTGACGTCCATCGGCTGTGGGGCCTCTGCTCGAGTATGCCCACAATGTATCTGCTCCTACAGCCATGGCGCCCACAGTGATAGCGCTGTCTGCATCTGCAGGAGTAATTAATGTCCGAGGTCTGCCGTAGTTACCTGCAGCTGTTACACAGAGCATCCCTCGGCGTGCTGCCAGATTGATCGCTCTTGCCGCGAATGTTGTCTTGCCATCGAGCAGATCATATGGCGTTGATGCGTCTGTTGAATCGAAGGTCAAATAGCCCAGCGACGAAGACGCTATGTCGGCACCGTTTCGCTCCAGCCAATGCATAGCTTCTACGTAGAGTTCTTCCTCGATCCTGCGTTCATAGCGCATGTCTTCTGACTTTGCCAGAAGGTAGGTTGCAAAGGGGGCCACACCCGTTACAGAGTCATGACTCCATCCGCCAACCACGGAGAAAATGCTGCTTCCATGAGCATCCTGCACATCAACGTCGCCAGACTCGTTGGCAGTTATAGAGTCCCGAAAGATGAAGTCGTACTCCTGCTCAACCTGCGCATGACGCAGAGTCGACATTTCCCTCCATCGAAAACCGTTATCGATGATACCTATGCGAGCCCCTTGTCCAAACAAACCTGCATCGTGGAGCTGTTGAATCTGCAGAACCGACAGTTGCTGACCTGACGGACCATATGCTGCCGGGGAGCAGTCGATGTCAAGCAGCTGCGTGTAGGAAAGACTCGAGGTCGCTGTAACAGAGAGCACGAACGGTAGATCGGCTATTTCAGCCTGTTCAGCACTGTCAAGACCAACAATGATAGCATTCAACCAAACCAATTCGGAAAGTAAGGAGTCGCTTACAGCAAGAACATCATTCACATAGGGCCCGAACAATGGCTTGTCTTCCTGGGTCAGCAGGGGGTTGAGACCTATCCTGCTTCTTCGTTCAATTGCTCTTGGGTGATAACTCTTGAGGGTCTGATCATACAGCGTCGCACCCGGCTCAAAGAGCTCTGGCCCTTTGTCACGAAACACCACCCTGCACGGTAAGCGCTCCAGAGCGCACACCGGCACGGTAACAGACATAAGAAGTAAGAGGAAGAGTAACCTCATGGAACGCTTTTCGTAGGTTTGAATTCTCAACTCAACACAGAACATGCAAACTTCTCAAATTTCTGCCGCATCAGTAGCAGCAGCACGAACATCAGCTGCCTGGTGCGACCGTTCATCCTGGACAATTCTCAAGCTGACGGGGTCAGACCGCATCGATCTTCTCCATAGGCTAACAACAGCTGATCTGAGCGATGTCCGACCCGGATATGGCAAGCACACTGTGCTTCTGACTGACAAAGCCCGCATCATCGATGTTCTGGGCATTCTTCACGACGCCGATTCGTCCTATCTGTTGTGTTCACCGGGCCAAAATGCAGCTATCATGCAGTGGCTTCGTAAGTATGTTATCATGGATGATGTCAAACTCCATGATGAATCGACTCTTCATGAAATGCTCGAGATCTGTGGTCCGCGATCTGCAGAAGTCGTCGAACAGCTTTGTGGAACATCCGTCGGTGGTTTCGCGCTTGACCAATGGTGCGCGGTAGAACTTGACGATACGAGCGTGATCATCACGCGTCAACCATCGCCGTGCGAAGTCTCATACTGGATTATCGCTCCGAAAAAGACGGCCGAAGCCATTCGTGCGGGATTGCGCGAGCACCAGGACGTCCTACCAGAGCTTGCGCCCTTGGAGGTCGAATATGTGCGCATCCTGGCCGGAATGGGCAAGCACGGTAATGAATGGACAGATGCCTACAATCCACTTGAAGCTGGACTCTTGCACCTAACGTCGTTTGCCAAGGGCTGCTACATCGGACAGGAAGTGGTGGCACGTCTTGACAGCTACAACAAGGTCAAACAACGTGTCATGGGGCTGACATCCACCCAACAGGTATCGGTAGGCGCAAGGCTTCTTGTAGATGGTGCTGACATTGGCGTCGTTACAAGTGTCACCCCGTCCTGCTCAGGAGCATCATGGTATGCACTCGGCTACGTGCGCGGTGAGCATGCCCACCCTAATGCGCCGCTGCAGGCGCGGGAAAGCGACGTTCTTGTCTCGGTGACACAGCATCAACTACCGATGGAAGATCTATCATGCCGGTAGCATTTGTGATAGGGGGCGCACGACGTCTGGGCAGGTCCATTTCATTGCGGCTTGCTTCAGCCGGGTACGACGTTGGTATAACCTATCACACATCCAAACTTCATGCAGAGACGTTACAGCAAGAGATATCTCAGATTGGACTGGAGTGCATAGTCTCGTGCTGTGACCTCCGAGACGAACAGGCGCTGTATTCATCGTGGAATGCCCTCGTGCAGGCACTTGGCATGCCAGACCTTGTGGTAGTAGCTGCCGGAGTATTCCCTGATGCACAGGATCCTGTCAACATTGCACCCGAGCAGTTCATTGACGCAATTCGTGTGAACGCGCTGCCGCTTGTGGTCTTAGCTGGGTTGTATTCCGGTTTGTGCAGCAAGGCACAACGTACAGGCCGTATTGTCTCGATTGGCTCACTCGGTGCAACTGAGATCTGGAAGGATCGTCTGTTATACAACTCCAGTAAGTCGGCTGCTCGCACTGCTGCTTTATCACTTGCTCGAAGTCTTGCCCCACAAGTCAGCATTAACATCGTGGCACCCGGTGCTATTGCACAGCCACATGATGCCACAGAAGCAGATCGAAGGCTCATACCGGCAGAGCGCATACCGATGCAGCGCCATGGCACAGATGCCGACGTGTGTGATGCAGTGATGTTCTTTGCAACATCGTCGAACTATATAACCGGACAGACCATCTATGTTGATGGGGGCTACGGTCTTACGCGGTAAATTCGTCGTCCACAGTTCTTTCATCGATACTATCAAGCACCTATGCGCCTTTTTGTTCAGTTCGCTGTTGTTGTAAGTTGTTTGCGGTTTGTCGCGGCAACCACTGCTGGTACACTCGTATCACTTCCGCTAAGCCCTAAGCTCGGCGAGCAGATACAGCTCGAGTACGCGCCGATGGATGCGGACAAGACGATGATGGATCGGAAGAACATTCATGCCGTCGTTTATACATTTACACCGGCTGCTGAGTTACCATTTGCCATCGAAGTTCCACTTGAGCGCTCCTCTGGACGTTGGGTCGGCACGTTGACACTCCCGAAAGATGCTGTCTACGCAATTGTCAAGGTTGGCAATGGTTTGGTGTACGACACAAACAAAGAGCTGTTTTGGGAGATTCTTGTACACAACGAAAAAAATCAAGCTGTAGAGGGTGCAAACCTGAAGGCCGCAATGGCCAGATACGGACAGCTCCCACAGCCGTGTCGCATGAAGGATGACTTTTCCGATGCCCTTGAGTATCTCAACAAAGAAACCAGGTCATATCCCAGAAATGTCGTCGCCCAGTTCAACTACATCATGATCGCTAAGAACACGGGAGATTTAACCGAAGACGAGGCGAAAGGGAAGTACCGAGAACTCACCTCTCAGGTTACGCAAATACAAGGTCCGCTAGAGGCGATCGCCATTGCGCAGGCCTATGCGGAGCAACAAAAGCAGGAAGAGTCCGAGCGTATCATGACAGATGCAGCAAGACGTTTCCCAACTTCAACGGTAGCTGAGCAGGCGCAGCTTCAGGAGCTCGGTGCTTCAAAGTCACTTGACGAGTTTGTGGGCCGTGCTGCAGAGCACCTTGGTAAGTGGACGTCTTCGCCGGCACGGCAGAACATCATCGACGCAGTCCTGAATGCAACTACGCAGCAAAATGCCATGCCGCTTCTGGCAGCATTTGTGACGCGCACACAAGGATTATCGGCACGCTCTATACATCAGGCTGTCAACTTCATCGGTGCAATCGATTCGCTGCGACCACAAGCCTTGGCATTTATTGAGATGGGGCTGAAAGCCGCAAATGACGAATCCCGTAAACCGCAGAACATGGGAATCTCTGAATGGAAGGAAGAGCAGCGTCTTGCGAGTTCACAGTTACGATTCGTGCAAGGGGCAATCCTGCGCGCCATGGGACGTGAACAGGAAGCCATAACAGCACTCGTGCAGAGTATTGAGATCGGTGGCGATGATATGGAAAAGGGATGTGTTGAAATGCTCGTAGAGATGCGCTCTGCTGCAGATCAAAAGAAGGAAGCACTCGCGCTGGCAGAACGCGCAATCGCCCTCGGTGTCGCAACACCAAAGGTTGTTGATACATTTCGAGCGCTTCTCAAAGACGGTGGGAAGGACAGCGCAGATGTTGCAGAACGCGAACAGGAGCTGCGCGCAAAGGGGCGCAAACGTATGGCGCTACGTGTTGTGCAGGACATGCTCAATCAGCAGGCAATCGAGGGTACCTTCACATCTTTGGATGGTAAGCCGATAAAGATCTCGGACTGGAAGGGCAAGGTTGTCATCATCGACTTTTGGGCTACATGGTGCGGTACATGCAGGCAGTCATTTCCGTCTCTGAACAAACTCTACCTACGCTACAAAGACAACCCCAATGTTGTGTTTGCCATCGTAAACGTATGGGAACGCACCGACGACCGTGTAAAAACTGTCAACGACTTTATGACCAAGAACCCTTCGCTATCATTCCCAATGTACCTTGACAAGGACGACAGTGTTGTTGGGAAGTTTGGCGTAACAGGTATCCCAACGAAGTTCTATCTGGGCAAAGATGGTCGTATCCAATTCAAAGAGGTAGGACTTCACCCAGAAGAGCAGTTCCTGGATGAAGCAACAAACCGCATAGAAGCGCTCCTGGCGCAATAGTCTCGTACCAAGGTCTCATTCCAACACGAACAAACAGCCTGAACTACCCGTCCACGGTGCAGTGTTGTATCGGGCCCCCATCATGGCCCCGCGACCACTTCGAGCTAGCGACATAACGGGTTGTGGCCGATCAGCGCCTTCAAACCAGACCAGCATCACGCGGATCTCTACAAAGTTATCGCCATAAGGCGTTGCAATACATGGATCGTAGGACACTTTCTCCTGCAGAATCCAACCATCACGTTCATCTGCAGGAATCGCGAAAACGTCTGCGTGAGTCGGGGAAACGTTCACGCCCTTACCGGCAAATGCATACAGCGGCTTCAGGACGTAGCTATCCAGATCGCTCGGCACTTCCTTGAGACTGCCCACGACATAGGCCTTAGGCACGGTAGGGTGATCAAGGTAGGGAAGCAGGTACTTGCTGATGCGGAAGTACCAGTTTGGGTGCCCAGCCCATTCGACCTCGAGATCTTCCGACCATGCAAAGTTGAGCTCCACTCCGAGATCATCGAGCTCGTCAATGATGGCGCGATTAAAGATCCTTCGCAGTGGCTGCAGCGTGCCGTCATCACGGCGAAACGCGAGCCCCTTTT
>JBEBCJ010000122.1:0-6146 GCA_041157865.1 Bacteroidota bacterium
CGAGTTTACCCACTCGCTTCAGGCAATGTTTCACATCGACAATCAGAACCCGCAGCGTGGTAATAAAGCTATTTACGATAACGACGGACTGTTCTACGAAACACATGCCAACTTTGTTCGCAATGCGATCTACCCTCAGGCAGTTACTTCCGACATCGACGCACATCACTACCTGATGCTCGAACCGGATTGGAAGTTCAACTACGAAGGGTATCACTTCCTGTTCCACATCCATTCGACAAAGGGGCTGGACATGGTCAGCCGCTTGTGGACAGAATGGAAGCCCCTTGAGTATCCCTTGCAGACGCTTCGCAGGCTGACGAAGATGACGCAGTCGGAGTTCAACGACTATATGTTCGACTATGCCCGCAACGCCGTTACATGGAACTATCCCATGAAGTCATGGGGCTCCTACTTGCGTAATTCGCGCAGGGACAGACTCAATGCAGATTGGGGACGCATCTTCGCGCAGCGTACGTATGATGTGCTCCGCGCAATCGATACCAACCAGCGTTGGTATTACTCCGACCCGTACAATGCGCCGCAGGACTATGGCTACAATGTTGTGCCGCTGTATGTTGACGACCGCACAAAGCCGGTTGTGGTGCAGTTCATTGGTCATACCGAAGTCAACGACCACGCCGGATGGCGCTATGGCTTCGTTACCGAGCGTGCCGATGGCACAGAGAACCGTCGAGGAACACTGCATGCAGATCCACGCAAGACCATCGACATCACGCTGACGCAAGACGATGCAAAACTCTACCTCGTTGTCCTGGGTGCACCAACAGACAGCATGCATGCCAACCCTGCCGTAAACAATACCTGGAACGGCAATCCGAAGCGGTATCACTATCCGTATGAAGTGCGCCTTACGAATGCCCTGCCAGAAGGCTATCAGGATCCAGAACTGGTGCGTCCACAACTCCGCAGAACACCCGGGAAGCGTCACCCCAATGGAGGGGGCTGGATAGACGACCGCTCCAAGGTTGATGCAAGCGTCTACGTCGGACCCCGCGCCATCGTTGCAGGAGCAAGCACCGTCACAGGCAACGCACGCATCGACGGACATGCATACGTGCAGGACGCCACCATCTCGGGCAATGCTCGCGTAATAGACAACGCCTTTGTCTTAGGCGGAACACTTACCGACAGCGCTGTGATCAGGGATCAGTGCTTTGCGCAAAATAACCGCATCGGCGGCAAGGCACTTCTGGGCGGCTGCTCGCAGGTGTTTAACTACAAGCTCGGCGGAACCGTGCGGATCTTCGGCGACCTCGTCGTGTACAATGAGACTGGCGAGTGCAACACTGGCGAGTATCATGTGCTTACGCAGTACTATCGCAACGAGCTACTGCCATGTGACAATCGCGACAGCACACATCCCGAAAACGTCTCTGTGAATCGTCCACTCGTGTTTGAAACAACATCTGTAAACGAACAAGACCTGCCCCATACTGGCAACATCACCGTGGCACCGCAGCCAGCCGTTGACGGCACAGTTACGGTGCAACTTGGTGCGGAGCTCACCGACGTGAAGTACATCTCACTCGTTGATGTGCAGGGAAGCACTGTCCTCATTGTGCCAGTGCAGACAAACTCGGCCGCACAATTCACACTTGATGTTTCGGGTCTTGCACGCGGTCGCTACGCAGTGCTGGCAACCACAAGCAATGGAACGCACCGCGGTACGTCCAGCGTGATCATTCAATAGTATCACAAGCCCCCTACCAACTCATGGCAACGATCAAGCAGACAATCGAAACAACCAAGACCGCAATGGAGATGAGACTTCTCATCGATGGCAAGGTTCTAAGCAGACCCGAACTATCGCTCCTGCTCGACACGCACCACTGGGATGGGAACGTGCTCCATGCATCAGGTAAAATGGGACGCGGCACGATAACCCTGCGCGATAACGCCGTCGACATCGACATCGAACTCTCCTTCTTTGGCTCTGCTGCAAAGGGGGCTATTGAACAAACGCTGTCGGAGCAGATAAAGAAGATCGGGATGGGTACATGAGCTTCGTCCACCTGCACAACCACACCCACTTTTCATTGCTTGATGCGGCTGCAAGCCCGCAGACGCTGATCGATGCTGCCAAGGCAGATGGTCAGTCGGCACTTGCGATCACCGACCACGGTGTGATGTTCGGGTGCTTCGAGTTTTACAAGAAGGCCAAGAAGTCCGGCATCAAGCCGATCATTGGTTGCGAGGTATACATCGCGGTCAAGAAACACACCGACCGCGAAAAGGTGCTCGATGCGGGCAAGAAGCGCAACTACTACCATCTGGTGCTGCTGGCCAAGAATGAGACGGGCTACAAGAATCTTGTCAAGCTCACATCCATTGGGCACACCCAGGGGTTTTACTACAAGCCCCGTATCGACATGGACCTCTTGCGTGAGCATCACGAGGGGCTTATTGCGACGTCGGCATGTTTGGCCGGCCCCATCAATGCGCCTATGCTTGCCGGTGATGAGGAAACGGCCCGACGCAATGCGATCACGCTGAAGGAGATCTTTGGCGATGATTTCTATATCGAACTTCAAGACCACGGTCTGCCCGAAGACAAACACGTGCTCGAGTTCGCTCCTCGGCTAGCCAAGGAACTCGGCATCAAGCTGGTAGTCTCCAACGACACACACTACGTCAAGAAAGATGATGCCGTTGCACACAATGTGCTGCTGCATATCTCCAAAGACGCTTCGTTTGACCGTTCGCAATTCGATGTAAAAAAGGATCTGCGCTATCGTGTACCGGAGATGTACATGAAGACGCAGAAGCAGATGAAGGATCTCTTCAAGGCCTTCCCCGAGGGTATCGAGAACACTGTTGAGATTGCCGAAAAGGTAAACCTGACGATTCCGACAGAACTGCAACTGCCACAGTTCCCCATTCCTCCGGAGTCGGACGCAACAACACTCGAAGACTACCTCGAAGAACTTACCATGAAGGGGCTCGAGGAACGCTACCCCGTGATGACAAGCGAGGTGCTCGACCGCGTGAGCTTTGAGCTCTCTGTGATCAAACGGATGGGCTATGCGGGATACTTCCTGATCGTGGCCGACTTTATCCGCGCGGCACGTCAGATGGGCGTGCGGGTAGGTCCTGGACGGGGCTCCGCAGCTGGCTCGCTGATTGCCTATGCGCTGCGTATTACCGATATCGACCCGCTGAAGTTCGATTTGCTCTTTGAGCGCTTCCTGAATCCTGACCGGGTATCGATGCCCGATATCGACGTTGACTTCTCTGACGATAAGCGAAGTCGCGTGATCGATTACGTGAAAGAAAAGTACGGCGCCGACTCCGTTGCACAGATCATCACCTTTGGTACGCTCTCAACACGGGCTGTGCTCAAAGACGTTGGACGTGTGCTGGGAATCGATCTTGCAACGATCTCGCAGATCACCGATAAGATACCGGTGGTCATGGGTAAGGTGCATTCGATCTCCGATGCCATGGACCTGCCGGAGCTGCGATGGATCAAGACGGCAGAAGATCCGCGTATCAAGGATCTGATAAGCTATGCGCAGGTTCTCGAGGGCTTTGCGCGTAACGCATCGCTGCACGCGGCTGGCGTTGTGATCGCACCGGGTCCGATCAGCGACTTTGTGCCGGTCTATAAGACACCAAGCACTGAAACCGCGACGCAATACAACATGAAGGACCTCGAGGAAGCTGGACTTCTCAAGATGGACTTCTTGGGTCTGCGTACGCTTAGCATCATCGACCAGACACTCGAACAGGTAAAGCGGAATCACGGCATTGATGTTGATATCGATGCTATAGACTTTGGTGATATAGCCACCTACGAGCTCTTCGCGCGGGGTCATACACAAGCCGTATTCCAGTTCGAATCCGATCCGATGCAGAAGGCTCTTCGTGAGCTCAAGCCTACGGTGCTTGAAGATCTGATCGCCATGAACGCTCTGTATCGTCCGGGTCCGATGGACAACATCCCGGACTTTATCGATCGCAAGCATGGTCGTAAACCTGTTGAGTATCTGCATCCGCTCATGGAGCCGATCCTTTACAAGACCTATGGCGTTATCGTCTACCAGGAACAGGTGATGCAGCTCGTGCAGAGCCTAGCCGGCTTCACACTCGCACAGTCCGATGTGATGCGCCGCGCCATGGGTAAGAAGGACGAAAAGTCCATGGCCGAGCAGCGCGTCAAGTTCATTGAAGGGGCTAAGGCCCACGCCAACATCGAAGAAGCACTTGCAAGCGAGATCTTCGACCTTATCCAGAAGTTCGCTTCGTACGGCTTTAACAAGTCGCACTCTGCCGCCTACTCGTATCTGGCGTTTCAGACGGCGTGGCTCAAGACGCACTACCCTGCCGAGTTCTTAGCGGCCAACATGACGGCTGAACTCAATGATCAAACCAAGATCGTTGCGCTGATCAATGAAGCAAAGCGCATGGGCATCACCGTGCTGCCGCCGGATGTGAACCGCTCTATGGCAACATTCATTGCCGAGAACAAGTCCATCTACTTTGGTCTTGCCGGCATCAAGGGCGTTGGGGTAACGGCAGTTGAGTCGATTGTAGAGGCGCGTAAGGACAGCCCCTTTACATCGATCTTTGATTTCACGGCCCGCGTTGATAAGAAAGTCGTCAACAAGCGCGTCATGGAAGCACTCGTGTGTTCCGGCGCGTTTGACAGTCTGCGCAACGGACACCGCGCGCAGTTGTTCTCGGTGATCGACACAGCGATACACTATGCCTCGCAGGTGCAGGACGATGCTCTTTCTGCCATGGGTGGCGGACTCTTCGGAGAGGCCGAAATTGAACGTCCGAAAGAGCCGTCGCTGCCGCAGATCGAACCATGGCCAGAGCGGGACAGACTGCGCAAAGAAAAAGAGGTTCTCAGCTTCTACATCTCGGGTCACCCCCTGCAAGAACACGCCATGGCCGTGCAGTCATTTAACACGATCAACCTGGCGCGCATCGATACCGACATGAACGGGAAAGGGGCTCGCATTTGCGGACTCATCAGCGATGTGCGCACAAGGCTCGACAGACGTGAGAATACCATCGCCTTTGTCAAGGTGGAGCAGTATCAGGGCTCGGTAGAAGTGATCTTCTGGAGCGACAAGTACAAGCAATTTGCAGAGCTCATTAAGCCGGACACTGTTGTGGTTGTGATCGGCAAGTGCGAGGTCAGCGGCGAGACCATGAAGATTACGGCCGACGACGTTCTCACGCTCGAACAGGCAGAGAAGCGCCTTGCCAAGGGCTACGTGGTATGCATCCGTCCGGATGAACATACAGACGAGCAACTCCGCGCTCTCAAAGAGCGCTGCAATACGTCCGATGCGCAAGATCAACTCTCGTTTGTTGTGATGCATCCAGAGGGTAAACGGATGTATTCCACAATGAGTAAGATTAAGTATTCACAAGAGAATACGAAGTTTCTTTGCAGTACATTTGGGGAAGCAAACGTGCTTGTGGACGCAGAACGTTAGGGGGAACCGTCGATGCCGCAGATTCAGTCAGCCATAGGTGTAGTTGTCATCCTTGCCATTGCGTGGATATGGTCATCCTCGCGCACCAACATTCCCTGGCGCACCGTCATCTGGGGCATCGCACTTCAGCTTGTGCTTGCTGTGGGCGTCATGGTCTTCCCTCCCGGCATCACATTCTTTCAATGGCTTGGCGATGGCATCACGTGGTTCCTCGGCTTTGCCAACGAGGGGGCTGCCTTCCTGTTTGGAGATCTGCCACGAGCCAAGGGCGTTGCGGCGGTAGGCTTTCAGTTTGCGCTAACGATCACGTCGGTGATCGTGTTCTTTTCGTCCTGCATGGCCATTCTGTATCACTACGGCATCATGCAGCGCTTTGTGAAGATCGTTGCGCGGTTTCTCGAGCGGACGATGAAGACATCGCCTATTGAGTCCATCAACGCCGTTGGCGAGATCTTCTTGGGTCAGACAGAATCTCCCCTGCTCGTTCGACACTACATACCCCGCATAGCCCCTTCCGAGCTCTTTGCCATGATGGTTGGCGGCTTTGCAACGATTGCGGGCTCTACGATGGGCGTCTATGTGGCAAGGGGCATTGCAGCAACCGACCTGATGATCGCCAGTATCCTGGCTGCACCGGCTGCGCTTGCGCTTGCAAAGATCGCCGAGCCAGAC
>JBEBCJ010000123.1:0-6764 GCA_041157865.1 Bacteroidota bacterium
CGAGTTGTACTGCGGGGCACCGAAGAACGACTACGTCCAGTAACAATGACCGCGCTTGTGGCATCACTTGGCTTTTTGCCCATGGCTCTCTCAACGGGCGACGGTGCAGAGGTGCAGCGTCCACTTGCAACGGTTGTGATCGGAGGACTCATCACGTCAACGCTGCTTACGCTCGTCATCGTTCCGCTACTCTACACAATACTCGAACGGCGCGCCAAGGGTCGGCAGTTCAATTCAACCAGCAAACTTGCCACGCTCATAGCAATGGTGCTTGTAGGGTCGATTGCCAGCGCCCAAACAACCGTGAGCCCCCTATCGCTTGATTCCGCACTGCGTTTGGCTCGTGAAAACAATGGCCGTATCGCGATTGCCAAGTTGGAAAGCGAACAGGCATCCCAGCAGGCGGCTGCCGCCGTGGATCTTCCGGCATTGTCGGTAACATACATGGGCGGACAATACAACTCGTTGAGCACCGACAACAATGTTACACTCACCCAGACTGTTCCTTTTCCGACCAAGATTACGACGGCGTCGAGTTTAGCACGTGAGACACAGAAAGAATCCGTGATTCGGCAAGGGGCTGTCGAACGCCAAGTATCACATGATGTACGACGGGCCTACCTTGATATCTGTGCCATCAAGGAGCGCATGGCAGTGCTCCAGGCCTATGCACGAAATGCAGAACGGGCTTTACGCGTTGCATCAATCCGTGAACAAACTGGCGAGGGCACAAAGCGCGAGCGCGTAAGCGCAGAAACGGAAACATCAGACGCACAGCTGCGGCTGATCAACGTTGCCGCAGAGCTGAGAAATGCAGAGTTGCACCTGGGCGCGCTGTGCGGAGTTGCGTATTCGTTGACATCGATCGACAGCATCATTCCATCCGTTGCAGCGGCATCTTCACAAGGTGGACTCGAGGAAAGTCCGCGACTGAAGATGCTTGAGCAACAGGTCAGGATCGCTGAACGACAGTATCAGGTGGCTACGTCGCAGTTCTTGCCGGACGTTTCGGTAGGATACTTCTCCCAAACTCTTGTTGGCACACCGATGCGCGAGCCGCAAACCTTTGCGACTTCGGCTGATCGGTTCAGTGGATTCACTGTTGGTGTCTCGCTCCCGATCTGGTTCTTTTCAACGTCTGCAAAGGTCGAACAGTCGCGCCTTGCTCAGGAGATAGCGCAGCAACAACTTCGATATGGTACAACAGCTCTTTCAGTTGAACAGCAGCAACTCCGCAGCGCCATCGAGTTAGCGAGAACGTCTGTTGACTTCTATTCGCAGAGAGCCCTCGCGGAATCCTCTCTCCTCGTCGAGCAAAGTCAACAATCGTTCGAGGCAGGCCAGGCAAGCTGGCTCGAATATCAATCAGCGGTGCAACGACATCTTAGTGTGCACCTCATGGACATCGACGCACGCCATCGACTTGCGTCATTACTCTTCCAATTCGAACTCCTGTTAGGAATGCCACAATGAAACGTAAATCAATGCATATGATGACGCTGATGCTAGGCATCACGTTTCTCGTTGTCTCGTGTTCGCCTGACAACGCTCAGCCACAAGGGCAGGATCGCGCGGTTATACAAGATGACACGCTGCGCTTGACATCGAGTCAACGGACACGGACTAGGCTTGAGTTCTCAAAAGCAGAACAACGCTTCCTGCATCGCGAGCTTAGTGCATACGGGATGGTTCACGTACCACCCGAGTTCGCATACTCTGTCAATGCTGCTTTGGGAGGCACAGTTGTATCAACGAAAGTCCTTCCGGGAGAACGCGTTCGCAAGGGACAGATTCTTGTTACACTTCAACACCAAGACTTTGTTACACTTCAGCAGGAATACTTAACAACAACTTCACAGCTCGCTACGGCAGAATCCGAGTTACGACGCCAGCAGACACTTGCTCGCGATTCTATTAATGCGCGTAAAATGCTCGAGCGAGCCCAGGCAGACGCTACGGCTTTGCGTATCCAGCGCAAAGCGCTTGCAGAGAAGCTTGCTCTGATAAACATCAATGCTGCAACTCTAACGGAGTACAACCTTTCACGAATAGTCTCGGTACCCTCGCCGATTTCAGGATATGTAACGAATGTTATGATTAACAACGGCATGTACGTTGCGCCCAACTCGTCGATGATCGAGCTGGCAGATACGGATCACATGCACATCGAACTTTCTGTGTTTGAGCGTGATGTGCAAGGAGTTGTTGCCGACCAGCCTGTGAGAGTTTGGCTTACCAATGATCCAAAGCGCGAGCGGATTGGACATGTGCACCTAGTAGGACGTGAGGTACGCCAAGACAAGACGATTGCAATACACGCACATTTAAACACTCCCGATCCGTCGCTAATCCCGGGCACAACATTGCGCGCCATCATTGAGACATCGCCGCATCAGGGCTGGGTAGTTCCTGAGTCTGCTGTGGTCCGCTACAATGGAAAGTTCTTCGTATTCACCGGTTCCCCATCGAAACTCGTGCGTCGAGAGGTAAGCGTTTCAGCCCCTCAACAGGGTCTTGTCGAGATAACGAGTGTCCACGACTGGATACCTCAAGAGAGTATTCTTACAGTTGGCGCAACAACAGCGCTAGGTGCGATGGTTAACACCGAGGAATAGCAGTTCCTAATAACCAGCCTTGATCTCGTCTAGGTCTTCTGTTTCTTTTTTTTTGCAGCTGGGAAGAGAACGTTGTTCAGAATTAGCCTGTACCCTGGCGAGCTCGGGTGCAGCTTAAGATCTGTTGGCGGATCTCCAACCGCATGACGGTAATCTTCCGGGTCGTGCCCGCCGTACCATGTAAACGTCCCACGTCCAACATTACCGTGTATGTATCGCACTTGGTCTGTTCCTTCACGCTCGCCGAGCACCGTTACGGACTTCTTCACGAGATTCTTGTGATAGGCAGTAGTCTGCCCAAGGAACCCTTTAATCACGTTAACATGGCACTGCGTAAGCATAGTTGGAACGGGATCATACTTCGCAGAGAAATCAAACAACGTGAAATAATCGCTCGATTCGGTTTGCAGGATGGTGTTTGCATCAACGTCTATTGTCGAGTACTCATACTGCAATGGATTCATGATTAACTGGAAGTCTTGGAAGGCAAACGTGCGCGAGTAGTCCAGCTTGCTGTTTGCATTTATGTCGGCCCCGTCTCCATCATAGATCACATCGCAGATATCGATACCGGCCGAGGCCAGTGCGATGTCGTAGGTATCCGTGGCACTGCACATGGCGAACATGAAACCACCGTTGGCAACAAACTCACGGATCTTTTCAACAACCGCTTTCTTCATTTCGCTTACCTTGCGGAAGCCAAGTTTACGCGCCGTGTTCTCGAGAAGTGCTACCTGCTGAATGTACCATGATTCACCAGCAGAGCTCGCATAGAACTTCCCGTACTGTCCGGTAAAGTCCTCGTGATGCAGGTGAAGCCAGTCATAGTCCGTCAGTTTGCCCTTCATCACTTCTTCATCCCAGAGCTTCTCGTACTTTACTTCTGCATACTCCATCACAAGCGTTACAGCATCATCCCACGGACGAAAGCCAGGAGGAGCGTACACTCCGATCTTCGGTGCTTTTTCAAGTCGAACAACATCCATGTTCGTCTTCTCCGACTGCACCTCTGCATAGATCGAGGCAACAGTCGATCCATCAACGGCATCGAATGAAACACCACGAATTCGGCATTCGGATGCGATCTGTTCGGAGTAATCTGTTACGAACGAGCCCCCTCGATAATTCAGGAGCCAATCTACTGGTTGTTCTTTTGTGAGAATCCAGTACACGATGCCATAGGCCTTCAAATGGTTCGTCTGCTCAAGATCCATCGGGATCATAAGCTTTTGCGCTTGTAGTGATGATGCCGTAGTGATCATCATCAGGAGTATGGAACGAAGTATTCGCATGGGTCGTTGTGGGTACGAATCTACGACCGACATATTGCGTATCACTGCTTTCGTTCGAATTTTGTTCTCATGGGACTTGGAATCGCCGTTACGATCATTGCGCTCTGGCTACTGCATCTTGTGTGGACTCTTGCCTATTGCGAGCTCACGCTGGCAAGCGGAGTTATCAATTCGCTTATTCAGGGATATTTGTCCACGGGGCTCTTCATCACCGCGCATGACGCTATCCATGGAGTTGTCTCGCCTTCTCGCAGGGTAAACACGATCATCGGTAGCATTGCTGCATTTCTTTTTGCGGGACTTTCCTACTCGCGTCTCTGCGTAAACCATCATAAGCACCATGCTTATCCGGCCGACGATACCGGTGATCCAGATTATCATCCATCCAACAACTACGTGATATGGTTTGCGTCGTTTATGTGGCGCTATGCAACGGTGAGCCAATTCGTGATCATGGGAACCGCGTTCAACATCTTGAAACTGGGACTCGCTATACCGGAGCCAAAGCTCTGGGTGTTTTGGATCATCCCTTCATTTCTCGGCGCGCTGCAGCTCTTTACAATCGGTACATACCTGCCGCACCGCAAGCCCCATTCAGCAGACATGCCTCATAATGCAAGATCGATGCGCCTCAATCATGCGCTTGCCATGCTGTCGTGTTACTTCTTTGGATATCACACCGAGCATCACCTTTCACCAGGCACCCCGTGGTGGGGACTCTGGCGAGTAAAAGAATCGCGCATTCAATCGGATCTTTCGTAGATTTTCCGCATGACACTTAACGTCTCTGTTACGAATGCTTCTGGTGCGCGCTACCGCGGACGCAGAGAAATGATTGCCAGCGTGCACAAGGCACTCAAGGCGCATAAGGTTAAACACGCCAACGTAGATATCGTGCTGCTAACAGACAGACGCATCAGAACGCTCAATAAGCAGTACCTGCAGCACGACTACGCCACAGACGTGATAACGTTCCCTCTTGAGGACCAACCTCTGTACGGCGAGATCTATGTTTCTCTCGAAACCGCCCGGCGTCAGGCAAACGAATACAACGTCACGGTCGTCAATGAACTATGTCGGCTGGCTGTGCACGGAGCCCTGCATTTGTTAGGCTACGACGACGCTGACCAGGCCGCCCGAGAGACAATGCATAAACTTGAGAACAAATTCATCGTAAGCTCACTCAGCCTATGAACAACACCTACTCTGTTGAACGAGTGATGGACATAATCGCCGACATGATCAGCGAGCGCAAGTCGGGGACGCCCCTCACGGCTCTCGATACATCTGCACTGGCTGAAAGAGGCTATTCAGATTCAGAGATCGCAGCAGCCCTATCGTGGCTCATTGAGCGCGGCGTGCAATCTTCCGACCAAGGTCCCGACGGGTTCAGAATCCTCCATGGAATCGAGCAAAACGTCCTCACGATCGATGCCTGGGGCATGCTCATGACCTATGCCGAACTAGGATTCCTTAGCCCGGATGACGTAGAACAGATCCTCGAACGCGCCGTTATGCTCGGTACAGAGCGTTTGGTTGGCATCCCTGAGGTCAAGGCCATTATCGCCGCCTACATGCTTGACGGGTCGTTCTACGCCAGCTCTGGCAACCGCAGACTTCTGCTTGGGAGTGATTCGGTACATTGAAGCAATTACAGTAATTACGTAATTACAGTAATTACTGTAATTAGGTAACTACAATCGGGCCTCGTAGCTCAGTTGGATAGAGCGACGCTTTCCTAAAGCGTGGGTCGGAGGTTCGAATCCTCTCGAGGCCGCCACTAGCCCCCTACAGCCGCCGAACTCGGCTCTTTTTAGTCAGGGTTGATTGTTTTCCCCTGTTGCCCGCGCCCTGCACCTAATGATGGCGTTAACCATATTATGCATCAACCACTTACAGGGATTGGCGCTGATCCATTTTCTACTTTTTCCACTAATGTGGATTGATGTTGTTACAAGTAATTTCTGTGTGGATAACCGAACTACGTTTATAATCCCGTATTTTATCCACATCTATGTCAAAGCGAAATATAAACTTTACTTTTCATGGAGTTAGTGACATGAGTTCACAGTTCAACAACCTGTTGAAGAGGTTCGGAGCGTTCGTTGTTGCGGCATTTGTGCTTGCAACGACCCTTTACGCCCAACCTGGCATTCCGCGCCAGATCACCTACCAGGGCATCATTTATGACGCAACTGGTATCCCGGTCTGCGATAGCGTCTACAACATAGACTTTATGCTGTATGACGTCATGATGGGTGGCTCTCCGCTTTGGATGGAGCGTCAGACTGTACAGACAAGATCTGGCATGTTTTCCGTAGTACTTGGAGTTAGCACTCCATTAACTGTGAACTTTAACCAGCGGATGTGGCTAGGATTAGCGGTTAACGGTCGGCCAGAGCTTACTCCGCGCACATTCCTGACCTCTGTTCCGTACGCCCTCAATGCTGATTGGGCCAACATGGCCGGTGTAGCGAACGGCATTGCAGACTCCGTGAGAATAAGGATCAGAGGAGGCATTTCTGCCGTCGCGGGCTCGGATATCGACGTAAGCGGGAGCCTCGATAGCATGAACTTGGTGATTAAGCCGAACACAGTCGGTGCCGACGAGCTTGAAGAGATTCATCCTGGCATTATCGGACCATTTGGCTCGGCTACACAGTCAGCAGTTATCACTGTTGACCCTCAAGGCCGCGTCGTGCGCGCAGGGCAAGTACCGATATCTGGTGTTAGCCCAAGTGGTGCAGCCGGAGGAGACCTTGCCGGCACCTATCCTAATCCTACGATTCGCGATGGTGCGATCACTGCAAGCAAGATTCCCGATGGATCGATCTCCGGATCGAAGCTTGCTCCTGGT
>JBEBCJ010000124.1:0-9855 GCA_041157865.1 Bacteroidota bacterium
GTAGCGAAGTCCGCGTCTTCGCATTTCCCGGGCTAGATGCCCGAGAATTCGTCCGCCGCTCATGCCCAGCGGATGTCCGATGGCAATGGCGCCACCATTGACGTTCACTCGGTCATTATCAAGCTGCAGTTCGCGAATACATGCCAGACTCTGGGCAGCAAATGCTTCGTTTATCTCGACAAGTTCCAGGTCTTTGACAGCAATCCCAGCTCGTTTGCAAGCGAGTTGTATTGCGCCAACAGGACCGATTCCCATGACTCGTGGATCAACGCCTACTGCCCCGCTGCTGATGATCTTGGCAACGGCATGCTTGCGAAGTTCTGGATGTCGTTCCAACATCGACTCACTGGCAAGCAACATTGCAGCGGCACCATCATTCAACGAGGAAGAGTTGCCTGCTGTCACAGTTCCACCCTTGCGGAATGCAGGCTTGAGTGCGGCCATGCTCTCAATCGATGCGTCCTGGCGTGGCTGCTCGTCTGAGGCGAGTATCGTAAGATCGCTCTTGCGGTTTGGAATTGCATACGGGATGATCTCCTCTGACAATACACCGCTTGATCTGGCTGCAGAGGCCCTCTGGTGCGATTGAAGTGCAAAAGCGTCTTGGTCTTCCCGCGAAATGCCCCACCGCTCAGCAATGTTCTCTGCGGTCTCACCCATCGATTCCAGTGGAAACATCGTTTCCATGGCAGGGTTCGGATAGCGCCATCCAAGAGCGGTATCGTAGACCGTCAGATTGCCGAATGTTGCCTTACCGGAAACATTCTTCGGCATGCTGTAGGGGGCTCGCGACATACTCTCAACGCCGCCTGCAACAATAAGATTTGCTTCGCCTGAACGGATTGCACGCATGCCTTGGATAACAGCTTCAAGTGAAGATGCGCAGAGGCGATTGACAGTTACTGCCGGCACAGACTGCGGAAGACCGCCGAGTAGTGATGCCATACGGGCAACATTTCTATTGTCCTCGCCGGCCTGATTAGCACAGCCAAGAATCACGTCGTCTACCAACGTTGTGTCGATGCCCGTACGTTGCACCAATGTTCGCAGGACCTCTCCGGCCATGTCATCAGGTCGTACCGAGCTTAAAGCTCCGCCGTACTTACCTACTGGCGTGCGAATGGGATCAATGATGTATGCCATGATGGTGCTGTTCCGTGAGTTTTACAGTGCTGCCAGATTCTTGTTAAGCTTCTCGAGTGCGTCAGACCAGTCGCGCATCTTCTGGCGCTCAGTTTCGACCACCTCGGGCTTTGCGTTTTGGACAAAAGATGCATTGCCAAGCTTTTTCTCGACCCCAGAGATAGCTCCCTGCAGACGAGTGATCTCTTTTTGCATGCGTGCCCGCTCCTTCTCGAGATCAACCTTGCCAGCAACAACCATGAAGATCTCGTTACCCCGCACGACATCAGCCACCGAGCCCTCGGGCTTTGATGCTTCGGATGAAATCGTGAGCGTGGCGCAACGCGCAAGAGACATGATGATGGCCTGCTGTTCGGTAAAAAACTCTACGTGCTCCGGTTCAACGCGCATCACCACATCGAGTTTCTCGCTAGGTGGAATTCCCATCTCTGCGCGTTGTCGGCGCATTGCTTCGACCACGAGTTGAAGTGTCTCGAATCGCTGCTCGGTAAGGGGCTCCACATGCGCTTGGTCCGTATGCGGTGCAGCCTGTGTTGAGATTGACACTTCAGCGCCGTGACCATACAAACCGTGCCAGAGTTCTTCGGTGAGAAACGGCATCACCGGATGAAGAAGCTTGAGCGTGCCCTCTATGATGCTGAATGCGTTGGCAAGAACAGCGCGTTTGGCGGCATCGGACGATGCCCCGGCTGTCTGAACTTTAACGATTTCAACGTACCAATCGCAAAAGTCCCGCCAGATAAAATCATACAAGCACTTGGAATACTCTGTGATCCGATATGCCGAAAGGTGTTGGCGCGCTGTCTGCACGGTTGTGGCATAACGAGACCTGATCCATCTGTCCGCCGTGGTGAGCTGATAATCGGCACTAGACGCGACCGTTGCGTCGATTTCCTGCTCTTTTATCTGTAGGAACCTGCAGGCATTCCAGACCTTATTCGCAAAGTTGCGACCCAGTTCCATTGAAGGAATATCCTGAGTCTTTTCATCGATATCCAATCGAACGTCAGAGCCCATAGGGGCAAGGTAGATCATCGTAAATCGGATCGCATCTGAGCCGTATTGACTGATGATGTGCAACGGGTCTGGCGAGTTGCCGAGTGACTTTGAGAGTTTTCTACCCTTTGCATCGCGGATGATGGAGGTGAAGTAGACATCACGAAACGGAACCGTGCCGCGGAACTTGACCGTTGCCATAATCATTCGGGCAACCCAGAAAAAGATTATGTCTGGGCCGGTCACAAGTAGGTTTGACGGCAGATAGTAGTCGAGCTGTTCAGTCGTGCGATCGTCTGGCGTTTCGAGCGGACCTCGCCACCCCATCGTTGTCATTGGCCATAGCCAAGAGGAGAACCATGTATCAAGAACGTCGGCGTCCTGACGCAGCTCAATCGAGTGATCAAGACCCAGCTTAGCATGTGCCTCTTCCATGCTACGCGCTGCAACTTGGCGTCCATCTGGTGCATAGTAAACAGGTATGCGATGTCCCCACCATAACTGACGCGAAATACACCAATCCCGAATGTTGCCCATCCAGTGCTCGTAGGTACGCACCCAATGCTCGGGATAGAACTTGACATCACCCTTTAGAACAACTTCGAGTGCAGGCTTGGCAAGGGGCTCCATCTTAACGAACCACTGATCACTTAAGTATGGCTCGACAGCCTCTCCTCCACGTTCGCTGAACCCAACGTTGTGTGTATAGTCTTCCTTCTTCTCTAGTAGCTCTGCAGACTCTAGTGCCGCAACAACCTTCCTGCGAGCAACAAACCGGTCGAGCCCCTTGAATTCACCTGCGAGCTCATTCAATGTTGCGTCAGCATTGATACATGAAGGCATTTCGAGCCCATGGCGCTTGCCGATCTCAAAGTCGTTTGGATCATGAGCAGGTGTGATCTTGACACATCCCGTGCCAAAGGCAGGGTCTGCATAATCGTCTGCAATGATCGGAACATGCTGCCCAGAAAGCGGAACGACCACATTGTGTCCAATCAGGTGCTGGTACCGCTCGTCGTTGGGGTTTACAGCAACAGCGACGTCTGCAAAGATCGTCTCCGGACGCACGGTGGCAACGAAAAGTGCTCCTGTGCCATCGGCAAGTTCATACCGAAGTGTATAAATCTGCTCCTTGACCTCTTTGAAGATGACCTCTTCGTCGGACAACGCACTCTGAGCTACCGGAGACCAGTTGATGATGCGCTTGCCGCGGTAGATCAATCCTTCGTCATAGAGGCTTATAAACACATCCCGAACTGCCTGGCTTGCGCTCTCGTCCATTGTAAACAGCGTCCGGTTCCAATCTGCAGAGACGCCCAAAGTGCGCAGCTGCTGCAGAATGATTCCGCCGTAGCGCTCTTTCCACTGCCATACGTTGTCTACAAAGGCATCTCGCCCCAAGTCATAGCGTGATAGCCCTTCCTTCTTGAGCTCCTGCTCTACCTTGCTCTGCGTGGCAATTCCCGCATGGTCGATTCCGGGAAACCAACAGGCTTCCTGCCCGTTCTGCCGTGCCCAGCGGATGTAGATGTCCTGAATGGTATTGTTCAGGATATGCCCAAAGTGCAAGATGCCCGTGACGTTGGGCGGAGGCATGAGGATGGAATACGGAGCCTTTGCAGAGGGTGCCGAGCTGTAAATACCCAGGTTTTGCCATTGCTGGTACCAATGAGTCTCGACAGCCGAGGCCGAATATGATTTATCTAATGCAGTTGACATTTTGCAAAGATAACTGCCTTGGGCGCATCTATGTTCGTACGTTCGTGATTCGTAGAGTACCTGCTGAGCAATTAGCAGTTATATTTGAGCTACTTGTATCGCAATTACAGAAGAGGAGTTTCCTATGACCAAGAATTTTACGGCAACCATGCCGATGGTTCTCTTGGCTGTAGCGCTCGTTTTGGCATCCTGCACATGCAAGATCAAAGAAGAGCAGATGAGCCAAATACGTCAGCTACGAACAGAAGACAAGCAAACGGCTGCAGATATACAGAAGGCCGAGACGGAAAAGTCGCGCGTGCAGAAGGAACTGGCGTCGCGCCAGGGCGATGTTCGTCAATGCAACCAGCGGCTTTCCTTTGTGCAGCAGAAGAAGGCTCAATGGCCGAACGTGTTCCAGGATTGGGACCCGAACGCGCCAGAGGTGCCTGCTGAAGTCCCTGCACCAGAACCGAAGAAGAAAAAGTAAGTATTTGCCACAAGGAGAACACCAATGAAAACATTGCTTGCACTCGCACTGTTCTGTGGCATGATGCTTCCAGCTCTTGCACAGGACGAAGTACCACCGCCACCTATCACGAAGGCCGATGAGCTGCTCACCTGCGACGAAGCAGAAGCGCGCATCAAACAGATGAAGGGTGATGTAGACGCTGCCAAGAAGAAGCTTGATGGCGTAAAATCCGACGTATCGAAAGCAGAGACAGACCTTGCCAATGCTATTGAAGCGCTCAAGAAATGCAACGACGAAATCTATGCTCTCGTGGGAGCTACTGATGCCGATATCAATTCATATCGGCAGCGCATCGGACAGCTCGAGGGCAAGGTTCGTGAAATGCAGCGAATGAGCGATGATGCTCTTGCAGATCGTCAAGACGATGTCAAGGGGCTGCGCAGTACGCTCAATGAGCTGGCACGTATGCAGATGGCCATGATCCCAGAATTCTTTGAGCGGCTCACAAACTTGAATCGCGATATCAAGGGTCTCTACCGCGAGAAGCGTATCAAGGGATACACTGTTGGAACCTGGGCCGAAAACCGTGACTGTCTCTGGAACATTGCCGGTCGTACGGAAATCTATGCTGATCCATTCCAGTGGCCGAAGATCTGGCAGGCTAATACCGATAAGATCAAGAACCCAGATATCATTCAGCCAGGCTGGGTACTTTCGGTGCCGCCAGCAGGCCCAAAGACATCGGACGAAATGAAGGCCGAGCGTCAGTATTACCGCAAAAAGCGCGCTGCTCAGGAGTCAACAGAGGCTGGCGCTACAAACTCGGGCACAACGAAGTAAGTGTCTGACGTAGATATTCGATAATGAAACGGGCCAACCTGATGAAGGTTGGCCCGTTGTATTTTTCACCATACCTGATAATGCTTACGAGTCCGAATGCACATCATTGAGAAAAAGGTAAGGCTTACAGATATCGACCTGTACGAGTTGCTGGGGCCGTACGAGACACATCTCCAACTCATCGAGAACAAGTTCGATTCGTCGATAACCGTTCGCGGTGATCAAGTGATCATACGCGGTGAAACAGCAGAGGTACGTAAGATCGAGCAGATCTTTCTCGAGCTCATTCATACCATCAAGCGCACGGGCAGACTTCAGCTTGCAGACGTGGCAATGATTGTTGACCTTGTTGATGGAGGACGTGCTGCCGGTACTCCGCCAAGTTCAATGTCGTCTGAAGAGCTTGACTCGGTGATTCTTTGGGGTAAGCGCGAGATGATCCGCGCGCGTACACCTCGGCAGTTAGAGTACTACAAGAAGGTACGAGAGAACGACCTCGTGTTCTGTATTGGACCAGCAGGAACTGGCAAGACGTATCTGGCAGTGGCCATGGCCGTAGCTGCGCTGCGGGCAAACGAGGTGACGCGCATCATTTTGTCGCGTCCTGCCGTCGAGGCTGGAGAATCACTCGGTTTCTTACCGGGCGACATTTCCGAAAAAGTTGATCCATACCTACGTCCCCTGCTCGACGCACTGAGTGACATGGTTACGCCTGATAAACTTAAAAGCATGCTAGAGAAACGCGTCGTAGAGATCGTTCCGCTGGCATACATGCGAGGGCGCACGCTGAACACGTCGTTCATCATTCTTGATGAAGCACAAAATGCCACCAAGACGCAGATGAAGATGTTTCTTACCCGTCTGGGCCGCAACTCTAAGGCCATAGTAACAGGCGATTCAACGCAGGTAGACCTGCCCAAGAAGCATGATTCGGGTCTGCTTGATGTATACCGCTTATTTAAAGAAATCAAGGGCATCGAGTTTGTGGAGTTCGAAAAATCTGATGTTGTGCGTCACAGACTCGTAGCAGAGATCGTAGAAGCCTACGAGCGAGATGCACAACGGAAGTCGGAAGCTGAAGCAATACAATACACATGAACGACCTGTTTGAAATAGGATTCCTGTCTGTTAACTGGATCGATATCATCGACATGGTGTTGATATCGGTGTTGTTCTTTGCACTCTATACAACACTTCGAAATACTCTTGCACTCCAGGTGCTGTTTATACTCGGTATACTGCTTGTGTTGAGCTTTATTACCGATGCCTTGGGAATGAATACCACCAACTGGATCCTACGGCGCATTGGTGATGTTGGATTGATTGCCTTCGTTGTGCTGTTTCAGCCTGAGCTTCGACGCATCATTTTGGTGCTGACCCAGACGAGGATATTCCGGATGTTCGTGCGCTCGAATTCATCGGAGGTGATTCAGCCTGTAATGGACGCAGTTGCAGAGCTCACACAGAAGCATGTTGGCGCTTTGATCGTGTTTTCAAAGGCCGATCATATTAAGGTTACTGTAGACACGGGCGTTGAGATCAATGCGGCTGTCTCATCCGAGCTTCTAGTATCGATCTTTAATCCGAGAAGCCCCCTCCATGATGGAGCGGTTGTCTTGGATGGTCAGAGGCTGGTTGCCGCAAGATGCGTCCTACCGCTAAGTAATACTCAGAAGCTCGGTTCTCGATCTCTTGGAACGAGACACCGAGCAGGTCTCGGGCTTTCTGAGCAGGCGGATGCGTTGGTGTTGATAGTTTCCGAGGAAAGAGGCAGTGTGAGTTTGGCATACAGTGGCGAAATTGAGCTTGATATTCCCTTAAACATTCTGAGCCAGACGCTTCAGCAACGGCTGGCCATGGTAGCTCAAGCGTAATTGAACATGTCTACACGACCTGCCCGTCAGTATTCGTCATTCGAACTCCAACGTCAACAACTCGTATCGCTACTCGCCTCTCGTGGAATACAAGACGAGAAGGTGCTGGGGGCTATATCAGTAATACCACGCGAAGAGTTTGTTCCACCTGCACTCTATGTGCGTGCCTATGAAGATTCAGCGTTACCGATAGACAACAGGCAGACGATCTCTCAGCCGTATACTGTAGCGCTGATGACGCAACTCCTCGGTGTGCAGCCAAGCCACAAGATTTTGGAGATTGGCACTGGTAGTGGTTATCAGGCCGCTGTGCTGGCTCATCTTGGTGCAGATGTTGTCTCTATTGAACGTCATGCTCTGCTCTCGCAAAAGGCACGAACAGTTCTTGCCCGTCTCGGGTACAATGTTGTCTGTCGGATTGGTGATGGAACGATTGGCTTTCGAGAAGGCGGGCCATATGACGGTATCATCATAACAGCCGGAGCACCTGATGTGCCGGAGCCTCTGGCAAAACAGTTGGCCATTGGCGGACGTATGATCGTGCCGATCGGCACACTCGAAGAGCAACGCCTGTACTCGGTCGTGCGCACCGGCGATGAAACGTGGAAAGCTCATGATGTCGGACCTGCAAAGTTTGTTCCTCTGATCGGTCGATCTGGTTGGGATGAGTAAAACGGGTCAAACGTTGCGTCCTGTAATCGTAATTGCCGGCCCGACGGCATCCGGTAAGTCCGCCATTGCCATGCATCTTTCGAGGCAACTTGAGATCGAGATTGTGTGCGCAGACGCTCGTACGATTTATCGAGGTTTGGATATCGGAACAGCCAAGCCATCGAAGCAGGATCAGCAAGCTGTTCGCCATCACTGTATCGATATCATCGAACCTGCTGATGCCTTCTCGGCGAGGGATTTCGCCACAGCTGCACGCAGGGCCGTAGATTCGATTCCGCAGCAGTGCGTACCTGTGATTGTAGGTGGATCTGGGTTCTACATTCAGGCAATGATCGATGGCCTTTCTTCTGAGGGGGCTGATATTGATCAACATGTTCGGGATCAGATACAACAAGAGTTCGATACGCTCGGCCGTGATGCTATGTATGAACGCCTTGTTGTTGTCGATCCCCCTGCCGCAAGGCTTTATGCAGATAGGAATCCACGCCGCATTCAACGTGCGCTAGAGTTTCATCGTGCAACAGGAGGCCGTCTCTCCGATACATGGAGTGCACCCCGCGACCAAGCCTCGTACGATGCAATTTATTTTGCAAGAGAACTCGACAATGTAACGCTACGGCAGCGCATTGAAGATCGTTGCCATGCTATGTGGAATATGGGGCTGCTGCATGAGACGCAGACATTGCTTGAATGCGGACTTGAGGAGACGTCGCAAAGCATGCAAACTGTAGGCTATAAACAGGCTCTTGATGTGTTGGCTGGACGAATGTCCGTTGAAGCGGCGCAGCAAGATATGGTCCATGCAACATGGCAGTACGCAAAACGTCAGCGCACATGGTTACGGAAAGACCAGCGCTACCGCTGGGTCTCCGGCACTGATCATGAGTGTGCTTTGGATATATTACAACAACATCAAATAAGGATGTCTGCAGATGGTATCTAGGGTTCGATATGTGATAGTGGTTATGCTTGCCGCGCTGCTCGGGATCAACGGAGCGGCAGCCGCAGTTATCGATACCAGCATTGCGCTACGTGACCTGCGCACAAAGCTTGATAAGCTTTATGTAGGGGCCCCATATCGGAACTCTCAGATAAGCGCAAAAGTTATATCACTGCGTACAGGTGAGACGCTCTATGAGCGCAATGCAGACAAGCCCCTTGTGCCTGCATCGACAACGAAATTGTTTTCTACAGCATCGTTGTATACGATGCGAGGCGCTGGTGCTGAACTCGTAACTGACGTACGTGTAACAGGTACTATCGACCAGGCCGGTATCCTGCACGGCGACATGTATATCGTTGGTTGCGGGGATGCACTTTTGTCGGTATCCGACATTGATATGCTAGCAGATCAGATAGAACGTCTCGGGATCAAGCGTATCATGGGCAGCATCTATGGTGACGGTACGTTATTTGATGGCAACGTGGATCGAGCTCGGTATTCAGGTGATAATGAGAATGTGGAGCCATTGCCTCCTATTTCTGCACTGTCACTTCAGCGTGGCAGTCTTGCCATTGTTGTAAGTGCCAGCAGATCCGGTGCACTAAGCGTGCAGCCTATTCCGGCAAGTGATGGAATCGACATCGTCAATAATGTAGCAGTAGGCGTACGTCGAAAGCGTACAAACAATGCGTCTGTTTCTAAACGTTCACGCAAGGTAACCACGCCCCGTTCGCCCAAACGCGCGGCAGGGCGCGGGCGCAAGAGAGCATACTATGAGTCTGTTGATGATGCCAGGATCATTGACCGAGTTGGCGATGCGCCTCGAATTCGTAGACGTGGTAGCTCGCGCAGTGGTCGCGTACGCTCAATAGCAAGAGTTTCAGCATCGTCTTCAATGACTCCCCAAGGAATACAGCGCATCGTGGTCTCTGGTCGCATATCTCCTGGTACCAGCACCACGGTGTATGCGTCATTTGTAAAGCCGGCAATCGCTACTGCGGGTGTGCTAAAACAGAGGCTGCGCACACGGGGAATTGTGATTCAGGGAACGCTGGCCGAGCGGCAGCATCCAGAATCAAGTACGTCCATTGCCAAAGTGCGGCGTCCGCTTTCAGAGTTTGCCTCGATTGTAAACAAGAAAAGTGATAACTATCTAGCAGAGCACGTTTTCAAGATGTGCGGCGCAGCATATGGTGTGCGGCCGTCAAGTGCATCGG
>JBEBCJ010000125.1:0-4197 GCA_041157865.1 Bacteroidota bacterium
GTATGCCTAGGTAGATGAACACGCTCTCGGCAACATCACCCATGCCAATTGTAACAGTGCCAGCGGGCATGCCCACGCGCGGTGCGAGCCATGTGAGCAGGAACCATGCGTAGAGGCTGTAGAAGAGAACTTGGAATAAGGAGTTGAACGCAACCAGTCCAGCGGCGTATTCGCGATGTCCATGTGCGAGGTCGTTCCAGACAACAACCATGGCAATGCAGGGGGCAATGCCAATGAGCATGAGTCCCTGAATATACTCCGGGTTGTTCGGCAGCATGAGCAGCGCGAGGATCGTCATCACGGATGGACCAACGATCCAGTTAAGAACAAACGAGAGACCCAGCACACGCTTGTTGTCGAATGCAGCAACGATGCTCTCATAGCGCACCTTGGCAAGGGGCGGAAACATCATCAGAATCAAGCCAACTGCCAGAGGGATATTGGTACTGCCTGTTTGCATTGATGAGAGCGCTTCAGGCACGGCTGGAACGAGCACACCAAGTGCAACGCCTGCCAGCATTGCGAATAGTATCCAGACTGTGAGATACCGATCAAGGATGTTCATTTACACGAGCTGCTGTATTGGCTTGAGATACTGTGGAAGAGCTGACACAAATTCGCGAATTTCATCACGAACGCGACGGTACACCTTGAGTGATTCTTCCTCTGTGAGCCCCTTGGCAAGAGCCGGCGGATCATCAAAACTGTGATGAATTGTAACAGCTACACCCGGCAAATACGGACACTGCTCGCGGGCATTATCACAGACGGTTATCACCATGTCCCACGCGATCACCGGCAATTGCTCTATGGTCTGCGAGAGTTGCGTTGTGATATCAACGCCAACCTCCGACATCACCCTTGCAGCCATTGGATTGATGCCATGCGCAACGATCCCTGCCGAGTAGGCAACGCAATTGTCAGAAAGGAGCTTCCGAGCCCACCCCTCCGCCATCTGCGAGCGGCAAGAGTTACCTGTGCATAGAAACAGGACGTTGATTTTACGTGGCGTTTCGAACATGTCTGTAGAAGTTAGTGATTATCGATATTCTGCAAACATCACAATCATCGTTGCAGCTGCGAAGTTACGATTGCGTTACATCGTGATCGTCGCACTCGCGCAAGCGGGTGCCCAGCCTCGTCGCACTCGCGAAAGCGGGTACCCAAATGAGATGCACCATTCACAAGGTCCCTCGTCGCTACGCTCCTCGGATGACGCTTAGCGCATTTGATAAGGGAGATTGGGGCAACGTCGCGCCGCAGGCGCGACGTTGCCCCCCATTACCAACAAAGCGCGATGCGTCATCCCGAGCTGCGCCAGCAGCGAGGGACCTCGCGATACTGCGTATGCGGTTTGATGGGCCACCGGGTTTGCTTTCGCGGGAATGACGTGCTTTCGCGGGCGCGCCACCGGGTTTGCTTTCGCGGGCGAGCTGCGCGTTTTCGCTGCTCGGGCGAGCCACGCGTTATCGCTGCTCCGGCCAGCCACTATCTCGCCCCTTCATGTCATGCCCAAACAGAAACAGCGAGCCGAGTTGCTATTCGCTACTCGCTGCTCGCTGCTGTATCTGTGGAGATGCCGGGAGTCGAACCCGGGTCCGAAGTGCACTATCCGAAGCTTACCACATGCGTCTTCAATCTACAAGGGTCTCGCCGATGAGGTATCCGATTGACAGGACCTCTTCAGCCAGCATCAGTGTTGTCTCGTGCTATGCCCTGCTGCGCAGCTTCACACCAGTCTGTTAGAGGGCAACACCGAGATAGAAGGTAACAGACACCCGTCTAGTCGATGGCATAGCGGCCTAAGTTTAGGCGGCCATGCGATAACCGAAGTTATCGCCAGTTGTTGTTCGCCGGTTGTATTAACGAGCTCCACCAGCGTAGCTCGGCACGCATCTTCGTGATCGTATCACCCCGTCGAGACCGGTACATCCCCGAAGGAGAGTTACGGTAATTACGTAATTACGGAATTACAGAATTACTGAATTACTGAATCACTAAAGTACTGACGCCCATCGGACAATAACATTGTCATTCGACGTAATTCCCGTGATTCCCGTAACTCCCGTAATTCCCGTAACTCATCAACCTCAACCCTTCGTTTCCAAAAACTCCCTCACCTCTTCCATATACCACTGCGGCGTGCTCGTAGCACCTGAGATGCCGATCTTGGTTGCACCGGCGAGCCACGTGGGGTCGATTTCTTCTTTGGTTTCGACAAAGTACGTCTTAGGGTTTGAGGCTTTGGCGACGTTGTAGAGCACTTTGCCGTTGGACGATGCCTTGCCGGCAACGAAGATCACAACGTCTTGGTCGGCTGCGAATTTGGCAAGCTGGGACTCCCTGCCGCTAACCTGACCGCAGATGGTGTCCTTGGCATGGAACTCCGTGGCGATGTCCTGCATGGTGTCTACGACCAGCTCTGCGATGCGGGACTTCAGAGCGTCGCGCACGAGCAGGAAGGTTGGACGATCCATCGTGGTTTGGGAGAAGAGCACCGTCTTGCGATCGAGCTGCACCTTCTCAAGGGCTTCTTCGACAGTCTTGATCACGACGCATTCGTCGCGGACAACACCACGTACACCGAGAACTTCTGCGTGGTCCTTCTTGCCGAAGATCACAACCTGATAACCCTGGTCCCAGAACTTGCGCACGCGTTCCTGCAGCTTTGTCACGACAGGACACGTAGCATCGATGATCTCGATTCCGCATTCCCATGCCTTGCGATACGTGGCAGGGGGCTCTCCATGCGCACGGATGATCACCTTTGCGCCTGTGTTGGCAAGACGATCAAAATCATCAACCGTGATGGTTTCTAGCCCCTTATCAGCAAGACGCTCGATCTCTTTGGGGTTGTGAATGATGTGTCCAAGCACGTAGACGTTGCGGTCTGCACGCTTTGCTGCAAGCTGGTCTTCGGCGATCTGCACGGTGCGCACTACGCCCCAGCAGAAGCCGCTGAATTTGTCGATCGATACGTTCATGGAGCTCACAACGAAAAAGGCGTTAGATGAAGTTTCCGAAGGCCGAGACGATTGAATACGTCTTTTGGTACGTATCGGCAAGCTCGAGGATCTTTTCAACCTGCTCGTCGATCGTTAGATGTGTGGTGTCGATCTCGTGAGCCCCTTCGGCTTTGATCAGGGGGCTTTCCGAGCGCGAACTGTCGTAGGCGTCACGGTCTACGATCTGATGCCGTACATCGTCTTCCGAGATATGCTCGCCCCTTGCCGTTGCCTCTTGGAGTCTGCGTCGCACACGCTCGTCGGTGTCGGCAACCAGGTACACCTTGACCTCGGCGTGCGGGAAGACCACGCTGCCGATGTCGCGTCCGTCCATCACAATGCCGCCGTGCAGACCCAGCATGCGCTGACGCTGAACAAGGGCCCTTCGTACGAGTGGGAAGGCGCTGACCTGACTCACATTACCCGTGACATCTGCTGAGCGGATGGCCGACGTAACATCTTCGCTGTTCATCAAGACGCGCTGTCCAGCTGCTGAGGTCTCGAGCACAATGTCAAGCGAAGCTGCCAGATCCCCCATTGCATCGTTATTCATCGGTGTTCCAGCGCGCAATGCGGCAAGCGTCACAGCACGGTACATCGCACCGGTGTCGATGTACACATAGCCAAGACGCTCGGCTACACGCCGTGCGGTTGTACTTTTACCAGCACCTGCCGGACCGTCGATTGCGATGGTGATGTTTTTCATGGGCACCGCAAATCTAACGAAACCCTACCGCAGTGTATTTGTCATAATCCGAAACATCAATATCTGGAGCTGAATCCATGAATGTCATAGCCTGGTTACACTATGTAGTTGCCCTTGTATACCCTGCTGTGTTGCCTGATACTGCATCGCCGGCACAGACCCAACCAGTCAAAAAAGTTGTGCAGATCGAGCGCGTCATTACCAATGCCGAGGGCGACACGGTCGAGCATCAAGTGTTGGGAGCGGAAAACAGCAAGCACATCGAGATCATCACCGATGATCCGAATCGATACGCAACGGATTCACTCGTCGATGCTCTCGTTCCAATTGTCTTCTTCGTTGGTGGTGCGCTGCTGCTTTGGAAGAGTGTCGATTCCAACAAGCAAGTCAAACTTGCGATGATCGAGAAAGGGTTAGACCCATCAACATTGAAGAGTCCGGACGCGACGAAAAAGTTTGGTGCATTGCGCTTCGGACTTCTGCTCG
>JBEBCJ010000126.1:0-29672 GCA_041157865.1 Bacteroidota bacterium
CAGGAACATTCGTGTTGTTGGCGCGCCAGGATGCAACGCAAACGCTGTTGCCGAATACGTTGTGATATGGCTCTCCGAGCTCAACATTCCTGCAGCGTCTGCAGTCGGCATAATCGGCTTCGGCAACGTTGGACAGCATCTTGCACGCTATGCCGTTGCTCGTGGACACGATGTATTGGTAAGCGATCCGCCCCTTGCAGATCTTCGCTATCAGTTCCCATCTCTTGTGCGGCACGTGTCTCTCGACGAGCTGCTACGACGCAGCGATGTGATATCAGTACATACACCATACACGACTAGTGGTTCACATGCAACGCACAATCTGATCAATGCCGAACGTATGCAGCTAATTCGTAGCGGCGCGCTTGTGATCAACACCGCACGAGGTAGCGTGATCGATGAACCATCACTTTGCAGTCGAGTCCACAATGGCGATCTTACCAGCGTGCTCGACGTGTTTGCGAATGAGCCCACGCCCAACCTTGAGACGGTAACAACTGTTCACCACTGTACGCCGCACATTGCAGGATACAGTGAGTCGGCCAAGTATCAAGGTGCACGAATGGTCCTAAAGGCACTGCGTGCCCACATAGGCGCAGACTTTGCAATTCCCGAACTCTCTGAGCTGCTACGGCGCAGATCGACGCAGCGTGAGGACCAACTTCTCGTGCTGAATCATCCATTTCGAGACGCTTACATCACAACACCAACATCGCAGACATTTGAGATGTGTCGTAGATTAACGCCATTACGAACAGAACACACGCAACCACCCACTTGGGAAAAGCTCCATGGCCATCGCGCTTGAAGAAGTCATTTTTGATGCCGTAATGATCCTGCGACCAGATCGCTATCAGGATCAACGTGGCTACTTCGAAGAAACCTATCGCGCTGACGTGTGCATACGCTATGGCATCCCAACAGACTTCGTCCAGGACAACCACAGCAGGTCTGCTCATGGGGTTGTGCGTGGTATGCATGCTCAGCACACGCAACCAATGGGTAAGATGCTGCGCGTGATCAGGGGGCAAATACAGCTTGTAGAGGTCGACATCCGCAAGGGATCTTCAACCTATGGCAAGCACGTTTCTATTGATGTGTCAGAAACGAACGGTCGTATTGTATGGATACCGCCAGGCTTTGCAAATGGGTTCGCTGTGATCAGCGACGTTGCTGATGTAGTGTATAAGTGCACTGCTCTCTACAACCCAGCCGGAGAGGTTGGCATCAACCCTCTTGATCCCGATTTGGGTATACGTTGGTTAGTTGATGCACCTGTGCTCAGCGACAAGGATGCCAACGCTCCAGGTCTGGCATCTCTAGAGCATGCATTCTAGACTACTTTAGATCATTGATCAACTGCAGTGCTTCTTGCTTGCGCTGTTGATCGCCCGGCTCTTTATTCTGCATCGAAGCGATGCGCTGAGCCACAGCTACTGCGTCCTTTTCGAGCTCCATCTCTACAAGTAACCGAGCATACTCCAGCTCAAATGTTATAAAGTTGGGACGTAGTTGGCGAGCTTTCTTGAGGTATGTGTTCGCGTCTTCGATGTTACCCCAACCTAGGCCAAGAGGTAGCCGTACTAGCTTAGGTTTTTTGACGAGGTTAAGATGGGCACGCCCCAGGATGTAACATGCTGCAGCCATACGCTCTGGTGTCTCATTGTTGAGTTGAATTGCCTTTGTCGCATCGTCACGCACAGCATTTACTACCGAGGCAACGGAGAAGATACCTTTGAACAGCGCAATCTTACCATTTGCAGCGGCGCGATAGACATAACCTCCCATAGACTTGGCATTTACAGCTATTGCCTTGTTTCCATAGTCCAGTGCCTTCGTATACAACGCCAGCTTCTTGTCTTCTTGCCACTCCTGGTCGCCAAGAATGTTATGTATCCGTGCCTGGCGATAGAGAACGTCGTGTGACTTCGCATCTTCCCGGAGTGCTGCATCGATCGTATTCTTTGCGCCCTTGACATCAAGAGCTTCTACTTGATCATCAAACTGTTTACAGAGCTGTTGGACGTCTGCATGACAAACAGTAGTCATCACAACAGCGGTAAGAAGCGTGAGCACGAACTTTGACATGGTATTCCTCATTGGGTATGACTGTAGTGTCCGAAAATACACATGCCCCATACGACAGAATAGCCGTATGGGGCATGTGGGAAAAATTGTCAACTCTTAGAAGCTGTAGCGGATTCCAAGTTGAAGTTGGTAGCGCGAGAGTAGATCATCATACCCAAAAGGGTTTTTCTTATCTGTATAGCTAAAGATGGGGCGTCCATCAGCAATAGAAGCGTCCTTGATCATCGTTGCTGTTGTCATGCCTTCAAAGCGCAGAAGAAGGTCGCGATTATTATTGACCGTTTGAACACGACCCCACTCTGGATTGATCAGATTAAGTGCATTGATACAGTCGAGTGTGATCTCTAGGCGGTGGCCATTTGTACCTGGAACAGGAATCTCTTGTGCCAGACGAAGGTCAAGCTGATGCACAAATGGCTCGCGGGCAGAATAACGATCCATGACCGTACCACGCGCGGCGTTTAGATTCTCGTCACGGCTGATGTATGACTCCAGCTGCTGACGCGATGTTGCACTGGCAAGTACAAGCGAATCACGACGATTTGCACCTGATCCAACGCTAACAACACGTCCGAGTAGGATTTCATTGGCATCGTTAGCATCCTTTGGAACATAGATGAGATCGTTCTCTGTCTGACCATCAGCATTGAGGTCACCATCATAGATGTATGAGAAGGGGCGTCCACTACGCAGCTCATAAAATGCGCTTACTGTTGTTGCATAGCCGCCAGCATACTCGAAGCGCTTGCTTACCGACGCTGCAAAGCGATGTGGAATATCGAACAACGAAGCCGAGAGCGTTGCGTTGTTTGGATTATCCTTGATATGGTTGAAACGCCACTGTGAAACAGCCTGAGAAGAGAGGCCAGAGTTCTGATCAAATGAACGGGCATATGTATAGAACACGCTGGCAAACCATCCGTTTGAGAACTGCTTGCGAAGCTGTCCAGAAACACTGTAGCTGTATCCCTCACTTGTGTTGCTCAGCTCGATGATATTTGTGAACGGACCATTACGGAATGAACCAACATTTGTGCGTGGTGTTGTGTTGCGTCCAGAGTACGTACCATACACACCGCGACCATCAGCAAGGCGGCGGACTGCAGTTGTGTCAAGGTTTAGATCTGTGTAGTAGATGTCATTGAGGCTCTTTGTGTAGATAGCTTCGACCGTTCCATACCAACCGTCGACAACTTCACGGTCTGCAGCTATGTTGAGACGAAGATTCTGCGGCATTTTGAAGTTTGGTGAAGTAACGTTCAATTCCGTCACATTACCAACGCGCGCGTAGTTAGCTGGGTCGGCAGGGTTGAAATCCTTGCTGAACTTCGGCATCGTCGTGTCTGTTGGTGATGCTGGACGAATGTCCAAACGAGCGATTTCAACACCAGTATTCGAATACTGATTTGAGATCCATACGAACGGGATACGACCTGTAAAGATACCCGCTCCACCACGGATCTGCAGTGGCTTCTCGCCCCCTGAATTCCAGTTAAAACCAACACGTGGCGAGAACAGGATCGTTGAGCTAGGCAGCTTGTTTGTCAGGAGACCAAGCGTGCGTGTTGAATCGCTATTGAGCTTGATAGTCTCGGCAGTTGGATTCTTTGATGCTTCATCAAAGAACATTGGCATATCTGCACGCAGACCGATGGTTACCTTGAAGTTATCTGCAACATCCCACTCGTCCTGCGCATAGAGACCAAGCTGCGCTGTTGAAAACGACGCTGCCCAGTCTGAAGCATATCCTGGACGGGCAAATGAATACTGGAGACGCGCTGCGTTGCCATTTCGCAGATCGTTAAGAGAGTTAAAACTCCAGGTTCCTGCATTATCACGGATGAAGAGATTCGAGAATGTAAAGAACTCGTTCTGCGTGCCTACAGTGAGGGTGTGGTTACCCATTCCGTAGGTAAAGTTATCCGTTATCTCGAGTACGTTTGTGCTAAGCTTGTTCTGCAGTGAAAAGTTCTCGGCGCCAGCGGTAATTCCGATACCGGTGATGCGTGAGTCAGATACAATGACCGTTGGGAACTTCTCGCCAGCGATTTCCCGCGAATCACGGATGGTTGTGTATCCTACGATAAGTTCATTTGACATTGACTCGTCAAGAGCAGAATTCAACTGCAATACTGTGCTATTGGCAACACTGTTGAACGTGTACATGCGGTTGCCGAACAACACGCCTGTGCGAGCGGGGTTGTAGATATCATCCGCGGCGTTCACCATGTTATGGCGTAATGTTAGACGATTCTTATCGTCGAGGTTCCAGTCAAGACGTGCAAAGATCTTGTCCGTTGGTCGCGTTACTTCCTGATTGTCCAGTACACCAGGATTATATCCGTATTGCGTACTCAAGATGCTACCAACTGTATCTGCAATCGCATTGATGAGCGCACCATTAGCATTCTGTGAGAATGCCAGCTGCGGCTTTGGCTGCGTGCGGTTTGTCTTTTCCGCATTGACGAACATGAAGAGTTTGTTCTCAACGATCGGGCCGCCTACACGAACACCGGCTTGGTATTCTGAGAATGATGAAAATGGCGTGCGGACCGTTGTGTCACGATACTCACCAACAGGAAGCGTCGATCCGTCAAGTGCCTTAGAGAGGTAGTTGGTTGATACGAGATCACCGATCATCTTCTCGTTGCGAGTAAAGAAATACGCAGATCCTGTCCATGTATTTGTTCCGCTGCGTGTAACGGCGTTAATACCGCCACCAGCAAATCGACCCTGGCGTACATCGTAAGGGGCTACCAGAACCTGAAACTCTTCAATGGCGTCGAGTGAGATCGGTGTTGTGTTTGCCTGACCTCCGGGCGTACCATTCGATCCCAAACCGAACAGGTCGTTGTACTGCGTACCATCGATCTGCACGTTGTTGTAGCGGTTGTTACGTCCACCGATGGATGTACCGCCCCCTGCTGAAGCCGTCTGAGGAGAGAACCGGACGAAGTCTTGGAAGTTCCGCGAGATCGTCGGGAAGGATGTAATGACTTTCTCCGAAACCGTTTCACTGGCACCGGTCAGATTAGCGTTGATCGGCGTTGTGTTCAATGCGATAACATTTACTGTTCCGCCCTCGACAACTCCCTCTTGCATCGAAACATCAAAACGTCGCGTTTCACCTAGGGCTAGGTTCTGGATAGTATACTCTGCTGTCTTCATCCCGATAGATGCGACAGACAGCACATATGGACCGCCGATACGGAGTCCTGTGATGATGTAGCGTCCGTCCTTGCGGGAGTTTGCCCCGTAAACGGTACCAGATGGTGTATGGCGCAGCTTGACTGTTGCACCAGCAACAGCTTCGCCTTTTTCGTTTCGAACGGTACCATTTACCGTTGCCGTGGTAGTCTGTGCTCGCATGACAGAGAGTGAACCTGTCATCATTGCAAGCACGATCATAAAGGTCGTTACAATACGCATGTCATATCCTGACTGTGTGTGGAAACTTCGAGTGCGAATTTCCGCGCAAATTCAGGAATCAAATGTTATTTCTTGCTAACAACAGCCCGACTGGGGGTCGCAGTGGATAACTGGTTTCTTACCATAAACTGTGATACTAATGATGCCGTCGCGACGGCCCTGCATCACTGCGATTTCATCGTTGGTTAAATACTTCGACAAAACATCAAATGGGAGGGTTATTGGTTTCTCCTTTTGCACAGCTATATCTCGGAATCCAACCTCGTTAAGTAAATCCAGATAGTGGCTGTACTGTATCGCACCGGCAACACACCCTGCATACATCTCTGCGTCTGATCGAAGCGCTTCTGGAAGTTCGCCACGGAGCACAACATCAGAGACGCTGAAGTGCGCACCGGGTTTCAAAACACGAAACATTTCTGCGAAAGCTTTACGCTTATCGGGAACAAGATTGAGCACACAGTTCGAGACAACAACATCAACACGATTTGCAGCAATGGGGAGATGTTCAATATCGCCAAGACGAAACTCAACATTGTTAAAGCCAAGCCTGTCAGCGTTTTCTCTTGCCTTGTCGATCATCGCAGGCGTCATGTCCACTCCAATAACTTTACCGTGCTCACCAACGAGGGCTCGTGCAACAAACGCATCATTTCCTGCGCCGGAACCGAGATCAAGAACTGTATCTCCCTGTTTGATCTGTGCAAATTCAGTGGGGATACCGCACCCAAGCGCGAGGTCTGCGCCCTCGACGTAGCCTTGAAGTTTGGAATAATCTTCGGCGAAAATGGTGTAGTCTACCGTCGAGCACTCTCCAGCACCACAACAAGATGTTGCGTTCTGCTCCTTGCTTTGGGTGGCAATCTGCGAATACTTCTCGCGGACCATTTCCTTGGTCGCATCAGCGTTTGTTTGGTTGTTCATGATACAAACCTAAGGATAGAGAATGCATTGCCTCACTATCGGTTACGGGTTCGAAGGAATCGTAAAATTCACCAATTGCACCAAGACTCTGAGGTGTATGCAGTACTATCAGGTCCTCGACGATTGGACGAAGCGTGCGTACAGCCTCCATGCTGGCCACGGGACTTACCACAACAATGCAGCGCGGCTCTTCGGAGCGAACAACTTCTACAGCATATCGCATCGTGTGACCAGTTGCTATGCCGTCATCAACAAGCATAACAACCCGGTGCTGCAAACTGGGAGGTTGGATATTGTACTTCTTACAGCGCTGCTTGAGTATACTTCGCTGGCGGTCGATCTCCTGACGAACATATTCGGCCGGGACAAGCGCATGCATTGGATCAACATAAGCCCCTTGCAGGCTAACTGCACCTATGGCATACTCATGATTGTCGGGATGTGTCAGTTTCTTCACAAAGAGCGGTGCAACCTCCCATTCAAGGTAGTCTGCCAATAGCTGAGCAATCGGAATCCCACCACGTGGTATTCCAAGAACCACTCCATGGTGTCGTTTGTAGACATCGAGCAGTGGTATCAGCCTTTGAGCAGCATCGTTTCTGTCGCGAAATCTCATGCATGCAGTATACCAGAAGACTGAATCAATACTGGTACGACATCCTAGCTCGTGAGCCCGTATCTTTGACCCTTCAGGCACGACCATCATTCATGTTACGACTCCATTCCACCCTCAGCACCGTACTTCTTATTGCAGCTTCATGTTGTAGCATCGGGTTGTGGTGGAGCTTGTTCTCTGGCAGCATCCTGCTCATGTGGGTCATCGGATTGCTCATCATCACGACCGTTGCAAGCGGCTTCCGTTTTGTCCAGAGCTCAGCCCGGAACATTTCTGAACCAGCATTTCTCGTATTGCTGATCGTTGTGACCATTGTCCCTCGTCTATGGTGGATCACACATGCCGGAACAGTACCGGTAGCAGACTTCGCAGGCTATCAGGACTATGCCGTTAGTGTATCTTCTGGAGATCTTACAGCTTTTACGCCTGTGATGACGGTGTTTCCATTCAAGTTCTTCTACCCGCTGGTCCTTGGCGCATTGTATTGGCTTACAACGCCATCGGCGTTTATTGCGCAACAGCTCAATCTTGTACTTTCCGTCATCATCGCCCTTCAAGTCTATCGCTTAGGCTATCGGGCAGGGGGCGAGCACTGCGGACGCCTAGCAGCGGTGTTGTTCGCACTCTGGCCATCGCAAATCGCTTTCTGCAGTGTGGTGGCACAAGAGCATCTGTTTCAGGTGTTCTTCCTCGGTGCAATACTATTGCTACTGCGATCGCAGGATTCTGCATCCTTGAGAACACTCATAATGTGCGGAGCACTCGCCGGTGCTGCGATAGCAATTGCACATGCCTTGCGTCCAGTTGCGCTTGTGGTATTCCCAACACTGCTGGCTTTTGTGCTGTGGGGTACATCTACCAATGGTTCACGCTGGAAACTGCGTCTTTCGTTGCTTGGATCTTCGCTGGCTGGCTTTGTTGTTGTACTTATTGCAATCATGCTTCCCACAGCAACGGCCGTTACCTATCCCGTTTGGAAATCCAGTGCTGGATTCAGTCTGTACGTCGGCACATCAACCGCATCGCGTGGTTTTTGGTCGGCAAAGCATGCCGAGATCCTCGACGAATACTCCAACGACTTTGATGCGGTGCATCGCGCCTCAACGGATCGTGCTGTGCAATCGATCGTCGATCAGCCAGGGGATTTTCTTGAACTTGTTGCCACAAAGTTTGTTCTGTTCTGGGGTAGCGATGATTACGGCGTGTATTTTTCAACCGTGGAGCAGTTACCCACCGCAGATGCCGTTTCTGTGTATCGACATCGCAACCGTCTCAACCTGCTTGCGCAGGGCGCCTATGCGGCCATAATCCTCTCTGCTGCAGTCGGAATGTATCGTATGCGATCAACAGCAAACGGTACGCTGCTCGTTATCCAATCAGTGTTCCTGCTACACGTAGTAGCATTCAGCGTTCTTGAGATTCAATCACGGTATCATTTTCTCGTTGTTCCATTGTTAATGATACCTGCAGCAATGGCATGGCTCCCGCATTTACGATCGAAACCTGCATGAGTCAAACAAGACATATTCCCGCACTAACGGGAATCAGGGCAGTGGCTGCAGGCATGGTATTCTTTGGACATATGCTGCACGGACATCTAGCCGAGATCCCGCTGTTCCTGCAGTATGGGTGGACGGGTGTTAACGTGTTCTTCGCCCTTAGCGGTTACCTTTTTACGCACCTGTATGCCGACAAGCTCCTCGACGGTACGTTTTCATGGGCGGACTATATCAAGCGGCGACTCATTCGCATCTATCCGCTAACAACGCTGCTCATCGTCATAGCTGTATGTTCTTCATGGGGCACATACACGCTCGAGAACATCCTCCTTCACATCACACTTTTGCAGGCTTGGGCTCCAGAGTACCGACTTACACTGATAAGTCCGATGTGGACTCTTACCGTAGAAGAATCGTATTACTTCTGTGCCCCGGTGCTGATCTACTATCTGAGCAAGTTATTCCAAGATCGAGTGCATCGACTCTCGTCCACAACTCCGACGCAACTTGCTTGGCGTATCGGATTCCTAGCTGTTTTGGTCTGGTTCGGAACTCTAGTCTTTGCAAACGGCGCAACGAAGCTCTATCAGAGCATGATGATGTACGCCACGACGTACTGGGATAGCGAGGCATGGACATTTACCATCCTTGGACGCATAGTTGACTTCATGGCGGGTATGCTTGCAGCTGCGTTCGCCCGTTATGTAATACCCACAAGGAAGTATTCCGGAGACATCATCATTGCAGTAGGCATCGTGTTGTTCTGGTCGATGATCAGCCTCGTGGCATTATTGGGTGGCCCTGTTCATGTTGGCGCACACAGACTGGGCATATTCGCACAAAACGGGATTGGCCTTGCTGCAGCAATCATCATCTATGGTTTAAACGCAGGCGGAGCTATCTCGCGTCTTCTGTCATCAGCACCTATGCGCGTGCTCGGTGAAGCCTCGTTTGCACTGTATCTGATACAATTGATGCCATTTCTGTGGTGGCCAAAAGCTGGAATGCAGATCCAGTACAATCTTCAAGATCTAGGACTCAACTACTACCTAGCTGCTGTCGTTTCATATGTAACTATGAACGTCTTCGCGGTTTCTATCTACTACAGCTTCGAACGCCCACTTGGGAGATATCTTCGAGGAAGGTTTATTGACGACAAGGAGTAATCATGACATCTGCACTGTCTCTGTGTATGATCCTTTTGGTCACAACATGTGTCATCAGGACAAATGCCCAGAATGCAAGTCATCCAGCAATCACGTCGTGGATCATTAATTCCACCAACATTACTGGACGTCACTACATCAAGGGCAATCCCACTCCAATCGCGGATACCTTTAAGGCCAACGTCCAGATTGTGCAGTACTCAAAGGACTATTCATACGTCCGCTGCAATGGTATACCGTCTTACGTGATCGGGCCATACCAAGATGGCAATCCAGCCCAGGCGGTTGGACGCAACTATCTCTTTAAACTCCCTTTGGTTCCAAAGGTACAGACCGGCACAAAGACAACGGTGGGACTCGGTCACATCGGAGTGCTGATCAATGGCGTGCCCGTCTACAACTATGCCGATGCGCGCTCATACAACAACCAGAACATCTGGCATCAGAATGCTATTCACTTCGAACGAACTGGCTTTGACTGTGCAACTGGACACCCAGCCCCTTTGCAGACAGGACCACCTGGACCGGGTGGCGGTGGAGCCCAGGGGCAGTATCACCATCATCAGAACCCAACGGCATTCAACGTTGCCAACATTACGATGTCCGATGTATGCGACATGTACCTTGCCGATGGTCTTTACGTACCAGATGCAACAAAGCATGGTCCACTGATAGGTTTTGCATTCGATGGATATCCTATCTACGGTGCCTACGGTTGGGAAGACGGCACGAAGAATGTTAAGCGCATCAAGCCTAGCTATCAACTGCGCAACATCACAGAGCGCACTACACTTGCGAACGGACAGGCATTAACGCAACAGCAATATGGACCAACACTTGCAGCACAGCCCCTTGGTGCATATGCAGAAGACTTTGAGTTTGTTGCAGGTTCGGGAGATCTTGATGAGCACAACGGACGATTCTGCATAACACCTGAGTATCCGAATGGAACGTATGCATACTTCGCTACGATCGATGCCAACGGAAACTCTGCCTATCCATACATGATTGGTCCAACATACTATGGAGTTGTTCTCACAGAGAACTTCGGGGTGCGTGGCCCTGGTGCTGGATCAACGGGGGTGACGATCACTGAGAGCGTTACCACCTATGTCGCAACAACGAATGTATCAGAGCAGGATTCACCACTGTTAACAACCACAGTCTATCCGAATCCAGCTAACGACGTGTTGATCATCCAGATCACTACGCCACTTATGACTTCAGCTAACGTTGAACTAGTTGACCTTGCTGGACGAACAGCACAGCAGGCCACCATCCACCAGGGTAGCACGATGTGCTTCATGGATGTTCAAACAGTGTATGCAGGTGCATACATTGTGCGCGTAACACATCAGAACAACTCAGTAAGCTATCCAGTGGTCATTGGGGAGTAGGGTTGTTTGTATATGAGGTTTCTGCTGCTGTTACTGTCGATTGGTCCTTACATTACGTCCATCACGTATGCGCAACCGACTGTTAGTACCGATGTAACGCTCAACTTCAGTTGGCAAAACCACTACGCACCGATTGAATTCAACAAGCCCGTGTATAGCAATGTGCACGGGCAATTGTATTCTCTAACGACACTTCGGTACTATGTCTCCAACGTTGCACTTCATCGAGCAGACGGTAGCGTGTATCAGCAGAAGATGCCGGTATTGATTGATCACGATAACGACGCAATGACGAGCGTTAGACTCAACAGTGTTCCTTTGGGCACCTATACGTCCGTGTCGTTTATCCTTGGTGTCGACAGTGTAGACAATGTGTCGGGTCCACGCGAGGGTGCTCTCGACCCGCTCAACGGTATGTATTGGACATGGGCAACCGGCTATATCTTCTTTAAGCTCGAAGGCACATCGGCAGCATCATCACAGCCCAAGAACATCATCGAATTTCACTTGGGGGGATTTGAAGCCCCGTACAACAACATCCGACGAGTTGAACTGCCATTGAGAAGACCATTGCAGGCTGATGGTCGCAATACATCTCTTGGCATTGTGCTGGATGTTGGAGCATTCGTTGATGCAGACGGCGGAATCGATTTTTCGGCTGTCTCGAGCGTTACCGACGTACGCAGTGCCGGTCCATACATGAAGCGACTTCAGGGGGCGTTCCATGTCCGCTAGATATGCGGCCGTTGTCTCAACACTTTTCCTTGTGACGTTCTGGCTAGTATCAGACGACCAGGTCCCACAGGCATTCCCGCCGTACGATTACGATGTACCTGCATCCGCAAACGACAGCTCGCTTCGTGAGCTTGGCAGATATCTCTTTTACGATCCTATCCTGTCTGTAGACAGCTCAACGAGCTGCGCTTCGTGCCACCAGCAATTTTCTGCCTTTTCGCACATTGATCATGCTCTAAGCCACGGTGTTATGGGGCGCATTGGTAAACGCAATGTGCCGGCTCTACAAAACCTTGCGTGGCAAACATCATTCATGTGGGATGGGGCAATTGAGAACTTAGACATGCAGTCGATAAGCCCCATAACCGGACATGAAGAGCTTGGCGAGACGTTGCCCAACATTCTACGCAAAGTACGTTCATCTGGCTTCTACGACAGCCTATTCACAGATGCATATGGATCAGATACGATCTCAATTCCGAGAATTCTCTCCGCTCTTGGACGCTTTGCCGCAAGCCTTGTTTCAGCGAATTCGCGATACGATAGATATGTCAGAGGCACAGATACATTTTCGTTGCAAGAGGTGCGCGGTCTGGAAGCCTTTCGATCACGGTGCACCTCATGTCACACTGAACCACTCTTTACGAACAATCAATTCGCGAATAATGGTCTGCCTGTAGACACAGCACTCATGGACATCGGACGCAGCAAGGTTTCGCATAATGCGGCCGACGCGTATACATTTCGTGTCCCTTCGCTGCGCAACATTGCCGTGACACATCCATACATGCATGACGGACGCTACAAGCGCCTACGCGAAGTGATCGCATTTTATGGTTCTTCCGAACTGCATGTGCACAGCGCAGATCAGCGGATACGCGCCATCGGCATACTCCGTGATGATCAGCGCAAGGACATCATTGCATTCTTGCTTACGCTTACCGACGACGAATTCCTGCGAGCTCCACAACATGGAGATCCGTTTACCCTGATTCGGCGGTAGATTCGCCCATTGATGAACATTCCAGCTCTAACAGGAATCCGCGCAATTGCGGCAGGTATTGTGTTCCTTGGTCATATGATCGAGTCGCACAGGCAAAGCATACCCGACACACTCGAATACGGCTGGACAGGCGTGAGCATGTTCTTTGCGCTTTCTGGATATCTGTTTACGTGGCGCTATGCAAATGCACTTCTCGATGGTTCCTTCCGTTGGACACGCTACATCAAGCGTCGACTCGTACGTATCTATCCCCTAACAACGATCATAGTCCTAATCTCGGTGATCTCGCAGTTCGGACGGTATAGTTTGCCCGATGTGTTACTGCACCTCACGCTTCTCCATTCATGGGTCCCCTCGTTTCGCTTCACGATCAACAGTCCGATGTGGACACTCACGCTTGAAGAGAACTACTATCTGCTTGCCCCCTTCTTTATCACGCTGTTCTCTCGAATCCAGCTCAAGCTGAAGCATCTGCGTCCGATGCTATTAATGGTCGTAGCGGCATGGATTGTCATGATGTTTATCTCTACGACCTCCACAACAGGATACATCAGTCTGCTCGAGATACTCACGGGATTTCGCGATCATGAAGCATGGACATTTACCATTCTCGGCCGAATACCTGACTTTGTTTCAGGAATGTTTGCCGCAGTTATTGCACGCACATACTTGGTAAGGGGCAAGCACAGCGCAGATCTGTGCGTGCTTGCAGGAATCGCGTTGTATTTGGTCTGCATCAACATGATCATTGCACACGGCGGACCCCGGGTTGCCGGACATCAACTGTTAGGGACATTGGGTTTTCGTGGTATTGCTGTTTCCTCGGCCATTATCTTTTACGGGCTGCATGCAGGGGGCTTCGCTTCTCGCATACTATCTACACAAGTAATGCTTCGTCTCGGCGAATGTTCGTTTGCACTCTACCTGATTCAGTTTCTTCCAGTTGGCAGTATAAAAAATATTGGTATGCATACGCAGCGTATACTCGAAGCACAAGGGCTTCACTTTGTGCTTGCTGCATGTCTCTGCTATCTGCTCTTCAATCTTCTTGCCTTTGGCATCTACCAATGGATCGAGCGTCCGGCCGCTACATGGCTCAGAAGTAATAGAGACTAACAATACGTGGGTGATGGCAACCTATGGGAGGACGACAGTAGAGTAGCAGTGTGCGTACGATCGTATCCGAAGCACAATAGGCTGCGCTGCACTGTTCGTTGAGATATACATCGACTCTAGTACTCCGCGTCCAAGCAGATTACCCGCAAGTCCATAGAGCTCGTATTCCGCACCAAGCGGATTGAATGGAATTTGCACCAGCTGTTGCCCGACAACTATCGCGTGTTGGTGCTCTGTATGAACTATACCTGTTGGATAGCGGGGTCCAACGTAGACCATGAGATACCTGCCGTTACGCGTCAGGACTACAGAAGGGTCTCCGCCCATTACGTTGGTTGCTACGAACGGACCCCACGATTGAGCATCTGACGATTGCTTGTACCACAACGCTTGGCCGCTACCGTAAAAGCGCAGTACAGTATCATTAACGGCCACAAAGTTTCCGGTCCAATTATGCGTGTTATCCGATGGGTATGGTGGACGTGGCTGGAACAGCAGGCCATCATTCGATACCAAATGATAAGCCCCTTCTTGAGGTGCGCCAATTGGGGCTGAGAAGTGCCATTGTGCGCGAAACATAATCACAGCTGGATCTATCACTGGTTTGTTCGACATGTCGAATCGCGCGCCGGGCTCGAAGTCGTAGGTTACGCCATCATCGCTTATGGCGCTATAGGTGTTTACTATATCGGTGAGTCCGCCCATAGGCATGCCGTCGCTCGATGAAAAGTACATGCGGAGTCTGCCATTGACAACAACCAGTGTAGGGTCGAATGGCCTCTGATACTGCAAAGGCAAACCACGAATAACCACCGGTGCAGGCTGCGACCATGTTGCGCCATCATCATATGAATACTTGACGGCAACTCTATCCCATGTTGGAGTTCCGCGTGGTTCTCGAAACCATTGAAACGCGCAGATCAGCGTATCCCCACGCCAACGTGTAACCGAAGGCACTCCCGCGGAATCTTGGAAAACAACTGATGGAGCAAACGTGCGGCCATCAGACGATGAGGCAATTCGAAGGGGGCTGTTCCACGGTCCGTTTTGCTGTGCAGGCAATGATATCTGCAGAGATAGAAAAGTAAGTGTCAGTAATACGCACCTCATGCGAACCCCATGTTGATTAAACGAAACTTACACATGAGTCATCAGAGTCAGATGCGCTACCTATCCCAAATCTTTTTGGCCATATACGTTGCCCTTGTGATGATGCCGCAGACCTTGTTGGGTCATGCTGGCGGACATGGAAAGGGCAAACTGCATTCATGGCAATTCCGTGACGGGAAACACCTGCATGGATCACTTCACAGCTTCCGAAATGAATCTGTGATTATTGAGGACCGTCGTGGCAAACTCCACGATGTTCCGATGACGAACCTCTCTGTGAACGACCAGGTCTATGCTGATGCTCAATTTCTCGCCATAGCGGCTCTACATCCAGCTCCGCGGCTGCAGAATGTGCCGGCTGTCAAGACTGAACCTCTGCCAACAGATCAGCCCGCGCCGTTACTTTTTGTAGGACTTGCAGCAGCGTTACTTGGCGCAGGTGCAGCATACTCGTCAACTCAGCGCCACCGTCGTGCCCTGGCATATACGATGGCTGTTCTCATTGCAACGGGATCCATCGTCTCTGTACCCTCATCCTATGCATTTGTCCGTAAGGTTCTAGCCGGAACAAGTCCAGAACGTATCGACAGCAGCTTTGTGCCATTCAAGCCCCTTGTCAAAACTCGTTGGGACAATACCTATTTCTACGTTGAGAGCAACGGTATGCCATCCGAGATGCCTGCAATGAAGGGTATAACCGCATGGCAACAGCAGGTACCGATTCCACAGCCATACGTTGGCAACAATGCATGGTCAATACCGCTTAACCCCGTAGTTGCAGAAGTTCCAGTGTCCCCAGATACAGCGCTACACACAGGAGCTATTGCCATTGGGGCGAATGGCGTACCAGTGTTCAATCCAGAGAACAACAGAGGTGAGTTTTCCCAGGATATTGGTGAACTCGACGCATTTGGAGGGCATTGTGGTCGTGCAGATGACTACCACTATCACATTGCGCCGACACATCTTGCGAAGGTCCTTGGACCAAGTCTACCGATTGCATGGGGCTTAGATGGCTACCCCCTCTTCGGCTATACAGAACCTGACGGCTCACCAGTTACGGCTCTGGATAGATACCTCGGACACGAATGGCGAGGAGACTATCACTATCACGCCATAAATACTAAGCCCTATATGATGGCGCTTGTGCGTGGCAAGATCACAATCCAGAATGATCAGATCATGCCACAACCACGCGCAAGCTCTGTGCGGCCGTTCCTGCAAGCACTCAGGGGGGCTAGTATTACAGATCTGCGCAAGTGCGACACATCACACTACACGCTTAGGTATAACCTTAACGGTAAGACACATTGGGTTAACTACCGCTGGGATAGTACAAAGAAGTTTACCTACATCTTTATCAAACCTGATACGGCACGCCGTACCGAAGTATATCAGCGAAAGTGATCATCATGGGACCTATACAACTGCTACTTGCTCTCGTGATTATGGCGTTACCGTATGCACGACCGCTTCACGCGCAAAAGCCCTACACGCAAACGATGAAGCGCCTTCCCGGAATTGTGCCATCTGCCTTCGTTATCGAAAACGGCACCGGACTCGACACAGCCACAACATTAATGTGGCAGCTTGCCGACGGTGGAGAGATGACGTGGGAAAATGCCCAGAGGTATGCTGATTCTCTGACTCTTGGTGGTTACTCTGATTGGCGTCTACCAACAGGTCACGAGCTTTTCAGTATTCATGATCTCACACGAAAAAATCCGCCGTTACCGGCATCTTTCACCTCTACCGGTGCCGAGTATTGGTGGTCCGCTGAAACGTTAGTTGGCGACAACGCGCGCGTGTGGTGCACAAATACCGGTGGAGGTATAGGGCCGCATCCAAAGTCAGAGACCATTGGTGCAGGAGGCACGAAGAAGTTTCATGTACGTGCGGTTCGCTCAACTCAGGCAGCGGTGCAGCTCCCGACACATTTTACTGACTTAGGTAACGACATCGTCAAGGACAACGCTACGGGGCTAATGTGGCAGCAGTACTGCCATGATACACCCATCACGCTTGACAAGGCTCTTTCAATCGCTGATACGCTTACGTTAGGAGGCTTTGGTGACTGGCGGATTCCAAACATCAAGGAGCTTCACTCTCTTAGGGAAGTTGTCGAGCGAGACCCCTGTGTCGATCTGATGTACTTCCCATGCATCATGAGTGGCAAGTCTGTATGGTCATCCACAATACTCTCTGCCAAGACGGCAGATCAAGCATGGATCATACAACCGGAACTGGGTGTGGTGACATACGCACCGAAAACTAATCTGCTCAAGCTTGTATGCGTCCGAGGGGGTATAACTGATGTGACAGGTGTAGATAATGAAGGTTCCCCTTTGAGCTCAAATGTGCTGTTCTATCCGAATCCTACTACAGGGGTGATCACCGTCGATGGCTCTGTAAACAAGATGTCCATTTTCACGTTGGAGGGACGGCTTCTCGCATCCTACGGCAATACAGCTCAATTCTCTCTTGCGGAGTATCCATCTGGTGCATACCTCGTTGTGTACTCAACTGAATTAGCAATATCTACAACTATGATTGTGAAACAATAATGAACACTCGAGCTCTACTTTGCCTGGTGCTGTTCGCAGCACTCTATAACCTCTCCTCTGCTCAAACGCACACTATCATTCTGGGACGTCCTACTGACGTGTCGATAACTGCCAGCGTTGTCTTTGACGCTGATGTTGAAATGCAAGTCGAATATGGGACCACGAAGGGGTCGTATTCGCAGACCACCAAGTCTATGAGTGCAAAGAAGGGCGTCCCTGTTCGACCGTTTATGGATGGACTATCGCCCGATACACGCTACTTCTATAGGCTACAGTATCGGAGGCCAGGTACAACAGCCTTCACAAAGAGTCCGGAGTACATGTTCCACACTCAGCGTGCTCAAGGAAAGAAGTTTACATTTCTTGTTGAGGCAGACGAACACCTGTATGACAAAAAGGGAATCCGCCAGATGTACAGCATTTGCCTTGATAATCAGGCGAAGGATAGTGCGGATTTTCTTTTCTCACTCGGTGATACCTTTGGCGATGATCATACTCCTGAGACAACTACAAGTCAGGACATGGATGATCTGCACAGAGACTACCTTCAGTACCTTGGCAAGGTTTGTCACTCAATGCCATTCTTCTTTTGTCTAGGCAATCACGAAGGCGAGACGGGATACTATCTCAAGCAGAATCCACCAAACAACATTGCGGTGTGGGGCACTTTATGGCGTAAGTACTACTATCCGAATCCCGTGCCCGATAAGTTCTATAGCGGCAACACCATTGTTGAGCCCCATGGTATGGAGCTGCCAGAAAACTACTATGCCTTTACATGGGGCGACGCACTGTTTGTTGTTCTCGATGTTTACAGGCATTGCGACGTGAATGTAAAGCCTCAGAACTGGGATTGGACACTAGGCGAGGTCCAATACAAATGGTTCAAGCAAACACTCGAGTCAAGCAACGCCAAATACAAGTTTGTTTTTGCACATCACACGCGTGGCCAAGGCCGTGGCGCTGTTGTAACTGCGAAAGGGGCTGAGTGGGGCGGGTATTCAAACAAGGGCACCTACGAGTTTGACAAGATGCGTCCAGGTTGGGGCGAGCCAATTCATCAGCTCATGGTTAAGAATGGTGTAACGATCTACTTCCAGGGTCACGACCACCTATACGCAAAGGAAGAACTCGATGGCCTTGTCTATCAGGAAGTTCCGATGCCAAGCGACTCTACCTACACAATTGGGTACACAGATAATGGAGACGCCTACACGGACGTGAAGCTAGAGGGTGCCGGACATCTACGTGTAGACGTAGGCGATGATGGCGTAAAGGTTGACTTTGTCCGCGCGTGGATGCCAAAGGATACTGTAGATGGCAAGCATGTTAATGGCGAAGTGGCATACACATACACAGCCAAGTCTCGTCCCACAAGCATCGACGATGTTAAGCCAACAATCGATGTTCAGATTACACCGAACCCAGCTTCAGATGTAATCAATGTGAGCACACCATATGAGGTAGCTGCAGGACACACTCGTATCTATAACATCTTGGGCAATCTTGTTGTTGACACCTACAACGAGCAGATCGCTGTAGATCATCTTGCGCGTGGTATGTATACCGTAACAGTAGACGTACATGGCCAGCAATTCACAACAACGATGATTTTGGGTCAGGAGTAATCGATGAACATGCTCCTAATCTTGATGATATGCCTAGCTGCAACGGCCAACGCACAGAACATCGCGCATACTGAAATGGTTGGACGTCCAACCGATAAAAGCATCACCATACAGGCATTCTTTGACGCCGACGTAGATGCTCGGATCAACTACGGTACAGATCGCGATGCACTAACTCTGTCTACCAAGGTACAAACCTTCAAAGCGGGTGATCCGACCGAGATTGTTGTAGAGAACCTTACCCCCAATACGCGCTATTACTACTCGTTGGCATTTGCGGCCGCAGGTTCTCAAGAATTTCGCTCCCAGCCCATACGAACATTTGTGACAGCCAGGCCCAAGGGAACACCCTTTGTCTTCACGATCCAGGCAGACCCGCACATGGATGAGCAGAGCGATTCTCTCGTCTATGTTAACTGCCTCAAAAACCAATTGGCAGACGAACCAGACTTCATGTTCGATCTTGGCGACATTTTGATGTCTGACAAAATGCAGACAGCATCAAAGCAGATCCCACGAGACACCGTTACATACCGTGCGCGTATGATGCGCAGATACTATGAAAGCACGTGTCACTCTGTGCCCCTTTTCATAGCGCTCGGCAATCATGAAGGGGAAACAGGATGGCTCAATAATGGCACTGCTAACAATGTCGCCGTGTGGGGCACATTGGATCGTAAGAAATACTACATGAATCCAGAACCTGACGGATTCTATACCGGAGATACTACCAATCATGCCTTTGTGGGTCGTCGTGAGAACTACTATCGGTTTGAATGGGGCGATGCATTGTTCATTGTGATCGACCCATACTGGTACACAAAGCCGAAGCCCGACTCACTCAACGGCTGGCGGTGGACACTTGGTAAAGATCAGTACGATTGGCTCAAACGCACGTTGGAAGAAAGCAAGGCAACATTCAAGTTCATTTTTGCACATCAGCTCGTCGGCGGTGATCCACTCGGGCGCGGGGGTGTAGAGTTTGCCGATCGCTACGAGTGGGGTGGCAGAAATCTGGATGGTACACCTGGATTCACACAACAACGTCCGGGTTGGTACAAACCAATCAAAGACTTGCTGAAAGAGCATAGAGTAAATGTGTTCTTTCATGGACACGACCATTTCTTTGCAAAGCAGGAGAAGGACTGTCTGATATACCAGGAGACGCAACAGCCAAGTCATTCAAATTTCTCAGGCACAAACACAGCGGCCAAGTACGGTTACCTGGAAGGCTTGATCCTGCCAAACTCAGGACATCTCCGTGTATCGGTAAACCCTGAGTCGTTTAAGGTTGAATATGTCCGTGCATATAACCCCAAGAATGAAACGGGAGCTCGAAAGAATGGAGATATCGCTGCTACATATGTGGTTGGAAGTCGGAATTGCTATGACTCAATTTCAACAAGTGTGCCGATACTCTGGAACACCGACTACATTGATGAGCATATCGCACCTAATCCAATGCGCGATCAAACATCAATTCGGTTTACACTCCCGCAATCCGACGTGATCTCAATCCAACTGATCGATCCGCAGGGCAATATCATCCGAAATGTTCTGCGAGAAACGGCTATTGATGCTGGCGCATATACGGTTATCTGGGACGGCATGCAGGATAATGGTACCGATAGTCCGAGTGGTTCGTACACGTACAAGATCACGAGTCGTCATTCAGTCCCTTCCACCGGCACAATCGTGCGCTCGAAGTAATGACTACCACGCGGCGCTTCACATCGATAGCACTTGCTGTCATTACAGCGGTAAGTGCATACGGACAATACACTGGTACAGGTTCCGTAACTCAGGGAGCTGGCAATGTTGTAATCAAGGATCTATACATCTGCTCTAAGGGACGTCCAACAAACACGGGTAGCATTCAGTCCTTCGACGGCAAGACATGGCAGCTGCCGGCGGCTGTGAATTATGCAAATACTGAGTTCCCAAAATCATTCGATCTGCACAATGCTTGTGTAGGTAACACGTATTCGACGACAGGAGCCGCTAGATCTGCACTAGCAGGTTTCCAACCGATCATTGTCGACCACGATGGTGACATCATCAATGCGTTCGTCTTCGCAGACAATTACTTTGAGATGTATGTCAATGGCAGACCTGTTGGAAAGGACAACGTTCCCTTTACCCAGTTCAACTCATCAGTTGTTCGTTTCCGTGTCAAACGTCCGTTCACGATAGCTATTCTATGTGTTGATTGGGAAGAAAACCTTGGCCTAGGCTCGGAAGTTCAGGGTGCTTCTGCCTACCACCCCGGAGATGGCGGCATCGTTGTTGCACTTACCGACGACGCAGGTAACCTTATAGCTACGAGCTCGAAGGACTGGAAGGCGCAGACATACTATACAAGCCCCATTCAGGATCTTACCTGCCTTCAGGAGAATGGATCTATACGATCGTCAGTTTCGTGCAGTAGTGCAGATGCGATTGATGGTTCCGGATATTATGGTGTGCACTGGCAGCGTCCTGATGGCTGGATGAATGCTGACTTTGATGATAGCAATTGGCCGAATGCACGAGAGTACAGCAATGCAGAAGTAGGCGTTGACAACAAACCCGCCTTCACAAACTTTCGGGATGCGTTCGACAATGCTGCGCAAGATGCACAGTTCATTTGGAGCTCAAATTTGATCCTCGACAACGAGGTTCTGATGCGCTATACGCTGCCAGGTACGACGGACATTGAAGAACATGATCAAATAGAACTGATCGCTCCCAATCCAACAAATGATGTTACACGAATCCTTGTACCGTTTGAGGATATACAGAGTGCTGATCTTATTGATGTAACTGGACAACGCATGGCCGTAACACTCTATCCCGATGGAATGATGGATGTTTCATCGATACCATCGGGATCGTATGTATTGCGTGTTGCTACATCGAAATCCGTGCTTCACGTGCATTTGTTGCGCCAATAGTGCGGCAGGTATGTTTTAGAACCTGCAACGCAGGGCAAACATGACGTTGCGTCCGGGTGCAGATATTCCCGATCCGGCACTACGATACTGAAGATCGAAGATATTCTCGATTGATGCTTGAGCCGTTATCCAACGTGAGAGCTCATATGATGCCCGGATATTAGCAATCATCCATGCTGGCAGACCTACGTCCGTGTAGTGAACACCTTGGGTGAATTCAGATTCTGGTATCATGGACCGCGTCCATGCGGCAGACCAACGAGCCTCGCTAACAACCTGAGCGCGATCCAACGGACGCCACATTAGTCGTACTTGGCCAAAAGCCGGTACAATGTGTGTTAGCATTATGCCATTGTTATCACGTCCGGTGGCAACGGAAGCCTGTACATCACAAGTAACGTCTGCAAACGTTGCTTGAAGCGCAATACTTATGCCATCTATCCACCCTGTACCTGCGTTCTGAAGCGAGGTAACAGCACTCATGAGACCGTTATACATGACTGAGTCTGACCCGTTATATATCGCTGGGCGAACTTGCATTACATCCTGAAGCCAGCTATGGTAATACGTTCCTGACAGCACCAGCCATGAAAGGGGCGTCACATCAACACCTACTTCGGCCGTTGTAACAAACATCGGCGCCAACGAAGGATTGGGCACAATCAGAGATCCTGGGTTTGAATCGAAGACCTTACCTATGTCATCGATGTTCGGCGCACGAAAACCACTTGCCATGTTTATGCGAGCAGCAATTTCTGAGTGCGCTCTCCAGACAAAGCCAAGGGAACCAGTAAGCGCAGAGGGACTTGTCTCTATTGTCCGAAATGGCAGCGAAAAAACCGACGAATCAGTTATTCGAGAATGCAACAAGACAGCCGTTGAACGCAGCCCCGCTGAAACTACAAAGCTTGGTAACAAAGCCCATCGCAATTGCGAATATGCTGCATATGAATCATACGTACTGCCGCCATCTGGATATCTGGTAACTCCTCGTGAAATCTGATTTGATTCGATGTTCACGTTCTGGGCTTCTGACGTTGCATTCTGAAGTGACACCTCGAGTCCATAATAGAGATCGCACTCCTCTGCCTCTTGCAAAAGTCTCGTACGTCCATCAACATTGAGATTCATTAATGAAATGCTCTCTGTCTGATCTCGCCGAACCTCTGATCCAAACAAACGAGAGTGCCTTGATTCCTGATACCACTGGTACGATGCTGTTGCAACAAGGTCCTCAACAACATTCCCAAGATTCGAACCCCTGATCGACGTGGTAGTCAATAGCCATGTTTGCGGCCCATAATACCATTCGGCATATCGCGGCACTGCTCGGTCCTTTTGACTCTCGTACAGACGGTCATAGCGTGGAATGTTACTTGTGCTCGTGTACATCGTTGAGGCATCAATGATCCATCGATCATCAACCTTGTAGCTGAACTTCTTGAGAATGTTGTATTGGTCGTAGCCGCTATGGCGCTGAACTCGCGGATCCAAATTCACGATCTGTGAATCTTTACCATTGATGCGCTCCGCATACCAGTTGCGAGAGCCAAATGTAGGCGCAGAAATTGGGAATGATCCACCAGAAACGACATCTCCAAATCGTGATGCTGTCATCACGATCGAGCTTGTGAATGATGTCGTTGAAAGGGACACATCAGCGCTGATCGTTCGCTGGGCAGTTGCTGAAGTACCTCTGAGCATAGCAGAGCCTATGACCTGTGTGGCACTGTCCGAGTATCGAGGCGCCTTTGTGTTAAAGACCATAACCCCACCAAGCGCATCAGAACCGTACTGTACGGACCCAGGACCGAACAACACCTCGGCCTCACCAATAGACTCGGCATCGATCATGATCAGGTTCTGCAGGTTCCCGGTACGATAGATGGCATTGTTCACGCGCACACCATCAACCACCAAGAGCACATTGTTTGCACCGAAGCCACGGAGACGTGGACTCCCGCCCCCTGCCTGACTGCGCTGCATGTATACCTCACCGGTGGCTTCGAGAAGGTCGGCAGATGTCCCTGGATTCAGGTTACGAACATCTCGAGGGGTTAGCGATATGATCTGGCGCGAGCTGGTCGATGCGCGTTCCTCCCACCTACTGGCAGAAACGACGATGCGTTCAGTGCTGACATACCGTAATGAGTCTTCTAGAGTCGAGTCGGTTTGGGCTCTCGCGGCAGGTGCGCCGATAATGGCCAATGCCAGCCATGAAAGTGGTTTGAACAAGGCGATATGTACCATTGATATTTAGCAGTTGTCACGACAGCTTGCCGTTACAGAGCACGGAAATTAAGCTATGCAACTGGTAATCTTTGCAGGTATATTTGATGATGCAAACGCTGGTATTCCTCATTATTGCTGTCCTCATTGTGTGTCTCCCAATGAATGCACAGGATACATTTGGTCCACTGGACTGTGTGGAAAAGTTGTTACGAAACGACCCGCAGTTACGCATCAGCCGAGTCAACGTGCTACAGCAGGAGGGAAGGCTGCTTCAAACGCAAGCTGCCTTTGATCTTGGTACTTCAGTTAGCAGCCAGTATAGCATTGACTACTCGCCTGTGTTCTCACCATTGGGCATTGTTTTCCCGCAAGTCACAACGTCGCAGTATGGCCTGGGTGCTAACCAGGAACTCGACTTTGGTGTGCGGCTTAATGCAAACATGGGCGTGCAAAGCTCAACAATCATCAGCTCGCGAGCAGATGACAAACGACCTCAGAACCGCGGATTTATGGCTCTGAATATCACTGTGCCGCTATTGAAGAATAGGGGTGCAGCTCTTTCAAAAGCACCACGTGAGCAGGCAACACTTGTTTTGGAGGCAGTTCGTGCAGACGTGTTACAGTCTATCAACACACGAAGCGCTGATGTGCTGACCGCATACGTCGACTATTGGTATGCCCACAGAATGCTCGAAACGGCGCGTGCATCGGAATCAGTAGCAAGTGGAACCTACCAGCTTATCGCGGAATATGTAAAGGCAGACATACGAACGAGGGCAGATCTTCGGGAGGCAGAGCAAACATTACTAACGCGTACAGGAGAGCGCATCAATGCAGAACAATCTGCGGCAACTGCCTATGCACAACTTGTAACTGTTATTGGTGATAGCACTATGCCCGCAGAAGGACTTCCTGCGCCATTACCGCTGCGTGATATCATTCGTGATTCGAATATTGTGCAACAAATCAAACTCGAGAGTATCACGAAACGAGCCTGGGAGCACCGACCTGATATACGAGGCTTTGCCATGAGGCGCGAGGCTGCGCGGCGTGCTATTGCCGGAGCAGAGAGCGATCTGCTGCCCCAACTTGATCTGGGGATTACAGTTGGATCCAACGGATTCAATTTCGATACAACATTTGGCAGATACATATCAGCCTACCGGGACAACGCTACGCCTATGAATTTTAGCGCATCGGTGTCGTGGGCGTTACCTGTGCAAAATTCTCAAGCACGTTCTTCTATCCTGATGAATGAAGCAGAGCATGAGCGGCTAACGATTCAGGAACAAGATGTTAGAAGGCAGATACAGCTTAACTGTTCGTTGGCCTTGCAGCGTTTACAGCGGGCATATGCAAGGCAGATGATCAGTGCAAAGTCCGTCAGACTTGCCGAAGAAGTTTATGAAGATGAGCAAGTTCGTGTCAAAGCTGGTAAATCGACTCTGACTCAGCTGCGTGTGCGTCAAGACTATGTTATTGCTGCTCAGCGTGAGCTCTATTCCGTGAGAAGAGACTATGCTCTTGCAGTTGTACAGATACGATTTTTGGCGTCGATGTTTTTCAAAGAGGATGGAGCCACAGTCTCTACCACAGACTCATCGTTATTCGATCTGTCGGAGCTTATCCAATGAGTAAACTCACATTCAGGAAAGCGGCACTCAATGCTCTTTCTTCACCAGAAGCATTGAATCAAGTGCTTGTGGTAACCAAGCCAACGAGCTGGCTCGCATTAGCAGCTCTTGGGGTGGTTGTTGTTTCCGCATTTATCTGGGGAATCCTCGGATCTGTACCTACCGTCGTAGAAGCGCGTGGCATCCTAGTCCAAGAAGGGGGTGTTACGACGATCGCTGCCATGGGGCAGGGCACATTGTATCGCATTATAGTGGCAGAAGGAGATACTGTTCAAAACGGAGATACGATAGCAATAATCGACGTGCCCGATCTGCGGCTAAAGCTTGAGAACTGTTACGCCGCTGTCCGTGACGCAGACAGTGTATATACAAGCACGCTTAAGTCGGTTTCAATGTCGGGTTCACTACGCTCATCAACCAATGGCAACGTGCGTAACGAACGATCAATTGCACTAAAAGCGGCTCAAGACAAGCTGGCTAACGAAGAAAAGCAATGTGCTGCCATTAAGGATCTGCTAGAGCGAGGTCTAGTGACGAATTCTGAGTATTTCGCAGCTAAAGAGAAACTGCTTCTCGCACAACAGGCCGTTGTGCACGTGCGGACTACAGAGCTTCAGGACAAGACCCAGGACATACAGGCTTCATTCCAGAATGAGCAAGAACTGATTCGTGCAAAGGAACAGTTAGCCACTGCGATTCGTGCTGCCAATGAGATTCAGCTTCAGTATAACATCTCACGTGTAGCAACAGCAAACCACGGAGGCATAGTAACTCAAATAAGTGCACCCATAGGAGCATTGGTAACAGCGGGCACTCCGCTTGTGTCTATTGAACACGACATACGAAGCAGCTTTGTGGGCAATCGTTTAAGTGTCGCAATCTTCGTTCCTCCTGCACAAGGAAAGAAAATTGTCAGAGGCATGCGTGTGCGTGTTGTACCAACGAATGTAGAAGCATCCGAGTTCGGATCAATCGAGGCAAACACTGTTTATGTCAGTGATTTTCCACTGGACGCAAATGCAGTCCGAAGGTACATAAACAATGATGCATTGAGTACATACTTCTCTGTTCAGCAGGAGCCCCCTATCGGAGTTATTGCAGAGCTTATCGTAGACAAGAACAACACAAGCGGCTTCAAGTGGACTTCTGGACGAGGACCGAATACTCGAATTACTTCTGGCTCAATATGCACCTGCTCGATCATCGTTAATGATCAGCGTCCTATCGCACTATTGCTACCTTGGTTGAAGAAATTCCTTGGAATCAGCAATGGCTGATGCAGAGGTCAAACATCGATTCCGCGCCAAGAGAGTAAACACGCCTACAGTTTATCAGATGGAGGCAGTGGAGTGCGGTGCTGCATCACTGGCCATGATTCTTGCATACTATGGAAGGATCGTTCCTCTAGAGATCCTTCGTAGAGAGTGCGGTGTATCGCGTGATGGCTCAAAGGCTCTCAATGTTCTAAAGGCAGCGCGCAAGTATGGACTTGTCGCTAAGGGTTACCAAGTCACGGCAGAGGAACTGTTTGAACGCCAGCTTCCTGCGATCATCTTCTGGAAGTTCAATCACTTTCTCGTGATTGAAGGCGTTTCGAATAAGGGCGTTTATCTCAATGACCCCATGGGTGGCAAGACCATGGTTAGTCACGAGGAGTTTGACGAGGCCTTTACAGGAGTAGTCTTGACGTTTGAAGTTGGTCCTGACTTTACCAAAGGTGGTTCTCCTCCGTCTACGATTGGTTCCCTAACAAAGCGCATTGGCAAGGTAAAGTATGGTGTGTTGTATACCGTGCTGGCTGGCCTCATGCTCGTCGTTCCGGGACTTCTCGCTCCAGTATTCGCGAAAGTATTTGTGGACGATGTTCTCGTGCGCAACCTCGATTCGTGGATTAAGCCGCTTCTCTTCGGCATGGGTGTTACAATAGTCTTCCATGTTCTGCTTTTGTGGATTCAGCAGCGGGTGCTCTTACGATTGGAGACCGCCCTCGCTGTGCAGGAATCCGCAGAGTACATGTGGCACGTGTTGCGCCTTCCGGTTGAGTTTTTTCAACAGAGGTTTGCCGGTGATCTTGCCGAGCGAGTACAGATCAATAACAACGTCGCACAAATGATTGGCGGCAAACTCGCTACAACCTCATTGAATCTACTTCTCATTGTTGTCTATGCACTGGTCATGATCAGTTATAGTCCGCTGCTGGCAACAATAGCTATCATCATTTCTGCCCTCAGCATCGTAAGTATGCGCGCAGTCAGCCGCAAACTCGGTGCAATCAATGAGAGGCTGCTGCGGGAGCAAGGTAAGCTGCAGGGATTCGCAATGAATGGGCTTCAGATCATTGAGACACTCAAGGCTAGTGGTAACGAAAGCGACTTTTTCTCGCAGTGGGCAGGATATCAGGCAAAGGTTCAAGACTCGCAACGGCGTGTGCAGTTCATTATGCAGGGTCTGATGGTAATACCGCCTATTGTGAATTCGCTCACAACCGCAGTTATCCTCGGATTAGGGGGCTGGCAGGTTATGGATGGCATGATCACAATCGGCACACTCGTTGCAATTCAATCTCTGATGACAAGTTTCCTTGCCCCCATAAACGACGTCATTAATCTGTATGCAGATATTCAAAAGCTGCGTGGAGATATGAATCGATTGGATGACGTTTTGAAATATGAGAAGGATGTGACGACAATAGAGGCCGTAACAAGCATAGAGAATCCTTCAAAGCTGGATGGGCGAATAGACATCATTGATCTTACCTTTGGCTATTCCCCGCTTGATCCGCCGCTGATAACCAACTTTAATCTCTCTCTCAAACCAGGTGCGCGAGTTGCTCTAGTGGGGAGATCTGGAAGTGGTAAGTCCACTCTATCAAAATTGATATCTGGAATACACACTCCGTGGTCTGGCCAGATCTTGTTCGACGGTAAGCCCCGTAGTGATTGGGCACGCGATACTCTTGTTTCTTCGGTATCATTTGTTGATCAGGAAATATTTCTCTTTGAGGGCACTATCGAGGACAACCTGACATTATGGAATGACTCGTATTCCAGCGCGCAGATCACACAGGCTGCCAAGGATGCCCAAATTCACGATGTCATTGCATCGCGTCCGGGTGGATATGCAAGCAACGTATCTGAGGCAGGGCGTAACTTCTCAGGCGGCCAGGCACAGCGCCTCGAGATTGCCCGCGCACTTGTTCCTAACCCGCGAATCGTTGTACTAGACGAAGCAACCAGTGCGCTCGATCCAGTTACAGAGGCACAAATCAACGAAGCTCTTCAGCGACGTGGTGTTACCACGGTTGTGATTGCCCACCGGCTGAGTACGATTCGAGATTGCGATGAGATCATCGTTCTTGATAAGGGTTTAGTCGTTCAACGTGGGACGCACGACGAGCTCAAGAACATCGAAGGTGTTTACTCCACTATGATTGCATCGGAGTAATGATGTCTACGATGATTGAATGCACAAACACCAACCCTTGGGTTCTCACTTCTGCACGACATCCAGTAAAAGTGGTGTCGGGATCAATGAACATCTACGTTCGGCATCTCCATCCAGATGGGAGTGCAGGGTATCTCACATTTTCTGTTGCAGC
>JBEBCJ010000127.1:0-27390 GCA_041157865.1 Bacteroidota bacterium
CTCTATGTTTCCTCGCAGACATTCCCCTTCGAGATGTTTGATACAGACATGCCAATTTCGCATGTCTATAAGGAACGTCGCATGCGGGTATTGGCATCAATGACCAATGCCTCGATTGCGATTGTCTTTTCTGCCGACGTGCGCAACCGACAGAACGACGTAGACTTTGAGTATCGTCAGAGCTCCGACATGCTCTATCTCACAGGCTGTCAAACACCCGGCTCAACACTGCTCTTGGCACCGTCGGGTATCCAGATCGGTGATCGCACATTCACGGAAGTGCTGTTCATACCTCAGCGCAATGTCGACCGCGAAGTATGGCAAGGCGTTAGTATGGGTCCGCAAGAGGCAATGCAATACCTCGGCGTTGACACCGCGCTTGTTGCAACTGATCTCAAGTCCATACTCGATTCGCTTCTTCCCCGCATCGACACGCTGCATTATTCAACGCTTCCCACCAAAGCACTGCAGGTGCCCCTTGTCGGCAAAAACCTCTATGCAGATGCCGAACTCAAGAAGTGGGCCAAGGAGCGCAAGGCATCGATCGTATTCAAATCGCCGATGCCCATTCTGCGTGCTATGCGTGAGGTAAAGGACACATCAGAACTCAGACTGCTTCGCAAGGCCATTGAGATCTCCATGGAGGGTCATCGCGCAACCATGCGCGGCGCACGTCCCGGCATGAAGGAGTATGAACTTGAGGCTCTCATGGAATATGGGTTCAAGCGTCAAGGTGCCGAAGACGTTGGCTACCCATCCATCGTTGGCTCCAACTACAATGCCTGCATTCTGCATTATACCGCTAACCGCCGGGCCACAACAATGAACGACCTTGTGTTGGCAGATTGCGGTGCTGAATATCACGGGTACACAGCCGACATTACGCGGACGTTTCCTCTCAACGGGAAGTTCACAGAAGAACAACGCCTGATCTATGAGATTGTTCTTCAAGCGCAAGACTCCGGCATCGCAGCCTCGTTAGTTGGAGCCCCATTCCGCGCTCCGCATGCAGCTGCAACGTCGGTGATCGCAGATGGACTGCTCAAGCTGGGCATTATCGAAAGCCTCGCGGACGTGAAGCGGTACTTCATGCACGGCACATCGCACTACTTGGGACTTGATGTGCACGACCCCGGCACGGGAGGTCCGCTGCAGGCAAACTCCGTTATCACCGTCGAGCCGGGCATCTATATTCCTGCCGGCTCCCCATGCGATAAACGCTGGTGGAGTATCGGCGTGCGTATAGAAGACGATATACTTATCACCGAACAAGGACCCGTGAACCTCTCTGCTTCGCTTGCCCGCTCTGTGGCCGATGTTGAAGCTTTGTGTGGAAGCGCTCCGTAACCTTACCGCACCGCCATGGCCTGTATACGATCGATCTCCGGACTCCGCGCAACACTTGGTGATGACCTAACACCAACCTTGGTGGCACGCTATGCGTGGGCGTTTCATGCTATCCTGCCTCATGGGCCCATCATAGTTGGCCGCGACGGACGTCCGAGCGGCGCATGGATCGAAGACATCGTTGTTGGTACGCTTCGCTCATGCGGACGCCGCGTCGTGGTGATTGGCATGGCAACAACGCCAACGGTGCAGCTACTAACCGAGCACTCTGATGCCGTCGGTGGCATTGCCATCACTGCTTCACACAACCCGGCACCATGGAATGGACTCAAGTTTCTGGATGCAGGGGGCGTGTTCCTCGATGCCGACGCCAATGCCAAGCTCTGGCAGGCAGTAGACTCAGTAATGCCAAGCCCCCTACCCCCTGAGCAGCAGCACGGTGTTGTTGAGCATCGCACTGATGCAGATGCGTTTCACATCGAGCGTGTGATGTCGATCCCTGCTGTGCTGTCGGCCCCGCTAGCTGCGGGCCAGACTGTGGTGGTCGATGCCGTGAACTGCTCTGCCTCGCATGCAGCACCGCTGTTACTCGAAAAGCTCGGATACAACGTTGTTAAACTCTATTGTGACGCGTCGGGTATCTTCCCGCATACGCCGGAGCCCCTTACCGAAAACCTTACAGATCTGGGCAATGCCGTGCGCGCACACGGCGCATCTTTTGGCGTCGCGATTGATCCTGACGGCGACCGTCTTGTTCTCTTTGATGAACATGGACAGCCAATTGGCGAAGAGCGCACGATTGCTCTAGCGACCAAGGCCGTTCTCGATAGTGGTGAACGGGGCGATGTGGTCGTAAACTTCTCTACGACGCGAGTTGTCGATGATATCGCCGCATCATATGGCGTTACATGTCATCGCGCCCCTGTTGGAGAGATCAACGTTGTCCGCATAATGCAGGCAACCCACGCCGTGATCGGCGGCGAAGGCTCTGGCGGTGTGATCTATCCTGCCTGTCATTCCGGACGTGACAGTCTGGTGGGCATCGGCGTGATCTCCTCATACCTGAGATCACACGGCCTAACAATGTCACAAGCCTGCTCAGCGCTTCCGTCGTATGCGATGATCAAGACAAAGTTTCCACTCGAGAACCGCGAGGTCTTTAACGCTTCGTTTGGTGCCATCGCTGCGTCGTTTCCCGATGCTACCATCTCCACGCTCGATGGCGTGTTTGTTGGCATGGCAGACCGCTGGGTGCACGTGCGTGCATCGAACACCGAGCCCATTGCGCGTGTTATTGCCGAGGCACCAACACATGACGAGGCACAGGAACTTATTCACCGTGTAACAACCTTGATCAGCAGTTAACATGACCCCATCTCAAATGTCAACTGTGCTGCGATCAAGTCTGCATGCATGTCTGCAGCAGCTCACCTCTGATGCGGCCAAGGGGCTTGCAGTCGAGGAATACACCAGCGTCGAGGGCACGTTCTCCATCCTCAAGCAGAAGAACGGGAGCCCCCTTGCAGTGGTCGACGCAATTGCGCCCACGGAGAGTCCATTCGACGATGTCCCCCGCGACAAGCTGCGCTCGGTAGCGGCCCGCGTGCAGACACCCTACTTTATCCTGACGAATTTCCGCAGAGCCGTTACCTATCGCACCGAAGCCGTAACCAAGCGTCTACCAGATGAAGACCAAGTAGTTGGTTGGCAGCAGGCATCTGATGCGCGCACGACGGACGACACCAAGAGCTCGGGCACGCAGCTTGGACTTGTGACCGCACTCTCGCACGCAACGAATTGGCTGAATATCGAGTCAGCAATGCCGGTAAGTCAGCATGTACGCGATGCATCAGCGTTCTTCTCCGAGCGCGTGCTGGCCATGTTCGATGACCTAACATCTTGCACCGAATCACATGGCGAGCAGCGTGATGCAACATTGCGCCTGGGCACAAGCATCCTTGCCTATGTGCTGATGCACGTACGCAACCCAGATGCCTTTGATAGACTTGCAATTCCCTATGGGACGCGCAGTTCCGACCTGATGCTTGACCTGGTGGGTGCGTACTTCCGTCAGGCCAGACGCAAAGGCTACGCCATGCTTCCGCACAACGTCTCCGACGTGCGCGTGCTGGCAGACAAGCAAGAGATCTTTCGGATGACGCTTGCCGATCTGATTCACTTTCTGCATCGGTTCGATCCGGAACGCCTTACAGACTCTGAACTGCACAGGGCTGTTGATGCCATACTTCAGAGATGTGCACGCATTGCACGTACATCAGTGCCAACGATTGACGCACTTGATCTGGCTCTAAGAGCAGTAGCGCATGTGCGCCAGAGCTTGCCGGAGCGGATCTCTATGCTCGAGATTGGACAGACGCAGGGTCTTGCGAGTGTTCGCCAGATGCTGATGTCGCACAGCACACCGTGTGATGCTCGCGTGTATGCGCGCACAAGTGAAGACGAGCGATCGATTGTTCTTCGCTCATCTGGACGGCTGGATGCTGCGACTGATGTGCAGATCCTGCGCGACACGCGAGGTTTCAAGCGTCCGTGGGACCTTGTCGTGGCAACCTCGTCCGACACAACGGAACGCCACCGCATCAAGCTCCTACTCGAGCGTATGCCAATGTCGGCCGATGGTTGTGTGGTGTTGTTCCTGCCACTTTCTGTTCTGCACGATGAACGCTACGCCGGCATGCGTCATGCTCTGGCCTCGCGCTTTGCAGTCGAATGGGTAATCATGAGCGACGTAGAAGCACTTGCCGAGCCCGATGCTGGTGTGTGCTGCATCATTGCGCGCAACACAGATGTTGACTGCGCAGCGCATGCAACGCGCTTTGTTTATTTGCGCAGACCGATAGCTGCGTTCTTCCCATCGTCAAAAGCCTCGCGCGATCTCGAGCAGGCGCGTCTGAAATCACTCGATGCATTTGTTGCATATCTCGATGCGTCTGAACGCGGCAAGCTGAATGACGAAGCCGTTGTGCGCATGGTGCGTCAAGTTCACCTAAGTGATGCTGGCTCATGGGAGGATTACCTTGTTCCACCCGACGTGCTATCCTCTATCCTTCACAAAACACTACACCGAATGCGCCCCCTGGCGACTATTGCTGATGTTGGAGGGGGCTTGCGTACTGGTGCCAACGACGTGTTTGCGCCGGACACGCATGACATAGCAACCAATAACCTTGAAGCTGAGTATTGGCAGCGTACGCGCTCTAATGGGACAACTGTTGATGCGACGATTTTGACATCGGCAGATGACATTGAATCTATCATGGGGCTTCCTCGCTCAGATAGACGACTCTTGCTGCTGCCGCAAGATCGCAACGCCATGACAGGCACAAACGTGCTTACACGCATAGAGCGTGCCGAGCGCGAGGGTGTGCATCTGCGTGCGAGTATTCGCAATCGCGATTCGTGGTGGCATTTGCCAGCCCCTTCATCAGCGCACCTGATCATCCCCAAGCAGCAGTACAAACGATGGATTGTGCAGGTAAACACCATCGATGCCTATGCAACCGATGCATTCATTGGCATCACGCTGCATCGCGAGCAACATCGCGACGCAATAGCAATGTGGATGAACTCAACATTGGGATTATTCTGCAGTGAGATCATGAGGCTAACGGACAATGTGGCCGACATCACAGTGCGTGATGCGCAGGAGTTCCCAATTCCTGATGATGCCATTCTTAACGTGCTTCACGACTCAAATCTGCAATCACTCTTGCGTAGACCCATCGAAACGCTCGAGGACGAGTTTGGCGCTTCATCCTCCGACACTATCCGTCCTGAGACCATTCGGCGCGACAGACGAAAGCTAGACGCCATGTTGATGCTCGACGTCTTTGGGCTTACCGACGAAGAACAGCGTTGGGTTTATCGCTTTACCTATGCATGGTGGTCGCGACCATCTAACGTGCGGCATCTAACGAACACCCTTGCCTACGAACTCGAGCGCGACCACAAGCTGCGTCCACTAACAACCTGGTACGCCCCCTACATCGACCAGTTGCCCGAGGCCAACCGCAGATCACTACGAGTAGAATCCGGCATCACACGCGCCGAAGTAGACGGCACCATGTTCGGCTGGCGAGTCAAGACATGGAAGGGGGCTCGCCCAGACATCGTTATCGAATGTGCCTCGCAGGAAGAGGCCGAGTGTATCGCGCATCTGGTAGGGCTTGGCAAACTTCAATTTGACGTTCCAACCGATGCCATTCTCATCAGTGAGATCCTTCCAAAACTTCGTCACTATGCAACGGATCTCAATACCTACCTAACCCAGCGCACAGCCCATTTCCCAGAGGATTTACGTCCAGCCTTAGAACGCGCAATTAAGGAAGTGATGAGTTGATATGATCGAAGCAGTCCTTGTTCTCAGTATAATCTCGACACTATTAGTGTTAACCTCGAGCATATTGCTCTTCAAGCGTATCAAGCGAACGCAGAATAGAGTTGTTGATGCAATGAAGAGATGGGTTGTGGGGTCGCTCACAAGCATCGAAACGCGGTTGAGATATCAATCGGATATAGCAGATCCGTCTGCACATGATGTTGTGATTTTCGTGACGCGAAACAGAGCATCGTATCTCGACAACGCCATTGCATCGGTGCGCGTGCACGAGCCCCTTGCCAAGATCATCGTTATCGATGCTGGCAGTACTGATGAAACGCCGATACTGCTCAACGAGCGGTGCTCGCAAGGCGTAGTGCATACCTTTGTTCGTCATCAGCCTGATACCGTGCCGCAGTGGCAGAAGAGTTATGGAATCCACGAGGCATGGCGTCTTGCAGCGTTGTTGCGTCCACGCAGCATCACCGTTATGGATGATGATATGATCGTGCTGGCCCCGTTTATCACATCATGCACAACTCTATGTTGTCAGCATGAGAACATTCATGTGGTTGCACTTCACAGAGATGGCGTGCAGGAGCAAAATCATCCAACAGAGAAATCTATCGTGCACGAAGGTCAGACCATACACCTTGGTCGCACATTTAACGGTGCTGCATTTTTCATGCCTTGGCAAACACTCGCGGCATGGGGACCACCACCGATCAACGAAGGCATCAACGACTGCAGTGTAGAGGATTGGTATTACTCACGCGCGCTTATGAGTGCCAACGGCCACGCAGCATTCCTTACACGTGTCCAAGAACAACCAAACGTTACCTCCTTGCGAGAAGCCACGGAGAACTAACCCACCGTACCTCGTACCCTCGTACCCCCGTACCATCGTACCCTCGTACCCCCGTACCCTCGTACCCCGTCCCTACTTCACATTATACGATCTCATCTCCTCCACATATCCGTCGCGTTTTGTGCCGAACCACTCCTGTGCAGGCATAGCTCTGCGGATGACGGTTCCGAGTGAAGGGGCGAATGTGACGTATCGTACAGCGCGGGTATCGGACTCGATGGACTCATTGGCCTTGACCACGATGGCATAGACGATCTTGAAATCGTAGGCATTGATGGTCGTGCCGTTGATCGGGTAGCTTCTGATGCCGAGGCGCTCGGCAGTAATGGCCTTTCCTATTTCGTAGACCACGCCGTTGTTATTGATTCTGTCATTAAAGAACACGGAACTGGGAGCACCCGTCGAATATGGAAGCCTAACCCATGCTGAATTGAAGAAAGCATCGTTCATTCCGCCCGCGCGCATTTGTACATCGTTGTATTGGTCGATATGGAAGTACGTCGTGTCAGCCCCTTGCACAATCCAAACGCCTGTAGAGTTATCAACAACTGCGTTTGTTGCGGTCACGCTCTCAACCAGTTCCTTCTCGGAACCCGGCTTCTTCGTTCCCTGTTCATCGATATCGTAAGCGTCATAGGTGAACGTGCTTCCGGTACCCGGGACCTTGTAGGATACTGGCGTTGGGTCCGGCGATGTCGTGTCCGAGCACGACGAAACAAACAATGCAACAGCTAGGATAAGGAGGAGGTGTTTCATGACATCGAAAATACGAAGGCAGAGGCGACCAAATAAAGAATGCAGTGCTATTCCCTATTTTTCCATCCAGCAAACCACCTACAACGATGGGTCTAACCCAACAACACATGAAAACACGCATAAATAGGCTAACTCCGAGCGTCCTTTGCTTAATACTTGTTTTATTGCTCACAAGTTGTGGTGATAGAATTGTTGATGGATTATCGAGTCCAAGTTTCCCCAAGAACGGAGAGGTCTTCATCGACGACTTTACTGGCGACCTGATCTATGCTGCATTTGGCGGGTCTGATGTGAAAGCCTTTCAGGTTGACTACACAACTACATACAATTCTTCTCGAGCATCAATGCGATACGAAGTGCCAGATGCAAACAGTCCTCAAGGAGCATATGCCGGAGGGGCGTACTTCAGCAGAACGGGAAGGGATTTATCGGGATTCAATGCGTTGACGTTTTACATCAAGGCAACACAGTCAGCCACGATCGACGTTATTGGCTTTGGAAATGACTTTGGAGCATCCGCTTATCAAGTGGCAATGAATGCGTTGCCGGTCAACACGAACTGGAAGAAAGTGGTCATACCAATCCCCGATCCTACCAAACTCACCGGTGAAAAGGGATTGTTTTACTATTCGACAGGCCCAATTAGCGAGAAGGGGTACACATTCTGGATAGACGAAGTTCGATTCGAGTATCTGCCCGATTTGGGCACATGTTACGGTGCAATGTTTAGTGGAGAAGACAAAAAGATACCGACTACTGAAAAAGGTGCTTCGATCAGAATAGAGGGCTTGCAAGCGACTGCTAGTCTACCCAATGGGACAAATCAAACAATTGCCGCTTCACCTTCGTACTTCACCTTCGAATCATCCAACACTGCAATTGCCACGGTCTCTTCACAAGGTATCGTTCAGGTATTGGATTCCGGTAATGCCACGATAAGAGCAACATTGGGAGCAAACAAGGCAAAGGGGTCAATGGAGTTGTCGGCAAGGGGCACTGCACTATTCCCCGCCACTCAAGCGCCAACTCCAACAGTGGAAGCCGGAAATGTGATTTCGATGTACAGCAATGCGTATACCAATGTTCCGATTGATACATGGAATACGCGATGGCAGTACTCAACAACGGAAAGTTCGTTCATCAAGGTCAACAATGATGACGTGATACGGTATTACAATCTGAATTTCGTTGGTGTGGAGTTTTCCGCAAATCCAATCAATGCAACCTCAATGACGCATTTTCATATCGATGTCTGGACACCTGATCCAACATCAAGTCCGAACAACGTCAAAGTAATGCTTGTTGATTTCGGTGCAAATGGCGTCTATGGTGGAGGGGATGATGTATCGCATGAGATCACCATTACTGCACCAACGTTAAAGTCGAATACATGGATTAGTCTGGACATTCCACTGTCGAGTTTCACTGGCCTTACAACAAAGGCACACCTTGCTCAGCTTGTCTTGTCAGGTACAGTTTCTAATCTCTTTGTCGACAATGTGTATTTGTACAAGTCGGTATCAACACCAACAACACCAGCCCCAACGCCGACGTATCCACCTGGAGATGTGATCTCCATCTTTAGTGATGCATATACCAATGTTAGTGGAACAAACTTTTCACCTAACTGGGGTCAAACGACCGTTGTAAGCCAACCTATGATCAATGGGAATACAACGCTGTTGTACACGGGCCTTAATTATCAAGGTATTCAGCTTGGCTCCAATCAGAACGTATCTACGTATGGCTATCTGCATCTGGACTATTATTCGGTGAATGCCACCGCCTTGCAGGTCTTCTTGATCAGTCCCGGTCCAGTAGAGACCCCTTATTCACTTTCCGTTCCAACAGGATCTGGCTGGAAGAGTGTTGACATACCCCTTAGTGCATTCTCCCCTGTTGCACTTACGAGTGTATTCCAACTGAAGTTTGTTGGCAACGGCAATGTGTATCTCGACAATATCTTGTTCCGCAAGTAAAGACAGGGCGCTTCTTCATTTCTTCATTACGAGAAAACCAACATTCATGAGACGACCTTACGTGCTTGGCCTATTCGCTTTACTTCCTCTGACCATTCTGCTATCCGGGTGTGAGCAGCAGCCTGTTCAAGTACTCCCTGAGCGAGCATGGACTTTGTCATGGAGTGATGAGTTTGATGGAACCGCAGGAAGCCTGCCAGATAAGTCGAAGTGGACATATGATATAGGCACCGGTAGCAACGGCTGGGGTAATAGCGAACTCGAGTATTACACCAACAGGCCGGCTAATGTTCAGTTGAGCGGGGATGGACACCTCGTCATCACTGCCAAGCGAGAATCGTATGGAGGTTCTGGATACACGTCTGCACGGATAAAGACCCAAGGATTGTTCAGTCAGACCTACGGCAGGTTTGAAGCGAGAATCAAGACACCAACTGGACCTGGCATCTGGCCGGCATTTTGGCTGCTTGGCGATAATATCAATGAGGTCAGCTGGCCACAATGCGGTGAAATCGATATCATGGAGCAGAGAGGTCAACAACCTGCAATCACTCATGGCAGTGTGCACGGTCCGGGATACTTCGGAGCCAATGCGAAGACAAAGGCATTCGGTTTGATGTCAGGAAGATTCGATACCGACTTCCATGTCTATGCAATAGAATGGGGCCAGGATCACATTGATTTCTTTATCGATGACTTTCTGTACCAACGTATCCAACCTAGCGATCTCACAGGTGAATGGGTATTCAATAAGCCATTTTTTATGATTCTCAACGTAGCTGTTGGGGGCAATTATGTGGGATATCCAACCACAGGCACGCCGTTTCCTCAGTCAATGATCATCGACTATGTGAGAGTCTACAAAGAGTCATGATAGAAAGCAGAATGGCGTTATCACCGGACTCTGCAGGCCCCCTCGAAATTGTTTGCATAGAAAACGAGGAATACTTCAAGATCGCTAACGTCGATCGTATGCCTGTATTCTTCATGAGCATTGTAAGTGACTCAAACCATTGGATGTTTATCGCAAGCAATGGAGGCTTAACAGCAGGCAGGACAAACGCAGATCATGCGCTGTTCCCGTACTACACCGACGATAAGGTCATCGAATCCACAGAATACGTTGGCAGTAAGACAATCATTCAGGGCAATCGGAATGGGGAGGTTTTCAACTGGGAACCCTTCTCGTGTAGAAGCCAGCAATTCAGAATAGAACGGCATCTCTACAAGCATCGGCTTGGCAATTCAATCATCTTTGAAGAGATAAATCATGATGTGAATCTGCGATATTCATACCGATGGGCCACGAGTGACAAGTATGGATTTGTAAGAACATCCATCTTGAATAATCACTCAGAACATGAACAACAACTGCGCATCCTGGATGGATTACAAGGTGTAATGCCAGCAGACATCGGTAGCGATTTGCAGAACACATTCAGCAATCTTGTCAACGCCTACAAGTACTCCGAACTCGATGCACACTCAGGACTTGGGATATACGCTCTCAGTGCTCGCGTCACAGACCGAGCTGAACCTAGTGAGGCGCTGTTCGCAAACACAGTCTGGTCCACAGGATTAGCAGAGCCCATCGTACTGTTGTCCTCCAGGCAAATGGACGAGTTTCGCCGCGGCTTGCACGTTACGACAGAGCATGAAAACAAGGGAGATCGTGGTGCATATCTTGTCGCATCGACGATCACGCTGTTGTCAGGCCAGAATACAACATGGAAGTGCATAGCAAATGTGCATCAATCACAAGGGCAAGTCATTGAGTTGATCGATTCGATCAAGACCAATTCCAATATTGAAATTGATGTAGAACAAGACATCAACCACGGCGGAAAACAGCTGTTGGATAACATGATGTCTGTCGACGGTATCCATGTCACCGGAGATCCATTGATTGACAGCCGTCACTATTCCAACACGCTCTTCAATGCCATGCGTGGCGGGCTGTTTCCGGATAATTACTCAATAGACAGAAGAGATTTCATTGCGTATGTAAAGAGCTGTAATATGCCTTTGTATGATGCGATGTATGACTCTCTTTCCGCGTTTCCAATCGAGTTTACCCTAGACGAGCTACGCGAACGAATCGACAGCATCGACAACCATGCATTTACCAGAATTGCATTGGAGTATCTGCCACTCACGTTTAGCAGAAGACACGGCGATCCAAGCCGTCCATGGAATCGATTCTCCATCAACACCAAGAATGACGACGGATCCCTCAAGCTTGACTATCAGGGAAACTGGCGCGATATCTTTCAGAACTGGGAGGCCCTCGCACATTCTTATCCATTATTCGTTGAGGGGATGATTCGGAAGTTCCTCAGTGCGACAACTATAGATGGGCATAATCCATATCGTGTGCAAAAGGACGGCTTTGAATGGGAGATAATCGAGTCGCATAATCCCTGGTCATACATAGGGTATTGGGGCGATCATCAGATCATTTATTTATTGAAACTCCTGGAGTTGCTGCGGGACACCCAGCCAGAGAGACTGCAGGCTCTGCTTAGAACCGAAGGATTTGCATTCGCCAACATACCATACAAGATCAGGTCGTATGACGATATCGTGCGCAATCCCAAGAGCACGATCGACTTTGATCATGAACTACATGATGCCATCACTCAAGAGATGCGCAGGATCGGTTCTGATGGCTCACTCGTAAAAACTGTCACAGGCGAGATTCACCATGCGCATTTCATCGAGAAGATCCTGATTACCGTTTTGGCTCGACTGACGAACTACGTCCCCGATGGTGGCATATGGATGAACACGCAACGACCAGAATGGAATGATGCCAATAATGCGCTCGTGGGCAACGGGATGTCGATGGTCACGCTGTTTTACCTTCATCGATTCATACAGTTCTTCGACGAGTTAATCGGCACGAATGAGCATCACGCATGTTTGATATCCGATGAATTACACCAGTACTTTACGTCAACTGCGTCTGTCTTCGACCGATACCGCAGTAGCGCGCCAGATGTCCATGATGACACAAGAAGAACCATCATGGATGAGCTTGGCAACATTGGAAGCGCATACAGAACACAAGTATATGCCGCGGCATTTGCAGGTACAAAGAAGCCGTTGGGGTTCGGGGAAATCAAGATGTTCCTCGACAGTGTTCTCTGCCATCTGAGAGCTACCATTTGCAAGAGTAGAAGACCCGATGGACTGTATCATGCCTACAATCTGCTGACATTACAATCAGGCAGTGCGGCTGTCACACACTTGCCGGAAATGCTCGAAGGGCAGGTGGCGGCATTGAGCTCGGGGTACATTTCTACCAATGAAGCTGCATCGATGTTAGATGCTTTGAGGTCCAGCCGCTTGTATCGGTCGGATCAGAACAGCTATATGCTCTATCCAATCAAGAAGGTTCCGGGATTTCTTGAGAGAAACGTTATCCCACAAGAGAAGGTACATAAGTCACCATTGCTTTTGAATTTGCTTACCAATGGCAACACGGATATACTACAACGTGACACCCTCGGCGGCTACCATTTCAACGGCAAGTTGACGAATACTCGAGAGTTCGAATCTGCACTTGACGCATTGGATAATGCGTACCATGATGCTGCGCAATCCGAGAAGACATATCTCATAGACTTGTACGAATCAGTGTTTCATCACAAACAGTTCACAGGTAGATCAGGGACATTTTTTGCCTATGAGGGGATCGGCTCCATATACTGGCATATGATGTCAAAACTCAGATACGCCGTCCAGGAGATCTACACGAAAGCAATTGAAGCTGAGGAGAGCAAAGAAATCATTCAGTCACTCGGCAACCATTACAAGCAGATTGTCGACGGCATCGGAGTGCATAAATCTCCAAAGACATACGGCGCCTTTCCAACTGACCCGTATTCACACACTCCTATGGCAAGGGGCGCCCAACAACCCGGCATGACAGGGCAAGTAAAAGAGGATGTCATATGCAGAATGCGTGAACTAGGAGTCTCTTATCGCAACGGGGCGATACGAATTATCCCTGGCATGATATCTCCTGAGGGATTTCTACATCATGAACGTACCATCGACTTTCGAAATGTACACGGTGAGAAGCATAAGATCAGTCTTCCTGAGGGATCAGTGTGCTTTTCTATCTGCCAAACACCAGTGATATGTAGGCTTACTGACAGAAATGAATTGACGATGTACAAATCTGATGGGAGCATTGAGACGTCCTCTGCATTGGAGTTGTCGGCGTCAGACAGCAACAGCGTTTTCTCTCGAGATGGAAGTATCCAACTGATTCATGTCGAGCTCAACAGATTCGGCCTATCTTCATGAATACGCTTGATAGGCGTCAGGTAAGCAGAGTAACAGTTATCATCTGTTTATCAATGGCATCACTGTTCCATGTGCAATCGTCAATCGCCAAGCCAATGTTTTCAGATACCAATGCTGGTGGGCCCGTAAGAGTCTTCGAAACCTCTGCTGCTGGTAATGCGCTGACAGAAATACCAGCATCATCTCCCACTACTGATGCGATCTCGATAGAAGTAGACACGCATACAAAACGTCAGCTCATCCTGGGATTCGGAGGATCATTCACCGAGGCTTCAGCACATGTGTTAGGCGCACTGAGCTCAGGTCAAAGGGACAACGTCATCAAAGCATACTTTTCTGATGAGGGGGCTCGCTACTCACTCACGAGGACACACATCAATTCTTGTGATTTTTCGCTGAAGCAATATGCCTATGCGATGGTACCCGGGGATACAGCGCTCGAGCACTTCAACGTTGAGAAAGACATTCGCGATCTTTTCCCGATGATCAAGTCCGCACAACAGACATCATCCGAGGGTTTTCGCCTGATAGCCTCTCCTTGGACAGCCCCACCTTGGATGAAAGACAATAACAGCTGGGTTGGTGGTAAGCTCTTACCAGAGTACAGAGGAACGTGGGCATTGTACTATGCCAAGTACATCAAAGCATGCGCAGAACAAGGCATCCCCATTTGGGGAATTACAGTGATCAATGAGCCCCATGGGAACGGGAACAATTGGGAGAGCATGTTGTTTTCTCCGAAAGAAATGACTGACTTTGTTCAAGAGTATCTCGGACCCACTCTCAAGCGTGAAGGACTATCGAGCGTAAACGTGTTAGGCTATGATCAGAATCGCGCTGGCTTGAAGGAATGGGTTGATGAAATGTTTCGAGATCCTTCATCATCCCAATACTTCGCTGGAACCGCAATACACTGGTACGAAAGCACCTTTGACGTCTTTGCAAATCAGCTTCGATATACAGCCGGAAGAGCACCCGGGAAATACCTCATTCAGACAGAGGCCTGCATTGATGCTGAGGTACCACGATGGAGAGACGATGCCTGGTACTGGAGAGAGGAAGCCACCGACTGGGGATGGGATTGGGCTCCTCAAGATCAAAAACACCTCCATCCGAAGTATGCTCCTGCACATAGATACGCGAGGGACATCATTGGATGCCTTCAGAACTATGTTCACGGATGGGTTGACTGGAATATGGTGTTAGACAAACAGGGCGGACCGAACTGGGCAAAAAACTGGTGTATTGCGCCTGTCATTGTTGATACTGTAAAGGATGAGGTGTACTTTACGCCCCTGTACTATGTTATGTCGCACTTCAGCAAGTACATAAGACCTGGCGCACGAATCATTGCAAGCACAAGTCAGCATCCAGAAATCATGGTCATTGCGGCGCAAAATCCTGACGGGTCGATCTCCGTAGTGGCCTTCAATCCAACAAAACAACAACACACATTGCGTGTCATGCTCACTGATCAACAAGTTTTTGTCCCAATCGACGCACAGGCACTTCAAACCATAGTCTTTCCTCAGAGATAACATACCATGACAAAAACATCAACGACAAAGGTTCCTCTGATACAAAAGATGGCGTTTGGTTCGGGCCATCTCGTTAACAACCTGTTTCCTGGCTCACTGGGTGTGTTCTCATTCTTCTTGCTAACCACATATGGAATGGATCCTGTCTTAGCAGGGCTCCTAGGTGGCATACCAAGGATTTATGATGCAATCACAGATCCCATCATGGGATACATCTCTGACAATACCACATCCAAATGGGGTAGAAGGCGCCCGTATATTTTTATCGGTGCAATTACAAGTGGACTGCTGTTTGCCGCGCTGTGGCAGTTGTATGCGGAGAACTCTCAGACATACAACTTTTGGTATTTCATGATCTTCTCGCTGCTCTTCCTTACCGGAAACACGATTTATTCAACTCCATTGATTGGTTTGGGTTATGAAATGACATCCGATTACAAGGAACGAACGAGACTTATGGGATTCTCCCAAACAGTCAGTCAACTGGCATGGATGATCGTGCCGTGGCTTTGGGTGATTATTGCAGATCCGGATATCTATTCCAATCAAGCAGTAGCAATTCGGAGCCTTTCTGTTTGGGTTGGAGTTTCATGCCTGATACTCGGCATTATGCCCGCAATCTTCTGCCGTGAGATCGATCAAGAGGCGATCACGAATCGTGATACAATTACGCTGAAAAATCTCGTGCAAAACATGAAGGGGCTATGGCGCAACATGAAGTTGATCTTTAAGAACGTGCCATTCGTGAAGTTATGCATGGCTACGTTTCTTGTATTCAATGGATTTCAGATGGTTGCCTCGTTCAGCTTCTTTATCATTGTCTATTATCTCTTCAATGGTAGTGTCGAGACTGCAGGCAATTGGCCGGCATGGTTCTCAACAATCAGTGCCCTGGCGACAGCTTTTTTGATAATCCCGGTCATTACATGGATGTCAAACACTTGGGGAAAGCGAACCGCATTCCTGGTATCTACAGGCATATCGATTGTAGGGTATGTGCTGAAATGGTGGGGATTTAATCCCGACAACCTATGGATGATGTTTCTTCCCATCCCGTTGCTCGCATTTGGACTAGGTGGTCTTTTTACACTCATGATGTCCATGACGGCAGATGTCTGTGACTTAGACGAGCTCAACAATGGCATGCCTAGAAAGGAAGGAACATTCGGGGCTATCTATTGGTGGATGGTAAAGTTGGGACAGGGCTTGGCCCTAGTACTTGGCGGATTTGTGCTAAAACTCATCGGATTTGACGGCGCAGCCGCTGCTCAGAGTCCCGAGACACTCATCAATCTTCGGCTGGCAGACATCATTATTCCCTCGCTGACGGCCGGATTGGCCATCATTGTGATGTGGAATTACGATCTGAATGAAGAAAAAGCCCATGAAATCAAGGCAGAATTGGTAAAACGGCGAGGGGAGCTGTAACCACTGTCTACGGGAACGGTTCTATCTTTGCTGGTGTTTACGTAGCATTCACATTCATTTTCCCAAGTAATAATCATGAAACAAGCATTACTGCTTTTCTGCCTCGTCGCGGGCATGGTCGGCCTCAGTGCCCAACCGAACACAAGTGCGCCAACGCCGCCAGTGAGAAATGCGGCTGACATCATTTCGATTTTTGGTGGCGCCTACACCGGTATCGCCGGTGTGAATTATAACCCGAACTGGGGTCAGTCTGGGGCCGTCAATCCTGCCTTTGACCCTGGCACAGGGGATGTTGTTTTGGCATATACGAACTTCAATTACCAAGGAACCGCCTTCGAAGGCAACGCACAAAATGCATCCGAGATGGAGTATGTCCATATCGATGTATGGACGAGCAATGCTACTGTGCTGAAGTTTACGCCGATCGACAACAGTGGCAATGGACCCGGCGAAGTGCTGGTCGACGTACCCCTCAAAGCTGGCCAGTGGAGCAGTGTGGACTTACCGAAGAGCGCCTTTACAGGCATGTCTTGGAAGTCTGTAATCCAACTCAAGTTTGATGGCCAAGCCGGCGTATCACCATCTGACATCTATCTGGACAACATCTATTTTTGGAAGAAGCCCGCTGCTTCCGGTGAAGATGCAACACTGAAGGATCTGAAGGTTGACGGCAACACGATTCCTGGATTTGCACCAAGCGCACTCACATATGCCTATGGTGTTCCAGGTGGTGGCGCGGTACCACAGATCACTCTCGCAACGACAAACGATGCCAACGCAACAGTCACCAAGATCACACAGGCAACATCAATCCCCGGTGATGCCACAATACTGGTGACAGCTGGTAATGGTACAACTACTGCAACCTACACTGTGTCGTTCTTCTTCAGCTCACCAATAGACGCAGCTCCCGAGCCTGCACCTGCATCATCGACAGTACTTTCACTTTACAGCGACTCCTATACAAGTGTTGTTGTCGACACGTGGAGAACAGATTGGAGTCAGTCTACCTTTGAAGCAACAGCTATCAAGGGGAATGCAACATTGAAATACACGAACCTTGGTTTCAATGGCATTGAAACAGTCAAGCAGCCGATCGATGCATCGGCCATGACTACATTGCACATGGATGTGTGGACCCCGAACATGACGGTTGTGAATGTGAAGCTCGTAAGCTTCCTCGGCGACGGTTATGGTGGTGCAAACGGCGATTCGGAGGCCAATATCAACGTCAATCTCAAGGCATACGAGTGGAATCAAGTCAAGATTACTCTCAAGGACTTTACGGATGCTGGACTCAAGAGCCTGGCCGATCTGAGTCAGTTCATTTTTACATCGACCCCATTCGGATCAGGTATAGCATTTGTCGACAACATCTATTTTTCAACCTCCACGACTGGTGTTGATGAGGTTGAAAATGGCATGAACGTGTATCCGAACCCAGTCTATTCTGGCGGCACATTGCATTTCAGCGTTCCTGTGCAGCAAGTAGAGATCTATAGCGTAAGTGGTCAGAAGGTTCTCGAGTCGCAAGAACAGAATGTCACACTCTCCGGACTTCCAGTAGGCTCATACACGGTTCGGTCCGTTGACTCACAAGGCACTGTTTGTATTCGTACAATCATTGTTCTTTAATTCAACGTCTTTCGGAAACAACAAAACGCCCCTTCTCTACAAAGGAGGGGCGTTTTCACTATTATAGACACCATGCGAACACTCTCCATTTCGGTTCTGTGCTTGTTGCAAACCTGCCTCACTGTGGTTGCGAAACAAGATGCCATTGAATTGCGCTTCAACAATCAGCAGCACTCCCTCGTTGTCAATGGACAGGAGTTTTTCATCAAGGGTATGAATTGGGATTACTTCCCTACCGGTACGAATTACTCCTACAGCTTGTGGAAACAACCAGATGCCACAATTAGGGCTGCTCTCGATTACGAGATGGGATTGCTCAGGAACATGGGTGTTAACGTCATCCGCCAATACACAGGGATACCATCAAGATGGATATCGTACATCCATGAGAAATTCGGGATCTACACTGTCTTGAACCATGCATTTGGCAGATATGGATTGACGGTGAACAATACCTGGGTTCCTAACATCGACTATGGAAACGCGGAAATTCAGTCCGTACTGCTGAACGAAGTCGCGCAGATGGTGTCTGAGTACAAGAACACCCCGGGCTTGCTGATGTATCTCTTGGGAAATGAGAATAACTATGGATTGTTCTGGAGGGGTGCCGAGACAGAAGATATACCCGTACAAGACAGAAGATCAACCAAAGATGCCGTTCAGATGTATAGGCTTTTTAACAAAGCCGTAAAAGAGATGAAAACAGTAGACTCCAAACATCCAGTGGCTATCTGCAACGGCGATCTGCTCTTTCTGGACATCATTGCAGCAGAGTGTCGGGATGTAGATGTATTGGGCATCAACGTCTATCGGGGAATCTCATTCGACAATGCATTCGAAAGAGTGAGCAAAGAATTTGGCAAGCCATTGATGTTCACCGAGTTTGGTGCGGATGCGTTCAACACACAAACAAATGCCGAAGATCAGGAATCACAGGCCAAGTATCTGGTTGGCAACTGGAAGGAAATCTATGCCAATGCAGCACGTAATGGGAAAGCCGGGAACAGCATAGGTGGGTTTACCTTCCAGTTCAGCGACGGTTGGTGGAAGTATGGTCAAACCTCAAATCTTGATGTTCATGATATCAACGCCTCTTGGTCGAATGGCGGCTATCAGAATGACTATGTCGCTGGCGAAAACAACATGAATGAAGAGTGGTTTGGCATATGTGCAAAGGGTAAAGCCAACGAGCAGGGATTGTACGTGCTCTATCCACGTGCCGCCTACTATGCGCTCAAGGAATTGCACACATACAATCCATATGGTATGTCGGCCGACGCCATAGAGGCCAAGGTGAGTGAATCCACGATCGTTCAGTCCATGTTGTCGGCAAATGCCGATAAATCAGCACGTGAGCAATCCAAGAATGCCATTTATCTGAGCGACCTTCAAGCGAACTTCACCACATTCAGCACTGGTGGAAGTTTGATCAGCACCGGACAATCCAAGATCACCAATTCGACGGCGTATCCCAAGCGACTTGGTTTTGATCACATGCAATCATTCAATGTAGGCGTTACTGCAAAGCCTGCACCGAATGTTACAGCCAATGTGCAGTTCAACATTCTGGGTAATGTGGCGGAGAATCCTATTGATGAAGTCTTCTATGAAAATCGTGGCAGACCAATCACGATCAACAATCCTAACGGGACACAACAGAACATTGTCAACGATAGGATCCAACTCTACAAGAGTAGTTTGTCGTGGAATTCAACGTATATGAACCTGACAGGATTCTACCGAACAGGGCACTTTCACTGGGGATATGAGGGAGACTTTTTCGGACTGTATCCAGAAGCAAACTATGGTCCCAACATTGACATCTATTCGGCAAACACCCCATTTGGTTTTGAGATCGAAGGCAAGAAATTCCTCAAGGGGCTAAAGGTTGCCTTTGGACCAGAGTTATGGTGGGGAGCAAATCCGGCTGTCTTGGTCAAATACGCGACCTCCCTTTACAACACCGACATTACGGGGATGTTTCAAGAGGACCTGATGCAACGGGATAATGTGCAAAGTTCATTTGCCGTTCCTGTCCCTAGGACAAGAAAGGCTGCATTGAGTCTGCAGAAGAAGTTCGACAACCTGGGGATTGCACTGGGTGGATTGTGGGCGGGCCAGCCATTAAATGGAAGGCCGTTTCAGCTTATCCGAGGTGATGTAGACAATTATGCAGTGTATCAGGACACCATACGATCATCAGACAACTTCGGGGGAAGGATCAAGATCACCTTCGAGAGCTCATTGTTCAATTGGTATGCACTCGGATCCTACATGGGGCTGGTTGCGAATGGTGGTTTCGACAACACCAAAACATTTACCGGATGGAGACTAAAAGACGTCGGCAGCGGCAACATGATGAACTTCCTCACCGGCTTTACCGCAAACGTTGGCAGTCTGCAGATTGCGCCAAACATGTTGTGGCAAAAACCATTGGAGGGCCCAATCCCATCGTGGGTTCAAGCCCCAGCCAGACCACGCAACATCTTAGATGATCCATTTTCTGTGCGATCAAACAGAGAAACAATCGCCGGAGAACTTCTCCTGACCTACGACCCTACCCCGGCAACGTGGATGTACGAGTGGGACAACGACAGAGCAGAGGATGCTACCTTCGCAGCGAGTGTAGACCTTATGTACCGTCATCTGCCCACCACACAAGACGCTGCGATTGGAATCTTATCGAATGGCAGAACCACGTTCGTGTTCCCTGGTGCAGCGCCTGCACAAGACCTGTGGGAGGTGACAACACGCATCGTTTCGAAAATCAATCCAGAACTCGGATTTATCCTGAATCTGTATGCTGGGAATGGACAAGCAAACGGAAGCGATACAAGAACGATCCAACGATTTGGTGCAGACCTTCGAACAGTGTACAAGCAATCAAAACTGGTGCTGTTCTGCAAAGTCAATGATTGGGGTCCTTTTGACTACCATCGAGATTTCAACCTGACATTCCCTCTTCAGCTGATGGCAGAGTTATCTACTGAGCTTGCAAAGCCCGATTGGTTTATGCTTCCGGGAACGAAGGTTGGTATGCGAACCACCTATCGAACGTTAAACAAGTACTCACCGCGATACTCCCCTACCCTCACTATTGACCCCGCAGGCAACTGGGTTCCTGATCCAAATGCGATTGGATTCCCTAATGGAAATGAATGGGAGATCAGAACCTTTGTTCAAGTGTCGATAGGTACCTAGACTCCCTATAGTGTATACCACCGGCTCGCCCGTAGATACTATTTTTCCGCATTCGCTTGTTCACTGACGTGAAACATTTTCGCACCAAGAAGTCGTTCGCTATTCGGTATACAAGTGAGGGAACACACAACCTCATCCAAGCAGTACTTCTGCAGGAATGTTCAGTTCTCTGTGGATGATGCGCGCAATCTCGAGTGTGAGAGGCTTACGACCAGAGAGGATCGATGAAACATGGCCTTTACTTCCAATCAGCCCCACGAGATCTTGGTTGCGTAATCCCAACTCTTCCATCCTTTCTCGGATAACTGTTATCGGGTCTGGATGTGGAATTGGATGATACATATCCTCGTACTGCTTGATTAATAAAAGTGCCACCTCAACCTTTCTCCCCAGAGCTGACGTTGGCTTGACACCTTTGTCAAGCTGTACATCAACCCAGTCAAGAAACTGCTGGTACTGTTGTTCATTTCTAATGATCGATAGCTCCATGGCTAGCTCCTGCGTGGTTGAATCGACACAACATCAATGCGATCATATTCACTGTGTGTCCCAAACCATTTGATTTGAACTACACGGTATTCGAACACTATCCGAACTACTAATCGAAATCTATTGCCCATGATGTTGAAGACGACGCGTTGGTCTCCAACAACACTTGCATCCCCATACACGCTCTTCAACTCATTGAATGATGCATACTCGGCAAGTCGCAGTTCATGATACCACACATAGAGTGCGTTGGAGGCGGTCGGATACTTCTCAGCGTAATCACGTAACGATTTTCGGTTGATGATGTTGAACACAGCAAGAATAAGAGTTTTCTAATAGAAAACCTATCGTAGAGGGTACGATGGGAGTAAACCACACCGTATTGTGCTCTATACGCATTAGAACGTGACATCAACCGCTGCGTCATCCCGAGTCGCACAGCGACGAGGGACCTTGCGAACATTGCGATGAACCAGGGCTACCTGTTGATCGTCAAGGTAGTTGACATCGCTCCAGCCGCGCCACGGACGACAACCATATAGGCGCCTGACTGCAGCGAGGAAATATCGAGATGGAGTGATCTCGTTTCATTGTAAGGGGCTTGTTGCACTTGCAGCGTTGTATGAATGCACTGCTCTGATAGTGCATCGTAGATATCTACGTTTACACCTTCTTGTGATGCAAAACCTTCGGGGAGATTGATTGTAATTGAGGTCGAGGCCGGGTTTGGATAGATCGACAACTTGCCATGGGGCTCATGGGTTGGTGTCTCGACACTACTTACCTCATCTTCCGAAAGGTTTATCGTTGCCTGAAGACCTTGATCGATACGCGTAAGCTCGATTGTTTTCCTACCTACAAAACGCACAGATGTGTTCATCAGCGTATTGAGAGGGGCAAATGATGCTGTTGGTATGTATCGGTGACTCGCAAGCTTACCATTGACAAACGCGGAGAGCTGTGCCGTGTTGCGTCCACCAGATAGTGAGAAGACGAGCAACGTGTCTCCCACCATGCTACAGCGAACGACTGATGACGCCGATAACGAATACGGTAGTTCCAATGCAACGGAGTCCTTCTTGCCACCTTGGTACGTCACATGCCATAGTTTTTTGATTTCCGTAACGATCCCATCGGGCGGTGCTTGACCAACCACAACATCAACAAGCGTATCGGAAACTCTGGCAACACATAATGGGATTGGATTTTGCGGATAATACCAGATGCCATCTATAGTGTCGCTTTTCAGGTTCGTTGGTCTCGATATCGCTACCTCACTCAAACATCCGAATACGATAAGACTGTTTGATTGATGGATGCTAACAGGAAAGCTTCTCACTGAACGTAGCACGTGATTGCTCCACGTTGCTCCACCGTTTGTAGAGAGGACATAACGATTTGATACGCTATGAACGAGAATCGTCGAATCATCTACAAGGTGAGGTAGGGCATTCGTTCGTAGTCCATAAGCAAACATCGCACTTGACACTCTCTTGAAGCTGTCTTGTGGCAATGCTTGAAATATCTGTGGTCTACTGATCACAATCTCTGTACCATCTTTCAGTCGCACTGCGGATTCATAACTTGAAGATGCAGTGTCGCCTAGTTGCCGAATGACCATATCATCTAACGAGCGGACAAAGACAGGACTCTTGCTGGGATTTGAGTCTGTAGGTATTGTCTGCGCAAGTGCCTTTAGGCCATTAGGGGTAACAAAGGGGATGATGTCGACATTTAACATGTCTGGGCCTCCACCAGACACGTACTCGGTTTGGATCGAGTCCTTGATAACCCCAAACGTCGCTGATCGATATGTCGTGACAAAGACACCAGCCACCATTGTCAAAGCTGACGCGACCTGCCTTCTGCTGTCAAGAGCCGGTAGTTGCTGAATTCCACCCTCTCGAATGACACCGTACATAACCATATCATTCGAAGCGACACCATTACCGACAAAGGAGCAGACTCTTCTTCCCGCTTCGTCCACTCCATGGCTCAGTGTCACATCCTTGAACCAAGTTGTTTTCCGCTGAATCTCCAGACTGTCAACCTTCGCCATACTACCGATCTGTAGAATTGCGTTACGCCTTGCTGCAATGATCAGATCGTCCGATAAAGAATAGGCCTGAGTGAAGTACAAACTTCTGGACGTGTATTCCCCGTTGTCATAGAGGACAACAGCTTTAGAATCATCGGATAAGGAAAGAACTACAGTATCTCCGCGAACAATGAATGCGCTACCCTGATAGTTCTTGGGGACAGATCGAATTAGCTGCCGTTGGACTGTTGGTGACTGTGATGTTACTTGTGACACCCCATTCGAGTCGAGTACGTACAGCAGGCCTTTACCATCTTGATACATACCCTCAACTCCATCTAGCTCCATGCGCCAGGCTGCCGTTTCATCCCTTCGGTACAGTTGGCCTGACAGCATACGAACCCACATACTCCCATTGTGTTCCAATACCTGAGCGGCGAGTTTGCCATCGGGAAGCGATATCTCACGGACTTCCCCAGTTGTCCGATCAAACTCAATCAGACTGCCATTAGCGTATACATTACAAAGACGCGCATTGACACTATGCGACTGAACGAGTCGCGCATCCTTCCAGGAAGTGATTCGCGACAGAACAACACCCTGAGCGTTTGCCAAGTATGAAGACAGAAGTAAGAAGATTATCGCATTGAGGGTTGTCATGGAATATCCTGCGAACATTGTTCACGTTACGTAGACAGCTACTAATTGCTACAGGTGTTTATCCCGCATTGAGCACCCTGACCTGAGCCTTCGCAGACAGTAACGGTGTTGATACAACCTGCATAGACAAGCATCGGCTCCCCTGAACAGGGGTCCGTTTCAGTTGTAGACAAGCACATATAACAAGTACGGCGGCAGGTTGTTGCTCCACATGGGATAAACAGTATCCTGTCTCCCAGACTTCCCGGCACATTCATGGAAGAGTAGCATGGTGCCTTGCTTTCATCCACTACTCTCTGACTTAATATTCGGCATGTCGAAACCCCACCGTAGTATGCCGCAATCTTCTTTGTCATAAAGTTGAAAAGTCCTGGGCCGAACAATGATGCACAGGCTGGGTTTATGATTTCCACAGTATCGTAAACTATGAATAGTGCAGTTTCTGTCGATTTGTAACAGAACGTAACCTTAACAGGGCAACAATTACCTAGTCCATCTGGCATGAGAACCACTCGAGTAACTGACGTGTACCCGGGATCACATGCAGCCCTATGCTCCGATACCGTGCAGAACAGCACAAATAGAATGATTATCAATTTTATCATCATGTTTCCTCAGTTGTTGTGAACATCGCATTTGTCGTGTTTATGGTATTTAGTGCTTTAAGTCGTAGGCAATTCCATTAAAGCTTTTCCGACTCAATTCATTCCCATCATCTAGTTACTGATAATGATGATTTCTGACGCCTGATTCGATGTAGTAGCGGTAACGGTACCCAATTGTTGTTAATCGTTGGAGATCAACGTGATCTGCTGTGAGTTCTGTTCAACCAGCATGTTGAACTGCGAGGTTGTATAGGTTTCGCCTGGCGCGATAACTCGAAGCCAGATCAGTATTGCGATTAACATTTCCATGTTTTCTCCTCTAAAGACATTTATAGATGAATTGACTTAGTGAATCACTTGCAATTCTAGGTGGAGAGGAGATCTGGTTTTATTGACAGCTACTATGTACTTTCGGACGAGGTTTATTCACTGTATTTACGTCATTACAATGTTGTTGATATGAAAAGAGAGGATTTATTTTGGGCGGCTGATGTAGCGCTGGTTTTACAGCAGCGTCGCATGCGCTGGGCAGCCAATCCAAGCAACGATCGTATTGATAAGCTTATCAATGCATTGCTATCCGATCCATTATCGAATTCATGGGAAAATGTTATTGACAAATGGATGGGAACGACAGGAAGTGCTGCCCGGAAACCTGAGAGCATACAACGTCAAGTGCGGAGAGCCAGAGATCTGCTGACTCGTGCAGCTTCAGGATTGAATCCTGACAATCTCAAAGGGGCTGTCAGATTTCAGAACCGAACGCGTGCAAGTAACATGCTAGTGCTGGCACAACTGCTAGCTGATCACGGACACAAACGTTCGAGTGATATCAGCTACGATTCTGTCCTGCAGCTTGCCACTGCATATGAGCTGCCAGATGTTGCGCTAGTTGCTTTAACACACCTGAGATTTGATGCAGCTGTGATGTATAACCGAAAGGCGGTGCAACACTATGATGCGCTTGTCAGAAGGATGCATGCAATGTTGTCGATTCAGACCGAAGCTGATACTCTGCTTTCGCAGGCTGCTCTGCTGCTACTTGAGTATACATCGCAAAGAACGCGCACAGCATCCATACTTCGAGAAATTATTGATCGATTGAAGGTGCTAGCAAAGCTGCGAGCTGCCCCTTCACTTGTGCAGATGCATAGGTACCGTGTCCAGATATGGCTGTCGACCCTTGAAGGCGATGCAAAACGCATCCTCAAAACAGGTTCCGAGGCACTTATGTATATCGACAGACACCGACAGCTAGAACATTCTGCCCTCCGTGCTGAATTACTGGGTTCGCAGCTATCGGCAACGCTCCTGCTTGGTGATATCCAAGCCGCAAAGAACGTATGGCATACTGCAAGTACTATGGTCTCGGAAGGTGGCGACGGATGGAGCTCGTTGCTTCATGTATATTTCCTGACGTGTTCGACTCATGGTTCGTATCGCGAGGCACGAGATATCATGTGGTTGTATCAGAACAAACGCAATTCCACCAACAGGGTGTTGCGTGACCATACGTGGTCGATTTGCCGTGCCTACATCATGTTGCTTATCGATACGGGGCGCATCGATGCTGGCCCCTTTCAGCATTGCAAGCGTGAATATCTAGCCAGCATCGAACGACGTCATGACAATTACATCGGAGATAAAGCGATTACTTCCGCAGCATTGTACATCCTCCGTATCCTGCAGTGGCTGAAGACCTACAAGTACTCTGAAGTTGTAGCCAACGGTGAAGCAATTCGACAGTACGCTGCCAGACATCTGAACAATCCAAACACGCTTCGTACTGGCGTCTTCTTCCGAATGTTAGCAACGCTCCCGGCAGCAGATTTCAATCCCGATGAAGTTGAACGTCGTGGCAATGTAATTCTCGCTAAGTATCCTAAAGCAGCCAGACTCCAGCGCGACTATGCGGAAATCATCCCTTACCAAGAACTCTGGGCAATCGTTCTCGAAACACTGCGACAACGCGGTGATGCAAGGAGAAGATAGAAAGGGTCATGCCAGCATGCTCGACCCCTACATCTTAATCGCTGAAACGTGAGGTCCCTCGCACCTTCGGTGCTCGGGATGACGCAAGTAGGGTTGTGAGTGTAGAACAGCGAGTGGTGAGTCGATGGTCTTGTCCACTCTCCACTCTCCACTCTCCACTCTCCACTCTCCATTCTAAATGCGCTGCGTCATCCCGAGGAG
>JBEBCJ010000128.1:0-8785 GCA_041157865.1 Bacteroidota bacterium
CCACGAGATAGTCGCTCGTGCTTCGCCCATTACGCTTGCTGAATTCGACGAATGCGACTGTTACCTTTCCCTTGTGCGGGGTGACTGTCCTGTCTGGATTACGGGGGTCACCCGCACCCAAGCCGACATTCGAGATAACAGATTTTACTAACGGATTCTTAACACCCAGAACCTTGTTAATGCGCGTTTCGATAATGCGCACAACAGAGTCTGTCTCCACTGCATCAGTTCCTACAGGGAGCTGCACGTAGACATATGCGTAATTCGGCTCTCCAGAAGGAAAGAACGTCGTTTCTGGTCCAGCAACTACCATGAGCATAAATGTTGCTATCAATAGAGCCACCATTGAGCCGATAACTTTCCACGGACGATTACCTGAGAGCGACCAACGCAGCACTCGGCGATAATAATCCATGATTGCCGGTAACGTCGTTTCCTGAAAGGGGCGTATCAATCGGGGTGTGATGTAGACACGATTGATGTACCAAAATAGAATCGACAACAGCGTGAGTGTCGTTACCCATACCTGCCCCGATACCAGGCCTGTTGATGCCAGTAAACCCAACACGACACCATAGGTCTGCAATCGCCGCTTCGTTAACACGACCGGTTTGCGGTCCATGAAATCAACTGCAAACACTGGATTCATGATGTACGCAACGACCAGTGATGCAGTTAGCGTGATGATAAGGATTGAAGGCAGGTATACCATAAACTCACCAACCAGGCCTGGCCAGAAGAGCAAAGGCACAAATGGTGCAAGCGTGGTCAATGTGCCAGCAACAACAGGGGCGAAGACTTCAGCTGCAGCATATTTAGCAGCGGTCTTGATGTCGACATTATGCTTCGTATGGAGTCGATGGGTGTTCTCAATGACGACGATTGCATCGTCAACTACAATTCCAAGTGCAAGAAGAAAACCGAACGTAACCACGATGTTAAACGTGAAATCGAAGCTCGGCATTATCAGGAAGGCGATGAACGAGGATAATGGGGTTGCTAGTCCAACGAACAGTGCGTTTTGAACACCCATGAAGAACATGAGCACTATTGTAACAAGTAGAAATCCGATAATGATCGTGTTGATGAGGTCGGCTAGGTTGATACGTGTAGCAACTGATTGGTCATTTGTGATCGTAATACTTACGTTCTTCGGTAGGCGAGAGGTTTCGTAATCCATAACAATAGCCTGTATCTTATCGGAGGCATTGATAAGGTTCTCCCCTGCTTTCTTAAGCACAGCTAACGTAATAACGTCCTTGCCATCCAAGCGGGCAAAACTCTGCTGCTCCTTCGTTGTCTCAGTTACAGTAGCAATGTCGCGCACATAAGCAGTTGCTCCGCGCATACTTCTCACAATAACACTGTTGATCTGTTCAACAGAGGCAAACTCGCCTGTGATTTGAATGTTCCGTCTTACGCCATCATTGAGTAGCTCGCCCCCTGAAACATTCATGTTCTCAAACTGAATGGCTCGCGATACATCATCGAAAGACATACCCATTGCCTGCAGACGATATGGGTCTATGTCCACACGAACTTCTTTATCCAATGCCCCAATAATATCAACCCGACGAATCTCGGGCAGAGACTCCATTTTGTCCTGAAGTTCATCGGCATACTGTTTCAATGACGTCATACCTACATTCCCAGAGATATTGACGTTCATTATTGGGATTTCTGAGAAGTCGATCTCAGCAACTTGTGGCTCTTTCGTAAGCTGGTTTGGTAGTTCTGTACGCGCACGATCCACAGCATCAGTGATCCGTTGCTTTGCAACCACTGGATCAATACCCGTGGTGAACTCGACCACTACGATAGACGCATCAGGGAGACTTGAGCTAGTGATCTTTTTGACATCTGCTACAGACTTCATCTGCTTTTCAATTGGACGCGATATCAAATTCTCGATATCCGTCGGAGTCATTCCCGCCTGTATGGTCGTCACGAGAATCGTGGGGACAACGATGTCAGGAAACTGCTCTTTCGGCAGACGCACGTATGCTATAATGCCGAGTAACGAGATGATCAACGACATAACGTAGATCGTCGTTCTGTTCTCAACTGCCCAAGCAGTAATTGGGAAAGACTTATGGTGCTGCATACTCATTGTTAACCCACCACCTTTACAGTCTGACCGTCTGCTATTGCTGTCATACCCTTAACAACTACTTTCTCGTTCAGCTGCAACCCACTAATGATCTGAACGTTACCACCCGAGGTCATACCGGTTACAACAGATCTGCGCTTGACAACACTGTTATCTCCGACAACGTATACATAGCTGCCATCTGCATCACGCTGAACACATGCCAGTGGAACTGATATAGACTTTTCGATTGTAACGTCATTGATTGCAACTCTGCATGTCGAGTTAGGACGCACAGCTGAAGGGAGCTTGGCAAGGGGCAATTCCAGTCGAAACGTTCGATTCATTGGATTAACCACACCAGACACTGCCTTGATTACAGTACGAACAGTATCAGAAGATTCACCAAAGGAGATCGTTGCCTTGTCACCTCGAGTAACGGTTGATACAAAGGCCTCTGATACATCCACGACAACTCGCACATCCGACAGGTTTACAAGCATCATGAGTGGCATTCCCGGTGCGGCCATCTCTCCAATCTTCGCTGTTACGTTGTCGCATACTCCAGCACGCGGCGCAGTTATCCTTGACATCGCGAGCTGTTCCTTCAAGGATTCCATTCGGCGTTCCAGAGCGTCGAGCTGATTTTTTGCCGTAAGGTACTGTATCTCGCTGCCAGCCTTCTGTTCGAATACTCGCTTCTGCTTTTCATACAGCGTCTTTGCAAAGTCCAGCTGCACGCGAAGCTCATCAAGGCCTCGCTTTATCGCTTCATTGTCGATCTCCACAAGAAGCTGACCTGCACGTACGGTTTGTCCACTTGCGACAAATACACCAGTTATGCGACCGGGCATTTGCGGTGAAAGCATGACTGTTGACTTCGACTCGACCGCCCCCTTCACATCTATAACGTGCTCGAGAGGCGTCTCATTGATCTTGATAATAGACACAGGTAGGTCAGACATCGATGAACCACGCTGGGAGGCTTTCGATTCCAAATCCTTGATCTTTCCGTCGATCTCAGAACGCTGGCTACGTAACTCTTGCAGCTGTGCTTCGATGTTGCCATCGTCCTGTTTGTTGCATGACGCGGCAGTGATAAGGATCACCGCAGCGAGAATGAATGTACTTCTGGTGTTCATGGTCAGTGTGTGAAGATGAAAGATGAATGATTATCAGTTGTTAGACGATGCGTCCGTCGCGAATTGAGATGATTCTATCGGCGCGATTTGCAAATGCTGTGTCATGTGTTACCATGAGAATCGTTTGTTTGAACTCGCTTTTAAGTTCTTGCAGTATGTCGAGTACGACTTCGGTATTTTTCGTGTCGAGATTTCCTGTCGGTTCGTCGCCGAAGAGTATCTTCGGATCGTTCATAAGCGCACGCGCAATTGCTACGCGCTGTTGTTGTCCACCCGATAGACGGTTAGACTTTTTCGTTGCCTGATCGGCCACACCGAGAAGAGCTAACTTTTGCATTGCACGATCTTCCATCTCTTCATCAGTCCATAGACCCAATCGCTGCGCAGGCAACATCACATTATCAAGCACTGTAAAATCAGGCAGCAGATAGTGGAACTGAAAGACGAACCCTATCATCGTGTTCCTAAATGAGGCAAGTTGATTCTTGCTAAGACTTCTGATGTCTGTATCGTCGATACGTATCGTTCCATCGTAGACAGTATCAAGTGTGGAGAGTGCATACATGAGCGTTGTTTTACCACTTCCCGACGGACCAACGAGAACAACGAACTCCCCTTCCTGCACGTCAATTGAGACATCATCTAAGACCGTGAAATCGACAGGCTCCGTAAATCGCTTTGTAACGTGACGAGCAGATATCATTGCATGATTCATCTTACCGACTCCTGATGATCTCGACTGGATCGAACCGAGCAGCCTTGCGTGCTGGAAAGTAGCCTGCTACTGTCGTAGATACCAGGGCAAAGGCAAATGCAGCCAGATAGAAGAGTGGATTGAAATTGATGATCAAATACTGTACGCTCACGAATCCTTGGATATTGAGAGGGACCATCCCAACGATCTTCGACGTTATAAATCCCAGTAACAAACCAAGTAAGCCCCCTGTCGAACCTATTGCTAACGACTCAATTAAAAATATTCGGCTGATGTCAGCATCACGATAACCCATGGCTTTCAGTATGGCGATGTCTGGCATTTTCTCATAAATGATCGTCATGAGAATATTGAAAATGCCAAAACCACTGACAACCAGAATTGAGATGATGACAAATGTTACCGTTAGGTTCTGAATGCGAAATATCCCGAACACATTGGCATTCGCAGCTTTCCAATCCTCTGCCCTGTAGCCGTATTTACTCTGGTATTCTTGAGCGATAGCCTGTGCCTGATTGACATCCCGTAGCCGTACATTAATGTCCGTGATATACGAGCCAGACTGCTGCAGGAGCCTTTGAGCATTTCGTAAAGAAATATATGCTCGTGTGTTGTCTTGCAAGGTGATGCCTGTCTTGCTAATTGCTATCACTTTCATATCAAGCGCAACACCTTTTGACGATATCACGATGATCGAATTGCCTACTGATGCTCCGAGTTTGTCTGCTAGTCCTGAACCGAGAATAATACCATTAGGCATAGTCTCCATGCGCAGCATATCGCCGTCTATCAGGTTTTCCTGAACCTTGAACAGAGTATTCTCACGAATAATATCTACACCAGCTAGAGTTCCTGCCTGTTGAGACATACCAAACCTGAAGATTCCCTGCAGCCCCAGGAATGGAGCCACACCCTCAACTCTGGGATCCTTCTCGATTAGACCTATTATCTGGTTCCCGTTCTTAACCTTTCGTTCTTCATCACGCGGCTTCTGGTTTCGTACAACGACCCAGCGGTCTGCCGTATCGATGTAGCGCGTTACGACATGAGGTCGCGCTGTTCGCACTTCATTGTAGATGTGAACGTGAGCAGTCGTGTTTACAGTCTTCTCGATAAAATAATTCTGCAGTCCAGTCAGGAGTCCTGCCTGAAATATGAACACAGTAACGCCGAACATCACGCCAAGCATTGCAACGATGGTCTGCCTCTTTTTACTAAAAAGGTGTACCCATGCGATACGCAACAATGGACGTTTAGAAAAAAGTGAATTCATTTTACCAGCACATCATGTATTGTCAAACCATCTACGACCTCGACAAAACGCAGGTCTTCGATACTGGTGCGCACTCGAACCGTGTCGATTCCAGCCGAACTCTTTCGCAAGACTACACTCCCCTGCTTGAGATAATCTCTTGGAATAACCAGTGCCCGCTGCTTCTCGGCTACAATGATGTTGGCCTCCAGACTCATGCCTGGGAGAAATGCCACCCTCTTGGTGCCAGCTATCGATGCAGTAACTCTGGCGGTTTTATCAGTGGCCGATACTCGAGGATTGATGTGGGTAATTACACCTTCAAAACGTTCGTTCTTGTGGGCATCGACTGTAAATACTACTCGCTGAGCAACAGAAACAAGACCAATGTCTGTCTCATCTACATTTAGCTCAACTTCATACTCAGCAGCCTTTCCAATCTCCAGCAGAGTCATCTGCGGTGAGACCAGTTCGCCAATGCTTGGACTGACATCGTAGACCACGCCATCTTCAACAGCATGTATGATAAAATCATCGCGATTCGAACGCTGTGCCTCTATCTGCAGCTTCGCATTCTGTTGTTCAATCTGCATTCTTCTGGCTAGACTCCTGTAACTCTGATATGCCCTATCTCGCTGCTGAAATGAGACTTCTGCCTGCGTTGCCGCTGCATCATATGATGCCTGAGACGTTGCCTTTGCCGTAAGCAATCGAAGCTGCTTTGCAGCGTTTACTGAATCATACTCGTGTTTCTCTCTGGTGGACTCATATTCAGCTGCTGCAGAGCGGAGGAATGCGCCATCTTCACGTGCATTTTCTTGTGCTAACTGGTAAAGGTTACCTGCACTTTGCAAAGCGATGTCTGCGCCCACATTCCTGATGCGAATAAGGGGCATACCAGCGCGCACAGTATCACCAGATTGCACATAAATCTCGGAGACCACGCCTGGTATCTTCGCCGCCACTCTGTAGAAGTTTTTCGGGTAAATGCGACCTGATGCATAGACTGCTTGTGTGATCGCCTGCTGCACCGGCTGCGTAGTCTCTTCGTTAGAAGAACAACTCGTGATCAAAGCACATAATGCCAGAGACATAATGTATTTCATGATAATGCACCTGAGTGATTCTTGTGGATGACATCTGATCTGGAAATCCCGCGAAGCAGCATCTGGACTATCTCTCTTAGCAGTGTTTGTTCATCTTGCCGCACCCACATCGGCGGAACCATGTTATTCTTGAGAATGACAATAGAACCTTTGATCGCAATGATGAGCTGCACGACAACATCCTCAAGAGGCGCGTGCAATGTGAACACCCCTGCCGTCACACCTTCCTGCACGATACCCTGGATTATGCTCACAACACGTTGATTGACGTTCGAGAAACTGGCTAGTGTTTCCTGTGAATGATCGCCTCCTACCATTTGGGCCACATTCAGCTGAGTCATCACTTGAAAGAAGAATTGATTTTCTTTCGAAAAGGAATGGAATTCGGCAAATGCACGAAACAACTTCTCATCTGCAGCCAGAGGCAAGTGTACAACAACCATGAGACGCTGAATCAGCATCTCGAGGTCATTTGAAATGAGCCCCATGAGCAACTCATCCTTACTGTGAAAGTACAGGTAGAGTGTTCCCTTGGCAAGCTCCGCCTCCTTGGCAATTCGATCCATGGACGTCGTAGCCAATCCGTGCTTGATAAAGGCGGTGCGTGCAGATGACAGTATCGCATTCCTACGCTGTCCACGTTCTCGTTCTTTCCGTTCTTGAATTCCCATTTGTGTTCTCGCTACTTTACCATTCGGCGATAGCGTTCATCGATTTGTCCTGTTACCCGCTCATAATCGGCACGCATGGTATGGTAGTCGAGTCGAGCCGAGATCTCGTTTACCTGGGCACGAGAGAGAGCTGTCTCGGCATCACTGATTTCAAGAATGTTACCAGTGCCTTCCTTGTAGCGAATCTGGGAAATCTCATAGCCCCGCTGTGCCTGTCCAACCGATGATCGTTGGGCATTGATTCTGGCTTTTGCCGATGCCAGTTGATTGATTATCGTGCGCGTCTGCAGTTTGATCATGTCTGTAATCTGTGCCTTCCGTTCTGACGCGGATGCTACGTCAATCTGTGATTGCTCAACCTTTGCTTTGGTGCGAAGACCATTGAACAGATTCATTGAAAAATTCAGACCAACAAGCGAGCTCGTTGCTGAGCGGAAATCATTGAAAGAATCGCTCTGGCCCTGCTGTTGCCACTGACCAAATGCAGCCAGCGTTGGATAGTAATCCGACGTTTGCACGTCGATCATCTTCTTCGCCAGTTCGATTTGCAAACCAAGTGCTTGAAGGTCATAATTGGATGCCATTGCAAGCTTGAGAGCCTCGTCAATGTTGGGAATCTCCGAAGGCTCTGGCAGGTCACCAGCAGTTACCACGATTGTGTCTTCCAAATCCATGGACAGATATGTCTGCAGTGCTGCCTGTGCCGCGTATCGACCGGATTCTGCATCGATGACCAACGGCTCGACGTTTGCGACCGCAACGTCTGCTCGAATCTTGTCGAATTCCGCAACAAGTCCTTCATTGAACAGTGCAGTGATCGTTTCACGTGTCGTTTTGACATTGTCCAACGTTGATGACGCAACCGTATAGTATGCCGAGGCAGCCAGGGCCTGGTAATATTTTTTCTTGGTTTCTGTTACAACCTCGGCAACGGCCGCATCAAGTTGCGCCGTAGCCGCATCAGTATAAAGTTTTGAAGATTGGATGGCTGTAATAACCGCCCCATTAAACAATATCTGCTGTACTTGAGCAGTCATGGAGTAGACATTCGTTTGCCCAATGCGTATCGGGGCAACTTCACCATTTGGCCCGGCCGGGAAGAAGAACACCGGCAGTTGAATGTTGTGGTTGAACCCAGCACTGACATTAAGAGAAGGCATTGCTGTCCCATACGCCTCGACAACCTGGGATTCGGCCTTCTTGACGTTCAGCTTTGCAACAACGATGCTCTTGTTTTGCTTCAGTGCAATCTCGATAGCCTCGTCAAGAGACAATTGGCGTGTCCCAGCTGACAGGTTGAAGCATAAAACGACCGCTAATAGGAGAGACACCCCAATACGTGTGTACATAGTTGGATCCGATGATAAATTGTGTTCTGACTAACAGTCGCAAATATGACCATCAGTCAGTTCTTATGCAAATAGTCAGATGTTTATAGCGTAAATTTGATTCTATTATGGAACAGTTAGATGACGTAATCCGGGTTCGTGGAGCTCGAGAGCACAACCTCAAGAATATCTCGGTAGACATCCCTCGCGATCAGCTCGTTGTCATCACTGGACTCAGCGGTTCCGGTAAGAGCTCCCTGGCCTTTGATACTGTCTTTGCCGAGGGCCAACGGCGCTACGTTGAGAGCTTATCTTCATATGCACGTCAGTTTCTTGGTGTCATCAAGCGACCAGATGTTGATGTCATTGAAGGACTATCACCCGCAATTTCGATTGAGCAGAAAAGCATTGGATTGAACCCCCGCTCTACTGTAGGAACAGTAACGGAGATCTATGATTTTTTGCGATTGCTGTATGCAAAG
>JBEBCJ010000129.1:0-3725 GCA_041157865.1 Bacteroidota bacterium
TCACATGGCGCTTGGCAAGAACTACTGCTCCGATAAGGGCTGCAAGAAGCAGCAGGGAAACGGCCTCGAAAGGAAAGATGTACTCTGTAAACAGCGTCTTGCCGATCTCTGCCGTGCTGCCCATGGTGGAAGCGTTGGCATGAAGCTCATTATAGCCCGTTGGTTTCGACAGGAGCACGCTGGCGATCATCACGGCAATGATTGCCGCCGAAACGATCGATATCGTCGTGCGGAGCGTACGTGGACCCGACTGCTGCACTTCACGTCCGACGTTGAGAAGCATGATCACGAATACCACCAGAACCATGATCGCACCAGCATAGACCAGAACCTGCACGGCGGCAACGAACTGGGCTTGTAGGGTTAGGTAGAGACCTGTGAGCATGAAAAAATGTGCCACGAGCGACATCGCAGACGACACTGGGTTCTTGCGCGTTACGGTGAAAAGTGCCGAGACTATCGCACCGATTGCAAAGAGCGTGAATAAGACGACCTGGAGATCCACCGCAGTCGACCCTGTCTTGGTAGTGAAAAAAGTTCGTCAAATATACGAACGGTTCGTGCCGGAATCACCCCTCAAATCGCTCGATCGATTTGATGCCCTTGATCTTGCGCAAACGGTCAAAGATCTTCTGCAGATGCGGCAGGTCGCGAACGAATACCGTGAGTATGCCCTCGAACATCGAATCGAAGGCGTCGATGTTAACACCGCGAATGTTGGTGTTCTGCACAGATATCACCGCACTTGTGATTTCATTAAGCATGCCTGGACGGTCGTCTCCGGTGATCTTGACTGCAGCAAGGAATTCGCCTGACTCGGATGATGACCAATCGAGGTCTACAATTCGGGTTCTGAGCTTTTCATTCAGATCAGTCACATTCCGGCACGAGGCCCGGTGCACCTTGATGCCGCTTCCAATGGTAACTATTCCCACGACGTTGTCTCCGGGGATAGGGTTGCAGCATCGGGCATAGGAATAAAGTATGCGCTGACTCTGAGCCCCTTGTCCAACAATCTGAATGCCATTTGCAGACTTGCGCGCAGTACCGCTGAACTGGTCAAAGCTTACAGAAGGGGCGATGTCTTTCGGTTGAGAACTTGGACGCTGAAGTTCCTGAACAAGTTCTCCGGCAGATTCAATACCGATCAGAGATGTTCCTATGGCGGCGTAGAACTCTGTTCGTCCGCCATACTTGGTGGTGCTGAGGAGTTTTTCCAACTCATCGTCATTGACATGCAGGCCGAGCTTCTTTGCTCTTTTCTCCCAGAGCTCCTTGCCCTCGGCAACACGAGCCCTGCGTTCGTCATTAAGAATCCGCCGAATATGTGTCTTGGCTTTGTGCGTAACTGCAATACGTTCCCAGTCCCTGTGCGGCGATTGGTTCTTCGAAGTCAGAATGTCGACCTGATCGCCAGTCTTGAGCTGATGATCCAGCGGTACGATCTTGCCGTTGACCTTTGCGCCTATGCATCGGGCACCAACTTGCGAGTGGATATCGAAGGCAAAGTCGATCGGTGTTGCACCCTTTGGCAGGATTCGAAGGTCGCCCTTTGGGGTAAAGCAGTAGATCTCGTCTTGATAGAGATTGAGCTTGAAACTCTCCAACAGCTCGTGCGCTGCCTCGTCGCTGGCATTTTCGAAGACATCGCGCACCCAATCTGCCCATTCTTCAAGGTCTTTGGCTTCGACCCAGGCAGCGGTTGCGCCCGATTCGGCCTTGTATCGGAAGTGGGCTGCCACGCCGCGCTCGGCAAGATCATGCATCCCGCGAGTGCGTATCTGTACCTCAACCAGTTTACCGTCGCTGCTCATCAGTGTGGTGTGCAGCGACTGGTAGCCGTTCTTCTTGGGCACACTGATAAAATCTTTGAAACGCTCTGGTACGGGGCGATAGATCTCGCTTACAACCCCATAGGCTAAGAAGCAGTCGTTGTTCTCCTGCGTATCAAGGATGATCCGGATGGCCATCAGGTCGAATAATTCGTCGATGCTCTTGTTCTGTACGATCATTTTCCGATAGATCGAATACAGGTGCTTTGGACGTCCGCTGATCTCGAACTTGAGTTTGTGATCGGAGAGATTGTCGCTGATGGGCTTGACGAACTTCTCGATGAATGCCTCGCGCTCTTCACGTGAGAGATTCAGTTTGCGCTTGATATCGTCGTAGGCTTCGCGGTTAAGCACCTTAAAGGAGAGATCTTCCAGCTCCCACTTCATCGAGCCCAGTCCGAAGCGGTGAGCAAAGGGGGCGTAGAGCTCCATGGTCTCGCGGGCAAGACGCTCTTGTCGCGGACGCGGCAGCGAGTCGATAGTGCGCATGTTGTGGAGTCGGTCTGCGAACTTTACAAGGATCACGCGTACGTCGTTTACAAGCGAGAGCAGCAGCTTACGATAATTCTCGGCCTGTGTGATCTCGCGACTCTTGAACACATCGCTAATCTTTGTTGCACCGTCCACAATGCTGGCAACGCTGCTGCCAAACTCGGCCTGAACATCCTTAAGCGAGAAGCTCGTGTCTTCGACTACGTCATGAAGCAATGCCGCCGCAACACTGACATCGTCAAGTGGGATCTCGCGAATAACGATCAGGGCAACATTAGCAGGGTGAGTGTAGTATGGCTCTCCCGAGACGCGCACATCTTTTTCGTGCGCTTTGACACAAAAGCGAAAGGCACGCTCGACAAGGTCGGCGTTGAATGATTTGAGATGACGCTTTCCTTGGTCAATCAGGTAAGCTACGTCCTTGTCGACATCATGTCCGAAAACATGATCTGGAACATCGGCTGGTGTCCGCCGGAATCTTGTCGAGAATAAGGCCACGCAGTTGGTCTACCTCATAATGATTGCACGATGCAGCAGGTTTTCATGCGATCGAGCGATAATGTGATAGCAGCCCGAGCTTACATGCTGCAAGTCCATGCTGCCCGAAGGCTGCAAATCTGAGCCCGCGTAGATCTCGGCGATCCGCTGTCCAGTAGACGCATACAGCTCGATTGTCATGTTGCCAAGACCGCTGTTAGTGGCGCTCCAGTGCAGCGTGCGTCCATGCGTGAAGGCAGATATCGTGAGGCCCACAGTCGATGCATCAACTTGGTTGTCGACAGATGTAGTGGTCGTATCGATCGGATCTGCATCGGTTGCACCTTCGAGCCATGCAAGCCCCTTATCAAGAATGATTGTTCGCTGCCCGCCGTCGAGAAAACGCGAGGCGTTAATGCCTAGGATGATAGACCGGTATGTGTCTCGTTGATAGCGCAAGCCAACGCATCCAGAGTCGTCCGCATTGCGCATCATCGGCATGCCTCCGGAGGCAGCAAAGGCCACGCTTGGCTGGTATTTCACGCCGCGGTGGTGGTTAAGACGCGGAAGTTCACATTCGATGATGCTCATTCCAGCGGTAACGGGGTCTCCGAGGACACCAGCATAGCGACGCTGTCCGTTGTCGTTGGCAATGATCTGTACACCGAGCATCGATGCGCCAAACTCGCGGAAAAACTTCACACTCTGCGGTAAATCCGTACGCAGCAGGAATGGATCGTCACCAATGAGCATAACGTCAATCCTTCGGTCGATGCACGATCTCAGGACTGCATCGTCAACGGCGCTGAGTTCTCCAACCGTACCGGCATACCAGAGCAATGTCTTGAGGTAGGGAAGCTCTGCAGCGATTCCTACGAACAGATCTGATGTGATCGACATGTAGCCGGTGCGCTTTGTCTGAGC
>JBEBCJ010000130.1:0-6731 GCA_041157865.1 Bacteroidota bacterium
GTACCCTTGTACCCTTGTACCCCTGTACCTTTGAGTACCCTGGTACCCCTACCTAGTATCCCAGATAGACGAACATATTCAAGTTCAGGCTCTTCTGTCTGTTATCTATGGCCGTATGGGCACTGCCACCGTTTACCGTAACATTATGACTGTGTGTTCCATTACTGTCGATAGAAATGCCTGTACCGGATACGCCGATTACGCCCGGGTGAGTGCCCGGAATGGTGGTGAACTCGCTAAAGCTCGATCCAATGCCTGTGTCGTCGGGTTCCACTCCGTGATTATAGGTATGTGAGTGCCCTGGGTCGGTGATGGAGTGGATATGCGCCCCATCCGAAGTCGTAACACCTGTTAAGGATGGTAGATTTGATGCAGCAATGAAAGTGGCATTGCTACCGGAAGTGCTACCAACGGACTCTGCGCCCCCTCCACCTGTGTTGAGTTCATCCCGATGTTTGACGATCATGTCCCGAGTGTCGGGAAGATTGCCCACGAAGCCAAGGATGGCTGCGGTGTTTTGAGCTGTGGCTGGCAGCGAGGCAATGGACTGACCGTTCAAACGATACCATCCATTGTGGTTGGCAGTAGCATAGGAGTACTTAACGTCGCCCATCGTTGCAACTGTCGTATATGGCAGCCTACCTGAGGGGTCAAGCACCACAACGTTATTGGCGGTGTTGATGTCGGGGTCGCCGTTGATAAACGTTGTTCGAACGGCGTCAACAACACGGCTACCAGCGGCGGCTGTGGTTGCCAGAACAGGGTTGGGGTAGCTAGCCGCCAGATCGCCCCCTGCCGGACCCGATGGCGGCAGTGTGGCAGGGATAGTGCCGGGTGCTAGGTCCTGCACAGTTAATGTGTGATCCTGAACCTTTTGCGAGTTCACAGCATCATCTGCAATCCTATCATTCGTTACAGAGTAACGTGCGAGTTTCTGCGTTGTAACGGCTGTGTCAAGGATCTTTGATGTAACCACTGCGTTGTCGCGAATCAATGGGGCAGGCAAGGTACCTGTGAGGTCGCCCCCTGCCGGAACGATATACGGGAAGTTCTGTACCGATCGGTTTTCAATCGCAGAGATTCGGCCTTTGCTGTCGACCGTGATCTGCGGAATGTTTAGCTCGTTGCCATACGTACCCGCTGCAACACCGGTGGTCGAGAGCTTGATACTTGAAACGGAGTTGTCGGCAATCTTTGCTGTCGACACAGCACCATCCTGGAGCTTGGTGTTTGTAATAGCAGCATCAACGATCTTCGAGGATGTAACAGTATTATCTGCAAGTTTACTATTCGTGACGGCAGAATTAGCGATCATCGGATTAGGGTATGATCCTGTGAGGTCGCCTCCTGCTGGACCACTTGCAGGGAAGCTTGATGGGATAACACCAGCTGCAAGTTTTGAAGCCGTAACCGATCCATCTGCAAGTTTACTGTTGTTGATAGCACCATTGGCGATTTTACCGTTGGAAACAGCACCATCTGCGATCTTGCTTGAACCTACTGCACCTTCTGCGAGTTTCACGGTTGAGATTGCGCCGTCTCTGACGTCCATCGATACTGTCGGACCGGAAGCATTGACAATGCGCAGTGTGCTTTCACCTGTTGTGATCGTTTGAATACCTGTAGGCTGTGCCGCCAATTGGATGTAGGAGACATCTCCTTCTTGCACAACAAGTATCCCTGCACGTCCGCTGATCTGCAATGCACCTTCGGCACCATTGAGGCTTGTTACCACTCCCGTTGCATCTGATGTAAGCGCATCGGCTGAGTCAGCACGAAGCGAGTTCATCGCATACGGCACCATTGCCATGCGCGTGCGTGGGAAGGGGGCTCTGCCAACAATAGCGGTTTCCAAGTATAGTTGACGTGATGTGTTGACGCCGATCATTGGCTGCGTTTCTCCCAGATAGACACTGAAGAGCCCCTTCTCTACCTCTGCTGTTTGCGTCTCCTCCCACAGTAATGTTCCTCCTGTAGGTGCATCATAGAGACGCAAGATCATCTGATAGTCACCATCGGCTATCGGACGTCCATCTGGTTCTGTTAGTAAACCTTGGTATGATATGGTACGCGATACCTGAGCGTGTGCTGTGTATGTGCACATCATTGCTGCAACCATACAAGTTGCAATCAGTGTTAGTTGGATTAGTCGATTCATGGTTGTTCCAGTATGTGGTGATACATTTATTTAGGACAGCAGCAAAACATGCTACTTGAGAATCGTGACAGTAGTGTATGCGCGCACTTGCGCGCCGGCCTGATTGCGCCCTGCTACCATGCAGATATACTGCCCTGATGAAAGGGGCACGTCGTTGTCATCGTTTGACGTCAGCTCTATACTTCGCTGGCCATCAACGAGTTGCACCTGATACATGCTGCGAACACGCATGCCGGCTAGGGTATAGAGTGCGATTTCAACATCGCTTACAACATCGTCTGCGATCTCGATACGAGTTGACGTCGAAAATGGATTGGGGAATGCCCGCAGTGCAAACACATCCTCTGTTTCGTCAACACTCACTATTGCAGCTGGCCACGGGACCCAGAAGCCCTCGTAACGATTGAGTCCTTCCTGCTGCACATGGCGCGAGATCACTGCCTGACCAACAGTTGACGACAGAACATGATTCGTCTGCGTCTCCCGTGCATGCGAGACACCGCCACCTGCAATCACAGCAGACCGCAGGACTATCTCCTGCGCAAGAATTGGGAATGCACTCAGCATCATCCCACATGAAACAAGCATCGCTCGTGAACTACACATTGCCTTTCCTCCTAGATACATGGAAGGCTGCAATGCTATGGTACAGAGTAGAGAGTTGTGCTACGGCAAAGGCTTTTGGGTACAAGGGTACGCAGGGGCACAAGGGTACGCGGGGGTACGGACTGTCACGAAAGGTTTGTGTTCAGACACTGTAGGGGTATGGAACCATCACCCTTTGACTTTTACGCAGACTCTTCGTCAATTAGACAACTTGACACGCTGTCAGTTGATTTGGCAATGGCCATTCGTAAGTGCTGCTATATGCATGAGAACAGTAGTTCGACTAATCGGAATTCATTACTGCAGCTCTATAGAAGTGGCACCTCGGTAGGCGCGAACATTCGTGAAAGTCGATATGCTGAATCTCGCAAAGATTATCTGCACAAACTCAAGATTGCAGAGAAAGAGCTCGCAGAATGTGCATACTGGCTTGGTATCCTTACCAGCACACCACAATTGCTATCAGGTGACGAGGCAGAGGAAATCAGAACAATTGGCAAGAGTCTTAGGCGTTTGCTCTCGCAAACAATCAGAACCCTAAAGTCTAACTTGCCTTAGCGTACCCCTGTGTACCCTTGTGTACCCTCTTGTACTCTTGTGTACCCTAGCGTACCCCCGTACCCTTGTACCCTATCGGATCTACCTCTCCCGCTTCAGAAAATCCCTTTAGCCTTAACGCGCACGAATCACATACGCCACATGCGAGGTCCTCGTTGGAGTAGCACGACCATGATAGATGCAATGGGGCTTGCAGCTCTATGCCACTGCGTACGATTTGCCCCTTGCTGAGATGAATAAGCGGCGTTTCAATGGTGATGTCGTTGCCGGGCTTTGTACCAGTACGAATCACTTCTTCGAATGCACGGAAGAATACCTCTCGACAATCAGGATAACCCGAGGAGTCTTCCTCGACAGCACCAATGTAAAGATGGTTAGCTTCTACAACCTCGGCCCAGCTTGTTGCGATGGCCAGGATGTTCGCATTACGAAATGGTACGTAGGTATTGGGGATCTTAACAACCTCGTCGCCCTCGCGGTCAATAGTATCGTCGCCCTCGCGGAAGCGGGGGGCCAGATGGATTCCCGCTTTCGCGGGAATGACGTCCGAGGCGGGGATGACGTCCGAAGCGGGAATGACGTCCGAAGCGGGAATGACGGAGCTGTTCGGCACTCGGCACTCGGCACTCGGCACTTGCATCGTCCGATCTGTTAGACTGCTGCCGCCGATGGCGGCCAGGTGCGAGATATCGACAACGAGTCGGTGATCAATGCTGTAGTGATCGCAGATGTCGTGATAGGCTTTAAGTTCACGTGCTTGTGTGCGCTGACCATAGTTCACATGCAGGGCGTAGACAGTGTGCCCGTCTTTGATGGCATGTGCTGTTGTGACACAGCTATCCATGCCCCCTGACAACAAAACAATGGCATTACTCATAGGTGCTACTTCTTCGATGCCTTCGCTGCGCGAATCTTCTTTAGAAGTTCTTCTGTCTCCGAAACGTCCGCCTTAGACTCCTTGCCCATTTCAATAGCACGCAGAGCTTGTTCTTCGGCGATGTCGTACTGACCTGTCTTGTAGAGCAATGCGGCATAAGTGTCAACGAATGCCCACTGACTTGCTTCGAGGTCCTTGGTTGTGCGCCTCATCGCATCTGCTGCCTTTACGAGCGATGGATTGTCTTCGCACTTTTCGTACATGTTCCACGCAAACTCGTTGATGCTCGCAGCTGAAGCATCTGCTGTTTGCGACATCTTGTCAACTGCATCTCCGAGCTGCTTCCAGTCGCTAGTGCGGTTGTAATACATTGCTCGCAGACGCTCGCGCATCGACTCTGCTTCCGTGGGTACGGTCTTCGTAAAGAGGTCCGATGCCTTCTCCAGAAGCGACTTGTCTTTCTTTTCTACAGCAGCATTGAACACCGTTTGTGCATGCTTCTGCACAATCTGATCAAACTCATCACCATACAATGCACGATACTCGGATTCATGCTCAAGAATCCATGCCTGTTGTGCCTCTGTGAGCTGATAACGTGTGATGATACACCATGCTACTTCGCTGTACTTGTCCTGCTGCTCTTCAAACCATGACTGAACAGTCTTTGCATCAGCAATCTTTTTGCTCTTGCCCTTATGGTATGCGCCACGATGCCACTCTGGAAAGCTGAGTCGTAGTTGGGGGCTAATGCCCTTTGCTGTTTGGGCCTTTGATGGATCTGTCATCATCTCGAGAGTCTTGAGCCATTCCTTTGGCTCTTGGTAGCCCATCACTGTGTAGGTGGGCGACCCATCAACGGCAAACACCTTGAACGTTGGGAATGCACTGATGCGATATTTCATCGCAACATCAATACCCTCGCCGGTTTCCATCTCCATCTTAACATTCACGAAATTTGCATTCATGAATGCGGCAACCTTTTCATCGGAGAAGGTCTCTTTGTCCATCACCTTGCACCAACCACACCAGTCGGTATAGGCATCAAGAAAGATCGGCTTGTTAGCCTTCTTTGCAAGCTCTAATGCTTCGTTCCATGTTGTGATGGTGGTAAACTTCACACCATCGGCATATACAACAACAGCACTCATGATGAGTGCTGTTAGAAATGCTCCACGTCGGAAAGACTTCATGATCATTCTTCCATTACTTCTTTTTCTTTTGCACCAAGTATCGTGTCGAGATCCTTCACATACTTATCTGTATGCTTTTGAATATCGTCCTCGCCACGTTTGCGATCATCTTCGCTAAAGTGCTCTGTCTTTTCTGCCTTCTTGAGATCCTCGTTTGCATCGCGGCGCACATTTCGTACGGCAAGCTTTCCTTCTTCGACGATCTTCTTGCATTGCTTAACGATGTCCTTGCGGCGTTCCTCGGTAAGGGGCGGAACAGATATGCGAATGATCTGTCCATCGTTCTGTGGCGTTACCCCAAGGTTTGCCGCAAGGATGGCCTTCTCCGTCGGACCCAACACTGTGCGGTCCCATGGCTGGATTACGATAGTACGGGCGTCGGGAACAGAGATACTACCTACCTGCCCAATGGGCGTCGGCTCTCCGTAGTATTCAACCTTAACAGAATCGAGCATCGACGCTGAGGCGCGCCCGGTGCGCACTTTTGCAAGTTGGTTCTGCACGTGCTCTACGGCCTTGGCCATGCTTTGTGAGGCGCTGTCGACAATATCTTTGACTGGCATATCAGATGTCCTTTACAACTGTGGCCACCGGCTCGCCAAGCATCAGCCTGCGCAGGTTCCCACGTTCATTCATGTTAAAGACCAGTATTGGCTTGTTGTTCTCAGAGGCCATAGTGATGGCCGTCATGTCCATCACTCGAAGGTTGCGCTCCAGTGTCTCTTTATATGAGATCGTATCAAAGCGGACAGCATCCGCGTGTTTCTCTGGGTCTTTGTCGTAGATGCCATCCACACGCGTACCCTTGATCACAACATCTGCTTCGATCTCAACTGCACGGAGTACGGCTGCTGTATCGGTTGTGAAGTATGGGTTACCTGTACCTGCCCCAAAAACGACAACGCGCCCCTTCTCCAGGTGGCGCATTGCACGACGTCGAATAAAACCTTCGGCGATTTGTTCCATACGAATTGCGCTGAGCAATCGCGTAGGGACACCTAATGATTCGAGAGCATTTTGGAACGCAAGACAATTAATAACCGTGGCAAGCATACCCATATGGTCTCCGGAAACCTTATCGATTCCCATCTCCTCTGCCTGCATACCGCGATAGATATTGCCACCACCGAACACAATGCCGATCTCGATACCGAGATCATAGGCTTCTTTGACATCTTCGGCAAACGATCGCAAGGCAGCAGCGTCTATACCGTAGTGCTGCTGGCCCATCAGCGATTCCCCGCTGAGTTTGAGTAGGATTCGCTTGTACACCGGTGTCATGTCCACCTCTCGATGGTTTGTAGAGATTTAGATCTTATCGCCCAGGTTGTAACGCACGAAG